>CACZOA010000077.1 GCA_902782665.1 uncultured Bacteroidales bacterium
GATTTTACTCAAAAGTTGAGAGGATTTTACTCAAAAGTTGAGAGGATTTTACTCAAAAGTTGAGAGAAATTTACTCAAAAGTGCGGAGGATTTTACTCAAAAGTGCGGAGGATTTTACTCAAAAGTGCGGAGAATTTTACTCAAAAGTAAGTATAGAGGATTTTACTCAAAAGTGCGGAGGACTTTACTCAAAAGTGGAGAGAAATTTACTCAAAAGTGCGGAGGATTTTACTCAAAAGTATAGAGTATTTTACTCAAAAGTGCGGAGGACTTTACTCAAAAAGTGGAGAGGATTTTACTCAAAAGTGGATGGGATTTTACTCAAAAGTGGATGAAATTTTACTCAAAAGTGGAGAGAAATTTACTCAAAAGTGGAGAGAAATTTACTCAAAAGTGGAGAGGATTTTTACTCGATTTCATAAACTTGTTAAGTTTGGGTATAGAGTTTGAGGATTGTTAAGGGCGGAACGCCCTAACTCTCCTTCATCTGCGAGTTCGTAAGAACGAGCAGTTATTTGTTTGCAAGCATTCCGAGCAAAGCGAGAGTAACCCGGGACGAAGTCTCGGGAATAGCAGTGAATCCAGAATCTGTTTATTTGATGATAATCCCTTATTCCGCTATCAAATCCTCAATCTTTGCCCCGACAGTCGATACCAAATCATTTGGCGCACATTTGATCTGCAATCCACGCACTCCTGCCGACACATAGACGTATTCATGCTCTGTCACTGTGTTGTGGAAAAATGTGGGGAATGGTTTCTTCATTCCGAGCGGACTGCATCCTCCACGTATGTATCCGGTTGTGGCAAGAAGATCTTTCATCGGTATCAGGTCGCAGTTTTTATTGCCAGACACTTTTGCCGCTTTCTTCAAATCTACGGTCTTGTCGCCGGGAATGACGCAGACGAAGAATCCTGTCTTGTCGCCTTTAAGCACGAGTGTCTTGAAGACGCAGTTGATGTCCTCTCCAAGTTGAGCCACAATATGTTGTGCACTCAAATCATTCTCATCCACTTCGTATGGGATGAGCTCATATTTGATCTTGTTGCGGTCGAGTATACGTGCCGCATTCGTCTTATTTATTTTCATTTTCTATACGTGTTCCGTCTGGGTTGAATGTTGTTGAATATACGTTTTCATCGGGCAAAACCTCTTCTCCTACGATTCTGAGGTAAACCTGAGTGGTGGCACGCACATCCTTCTCGCAATAGAATGCGATTCTGTCAAGATTATGCTCGTTGTAGTAGACGTTGGCTACTTGGCTGCCGTCGATATCATCTTTGGGTGTTGTGATTCCAAACAATGCGCAAAGCAGTTTGAGTGTGGCAGAGTGTCTTGTGTCTCCGCATCTCCACAATTCCATAGTGTCAATCCACTTCATATCCCACGGTTTCTTTCCTGCGGTCTGTAATTCGTATGGCAATGGGATATTGTTGATTATCATTCTTCTGGCGATAAACGGTAAATCGAATGATTTGGAGTTGTGTCCGCAAAGAGCCAGGTCTCCATGCACAGTCATCGACATTTTGCTTACTGTTTCCGCAAAACCTGTCAAAAGTTCCTTTTCATCGTCGGAATAGAATGATTTGATGCGTAGATGACGTTGTCCGTCTTTTGTATGTAGCAGACCTACGGATATGCAGACGATTTTTCCAAATTCAGCGTATAGTCCACCTCGTTGGTTGATCTCTTCTTCTGTCAGATCTTCATCTGTCTTTGTGACTTTATCGATGAACATGTGACGCAGCTCTTCTGGCACTTCCTCCAGTTTGGATGCCATCGGCACCGTCTCAATATCAAGAAATAGGATATTCTCGCTTTTCATTTTTTGTACTTTTTATCCGCAAAGTGAATAGAGGTCACCTCTTGGATTGATTAACATAACTGGTATATTGCTTTTTTTCAATACTTTCTGCTCTTTAGGTCCGAAAATGATGTCGTCCAGACCATAGTCACGGGACGCACTGCATATCAGCAGGTCAGCACCCAATTCAGCGGATTTTTCCACTGCCTCAAACTCAATCTTGAAACTGTCTTTCTTGGCTTCGACGCGAGTGTGTTCCACTCCTGCGTGGTCGAGTAGAGTAGCGATGGCCTCCGTCGTCTCCTTGGCTTTTGAACCGTAGTCTTTGGCTGTCATCAGCATGATTTTGGATTTGAAGAAACGTCCGAAACTTGATGAGAACGGCCCTTTTTCACGTTCTTCAATCAAATAGTTGACTGGCACGAGGATTTTGTCGAATGCGATCTTCATGCCTGGTTTGCAGAAGAAATATGGTGTACGTAGTTCTCTGCATAGTTTAAGCATCTTGCGGATGCTGGAGTTTGGAGTGATCTCAAACACAAGCATCGACGCTTCCGCAGCCTCAATTGTGGATGTGAACTCATCAGCGCTCGGGATGACGGTGGTGTCGACATTTATCGATTTGCCCGCCAATTTAGTCTTGTATGCGTTCAGAATCTCCTGACATGAATCTTCGTCGGATTCATTGTTGGCAATAGATAGCAGACATATCTCTTTCGAGTATGTGTCCGACAATTTTTTTGCCATCTCCACCGCTGTATCTGGTTGGTAATCACCGTCGACTACCACAAAAACTTGTTGCTTCAATTTTTAATCCTTAATTATTAATTCTTAATTTCTGCACAACGAACACGTCTTTGTATTCCCTGCCGATTCGTCGCCAACGTCTCAGTGTGGCTGTGATCTCAAAATCAGCCGATTTCATCACTGAAATGGAAGGTTCGTTTCCTGTCTCCACATAAGCATAAAGCATCTGGAAATCAAGATGAGAGAAGCAATAATCGCAAAGTAGACGCAATGCCTCGCGTCCGTAGCCATTCCGTCGACAATCATCTTTGATTATGATCCCGACAGCCGCTTTGTGCGAGAAGATGTCCACATCATATAGATCAATCGTTCCGACGATGCTTTTCTCCTGATTCTCAATGATAAAACGCTGCTGACCATTTGCCCAGATACCGAGTGATTCGCTCTGTATATATTCTTCCATCGTCGTTCTGGAATAAGGAGCCAATGTGTCGGAAACATTCCAATTTTGGCTGTCGTTCTCGATTTCACAAAGGAAATCAACGTCGGCAGCCTCCACATTTCTTAGTCTTACGTTTTCTCCGACAAGGTATCTGTGAGCCATGTTTTTTGACGCAATTTTCTACAAATATAGGTGTTTTTTAGCCAAATATGAGTATATTTGGCCTTAAAAATTAAGACTATGGAAAATTTCAAAGAGATAGACGCTAAGGAGATAAGCGGCAATTTTATCAAGAAGATTGGAGACGAGTGGCTTCTTATCACAGCCGGAGACAAATCAAAATTCAACACAATGACAGCCAGCTGGGGCGGAGTGGGAGTGTTCTGTGGAAAGAATGTTGCCTACTTGGTTATTCGTCCTCAACGCTACACATTTGAGTTTGTGGAGAAGAATCCAACTCTTACACTTTCATTCTTCGGCGAGGAATACCGTAAGGCTTTGCAGATATGTGGTTCAAAATCAGGACGTGACTGCGACAAGGTGAAGGAGGCAGGACTGACAGCTATCTCTACAGAGGCTGGCAACATGACGTTCGCTGAGGCTTCATTGGTGATGGAATGCACGAAGATGTACGCCCAGACATTGGATGAGGCTTCATTCATAGATAAAAGCATGGTCGAGAAATGGTTTAAGGCAGGCGATTATCATAAACTTTACATCTGTCAGATCGACAAGTGCTGGGTGAAGTGATTGATGATTGATGGTTGATGGTTGATGGTTGATGGTTGATGGTTGATGGTTGATGGTTGACGATTGATGGTTGATGGTTGACGGTTGACGGTTGATGATTGATGGTTGACGGTTGACGGTTGATGATTGATGGTTGACGGTTGATGGTTGATGGTTGATGGTTGATGGTTGACGGTTGATGGTTGACGATTGATGGTTGACGGTTGATGGTTGACGATTGACGATTAAGTGTTTGATGATTAAATGTTGATGATATGAGTTGTTTGAGAGTTTTATTATGCATTGTATTTCCACCGTTGGCGGTGTATGATCAGGGATGTGGAAATATTGTTATCACTTTTATCCTGACACTTCTTGGCTGGATTCCAGGTTGTATAGCAGCGCTTGTTATTTTGAATAGCAAAAAGTAATCAATAGATATATTTATGTTAACCCAAACTTTTAAAATACTAATCCTGTTTGTCATGATGTTATCGGGTGTTGCAAATGCAATAGCCGAGGAGTTCATGTATGTGTATAGTGCTAGCCGTAGGCGAGCACATAAATTTAATAAAATCACAGAGAATAGAAGTTTTCAGAGAAAGACTTAAAAATAGAGGGGAAAAGCAGTACTTGTCGTATTGCCTTTCAGGCAAAGTTTTTATGCTGTTGGTGCACTACCCGAGACTTTGTCACGGGTTCCTCTCGCTTTGCTCGGTAGCGTCTTTCAGACGGATATTATCTACCTGTGAGAACTTGATTATGATAAGTTTGACTGTTTAAATTCTTCTTTGATGAAATCAAAAACGTAAACAGCCCCTTGAAAATACAGTCCTGTTTCAGGATCTTCTATTTTTGCAAATGTTTTTGATTTGTATAGTTTATCCAATGCCTCAATAGCTGAAAGATTATATTCTTTCATAATCATCGGAACCAAATCCTCACATAGAGTTTCTATTAAAAATTGTCTGTCTTCCTTTGTCATAATTTTTTTAAGTACTTTATTGATTCTTCAGTTCCAAAGAAGTATTGAATTGTTATTTTACAGTATTTGATTTCTTCAAGAAAAGAATCTATTGAGATATAGCCTCTCATAAGACGTCTTATCTGTACCCCCACGCTATCATCTGCGATTGGACCGATTACAATATCATAAGAATGAATAGGTCTGCCTGTATCATTTTGTCTATTGGCAAGAATGAATTCTGCCCATTCATTAGTGTATCCTTCAAAACGTTTTACATTCAATTTTTCAAATGCAGATTCATCAAATTCGAAAGATGTTACGGTTGGTATTCCTTTACCTTCTCTTCTTATTACATTGGATGTAAACTCCACTGCTTGCATATAGTCGGCACTCGTATAGAAACCAGATCCGAAATCTTTTCCTTGTCTTCCGCGACTAAGGTCTATAGTTTCTATTTCGGTATTAGAACCATGGTATAGCCTCATTTTAATGCTCCTCCATTACGTTTGCAAATCATGTACATGTCCTCAACAGCGTCATCTATAGAAAGGGTATGCTCGGATTCATAGCAATCGTATATAAAAGCTAACCCTTTATATTTCAATAGATAATTGTAAGCAAAGGCGTTGCTGATAGCAAACCTTTCTGCGAACGCACCTATGCAAGCGATATAATATGAAATCCTATTTGATTCGTTTCTATCCATATTTTTCTTACAAATTAAGCATGCCAATCAGATTGATTTATGCAAAAATAATATTTTATTCTTATTTTTGTGTTATTTGAAAACGAATGAGTTAATAGAGGAAAAATTATGAAGTTTGAATTGGAAATTATGTCGTTGATGTCGTTGGAATTATCCAACCTGGAAGAACTCAGGGAACGGGCCGAGCAAGGCGATAGTTGTGCAAAATTCGAAATAGGCGAAATTTATTATGAAGGAAAACTGGTAGAGAAAAACATACAGACTGCTGTCGAGTGGTTTGAAAAAGCTGCTGATGATTATAAAGAGAAATTTTCGCAGATGAAACTTGGACGTATGTATGAGATTGGCGACGGAGTGGAGCAGGACTACTTGAAAGCAATTAAGTATTATGAAAGGGCTGCTTTCACATCTCCTTTGCAAAATGAGGCTCTTTATCGTTTGGCATTGTTCTACTTGAACGGATATGGATATGAGCAGAATTACGAATATGCCGCATCAATGTTTGAAGTATTGCTAAACGATGAATATATACCTGAGGCCAAATATCAATATGGCAGGTGTCTTGAAAATGGAATAGGTGTAGATAAAGATCTGGATCTGGCTCTATATTGGTATGAACGTGCTGCAAAAGAAGGTGTTGAAGAAGCAAAGATGGCGTGTGAAAGATTGAGAAAGGGGTGAGGAGAATGATGTATATTTTTTAGAAGGCAAGATTTTGTTTGGTGATAAGAAGCTTAAGTAATTCAACAGTCTTTGTAATTGAGCCATAATTTTGTTTATTACAGACAGAAATGAAGGTTGTAAGTGTGATTTTGTCATATTTTGTATAAAAAAACAGAAGTAAGAGAAAAGAAATAACAATAAAGAGACATTATGAATATAGAATTGATTCTTGGATTTGCATTATCATATTTAGCGAACAATATTCCGACAATAAAGGAAATAAAGGATAGTATAAACAAAAAGCTTGAAGACGAACTCGAAAACTGCTATCAGAAAGCACTGGAAAAATGGTGCAAGAATGATGACATTAGGAAAAGAATGTCGATGAGACTGTTCCGACAGCTTAATGATTTGAAGAACTATCTTCAGCGTAAGGAGGAACATATAGATAATCGAGAACTGATTGAATTATGGGCTGAAGAGTTGAAAAATAATCAAATTTGCTATAATTTTATCATAGAACAGAAGATTGATGCTGTTTCTGATGGAGTTCACGATAACAATGTATTATTGCAAGGGTTGGACAAAAAAACAGATATGATACTTGGCTATCAAAAAGTTACAATGCAACCTAAAAGAGGATTGACGAAACACAATGCGGTTGAAGGATACATTCGTAGGTATTGTACGGACGAACAAGATGGTAATAATTTTTTGTGGTATCTTCTAAAAAATAATGAGAGATTTACACTTGGAGACTATGTAACCAGTGAAATAGCAAAAGGAAAGAACAAGTTTATCGTTTATAGTGGAGCACAGACAGGAAAGACAACGGAACTTAGGAATCTTTGTTGGGAGTTGCAGGAATGTGGTCTATTTATGCCTGTAAGTTATGAAGTAAAGTCTAGCTATGACCTCAAACATGATGACATGCCACAAATCAAATGGATTGACGGTAAAGAAGTGGTTGTTGTCATAGATGCCCTTGATGAGATAAACGGTAAAGAGAGAGAAAATTTGTTGAGAACCATTAATTCGTATGCCCATGACAAACCAGAAATAAAGATGGTGTTGTCATGTCGGAGCAACTACAGAAAGGATGATCAGTTGAATGCTTTCCATGAACTATATATTGAGAGTATGAGCGACGAAGATGCTAAAGCACATATAAACCATGAACTTAAAGGAAGGAATAATCTTTGGAAGATGATTGAGGAACAAGAATTGGTAGATTTTGCAAAACAACCATTTTTCCTGAACGTTCTGATAGATGCATATAAGGAAACGAAAAATCTGCCAAAGAATAGATCTGATATCTACAAACTTTTCATTGAAAAAAGTTACAAGAAAGAGAGAACGGAAAAAGGGACGTTGCCGTCATATAGTGCAGATAGCGAGGATGCAATTGAAATGTTGCGACGTGTGGCTGTCGCCATGTCTCTTATGAACAGACAAACACTATTGGAAAAAGAATTCGCCACGTGTCTTGATAATGACATACAGAAAATAGAAGAATGCAAGCGATACTCTATTATAAAATTTGAAGATGATGCTTATTCTTTTGAGCATAATGCTTTTAGGGAATGGTTGACGGCTGACTATTTATACAAGAGGGGACTTGGAAAGGCCAAGCAACTTGCCTCAATGCCAAATGGCAAGATTAAACCAGAGTGGTATAATATCATTATGCTCTGGATGGGAATGTATGGACATAATGAAAAAGACAAGATAAAAGAAAACATAGAGTGGCTGAAATTGGCCAGCATGGAACTGGTAATATATGCTGACAGCAGTTCGTTGAATCAAGAGACAAAAGACAATATCTTCATCAGCATTCTAAAAGAATATAAGAATTTTGGGATAAGAATGTCGAGTATATTTGCAGACGACTACAAAAATATGTTGAGATTTGGACAATCCGATGTTACAGTTGATTATATCGCAGAAGAATTAAAGAAAGCAGAGATCGGTACAGCTTATTATGCAGACTTGATGTGTCTGTGCTATTTCTTAAAATGGACAGTAGTTGAAACTAGTTCAAACGATGTGTTCAAAAAATTGTTGAGTGTTCTTGATGAAATTACAATTTGTAACCTCAAAGAAAAGCCAACAGGAGACCTGTCTTATCTGTATTTGAGAAATGATTTCTTTTTTAAAGAAAAATACGTAAGACACTATTTCGAAATTTTCAAGGATAGCAATAACTACGATGCTATCAATGTGATGGTTTCATTAATTCACGGAGCTAAAATGGTGGATGAATATGTAGACTATATACTTGATAAAGAACATTATGTACAAGACCAACAAGAGGGAAATATCACGCATGTTGTATCAAGGGACGAAATCTATGCGGCTCTTTCAGCAGTGAAGAATGCGGATGGAATTGAGAAAATATTAAAGCATGAGTTTAAGAACTTCCTATACTATTATGACAGTGAATGGTCTCATTACAGAGATATGATTAAATGTCTGCTGCAAAAGACCGAAGAACTGATTAGAAAAGGAATGGACAACAACCTTGTCAAAGTCATTGAGAACTTGTATCTGAAAACCTTTCCAAACCTTTATTACAATACAAACGAACATCAAGACATACTGGAAATATATAGAAATTTCTTCATAAGTACAGGAACCGCAAATTCAGAAAAAGATATTTTTGATAAAACAGACAAAAGTATTCTTAATTATTCTGATAAGGAGACTGAAGTCGAAAGACTATTTTTGAAGACTGGACTCTGGATAACTAAGGAATATATAGATGCCTATTATAACGAGTTTAATCATCAGTCTGAAGAAGACAGAATTTGGGCAGGATGGTTCAGAGGTTGTCCATATTTGGAGATGGCGAATTATGCGACAGAGAAATATAATTATTTCTTTCCAGAAACAGAATGTGACAAAGAAAGACGTCTGCGTAAAAGAGAAAATTTTGTCAGTCTTGCTGACTACGACAAGTTTAAGCAACAAGTATTAGGTATGCTTAATAGGATAAAAACAAACACTCGCGACGAACTTCGTAGAGTTTTGAAAGAAGATGATGAGTATCTATGGAATAATTATGTCTATCAGTTTTATAACAATTATATCGAGAGTGATGGAAACTTTTCACGTGATATGATTGAAACTAACATCAAGAATAAAACGGTCTATGAAGATTTCTTTATGATGATAGTTGGGAATTGTACGCACATGCCTATGCACTCCTGTTTGATAGATGATGCTGCAAGAAAACGTATGAATGACACTGCGAAGCGTATTGTTGAAAACATAAGCAAAAAAATCTATTGTGAATTGGAGTATGAGAAGTGTGCTATAAAACTGATGTTGGAAGGAAACTTCTCGGTCGACGAGAACACTTTAATATCGTTGATTCCATTCTCGGAATTGTCTGTATCAAAAAAAGGCGATAGCGGATTTTGCGAAACCTATACACTTTTTGAGTACATAGAAGAAACAGTCGAACAAGATAAACTTGGTGAGCATATTGTTAGTCTACTAAGAGATATAAACAAATGGAAAAGCAGGGCTACAGGTGTAAGAATGGCAGAGTATGTCATTAAGAACCATATTTCAGAAGGATACCAAATTGTGTTTGAATATATTAAGAATGGTTGCAGGAGTGATGATTATCTCGCTGAACTGATGATAAAATCAGACATTATGGTGGAAGAAATGAAAGCGGCATCAGACAAGATGGAAAAGTCTCTTCAGTTAACTGTTTATGCTTCTGTTTGTAAGAATTTTGGGGATGAAGATTGGGTGAAAGAAAAGCTGGAACCAAAGATTGATATATTTGAAGGATATATACAGGAACAGGCTTTACGTATTCTACTTGGCATAGGAAGCATTGATGCTCTTGCGTATATCGTTGAACATTCAGAACTATTAGATAACTATCGGGAATATAATTTCTGTTTTTCTGATGTCAATGCAATCACGTTGCTAATTCAGGTGATAGACATTTGCCATCAGCACAAATACAATAATGACTATACCAACACCAGTATTATCACTTCGTTGGAGAAAATTGCCATTAGCAATGAAGAGTCGTTGACCGAGGTAAAAAGGGGTATAAGAGAACTCATCAGCAAAGATGTATACTATAAATATCTAAATAGATACATGATCCAGTTCGAGAACAAGTATTATGAGAATCATTCATCCATTAAAAGCATTGAACAGGTAATAAATATGATAGATAATAATATGTTATCAGAAGAGAATAATACAAATTTCATAAATCAAACTCCTGTGTACATTTCATACAGTTGGGAGAACAATTCAGACCATACTGTTAATCACTTATGTATGGTATTTGATCATAGAAGAATTAATTATTGTCGTGACAAGCAAAATTGTTCTTACTTGGATAATATCAATGCCTTTATGAATTCAATTCGGAATGGCGAAATAATCGTGGTGGTTCTAAGCAGGGCTTATATGCTGTCAAAAAACTGCATGTACGAACTGTCGGGTATTCTGAAAAGGAATGATGGCATTGATAGGATTCTGCCAGTTGTCGTAGACGACTCCATTAGGGATAGGAGATTTTATATTGACATGGTTAAACATTGGAAAGAACAAAAGGATAAGATCGCTGATGATGTAAATTCTATGATGAGCATAGATCCAAATATGGTTGGCCCTTTAAAAAAAGAGCAAGAAGAAATAAATGCTATTTATATGTTCCTACAGAAGATTAAAGATTATATTGACTGGGTAAATGCAGACTCTCTTAACAATTTGAGCTATACCAATTTCAAGTCATTGATTGATAAAATACTGGAAAAGCAAGATAGTAATGAAATATAATAATGAACAATGCGTATTGATTTAGCAAAGTAGAATCTATATTATATAACAGACGGAAACTGCACAATTCCATCAGTTTCCGCCTGTAATATTTTAAAGAATCTATCAAAATGGCAAATTTCTCTCATCATCATCTTCTTTAAGTATATCCCACAACCACACCTCCATTGGCAACATTTTTTTGAATTTTTCTATGCTGTTTGCTGGAATGTTGATTTGTTGCAAAGAAGGACAATCAGAAAACGCCTCATTTCTAATACTGGTTACAGAATCCGGAATGTTTATCTGTTGCAAAGAATGACAACTAGAAAACGCCCACTTGCCAATACTAGTAACAGAATCTGGAATATTGATCTGTTTCAAAGAAGAGCAACTATCAAATGCTCTATCTTCAATATTGGTAACAGAATCTGGAATGTTGATCTGTTGCAAAGAAGAGCACCCATAAAACGCACCATTTCCAATACAGGTTACAGAATCCGGAATGTTGATTTGTTTCAAAGAAGAGCACTCCAAAAACGCTTCTTTTCCAATAGAAGAGACCGAATCTGGAATGTTTATCTGCTGCAAAGAAGAACAGCCAGAAAACGCAGAATTTCCAATACTGGTAACAGACTCAGGAATGTTGATCTGTTTCAAAGAAGAGCACCAAGAAAACGCAGAACTTCCAATACAGGTGACAGAATTTGGAATCGTGATGATTTTGTCAGTTCCTACGTATGATATTATCGTCTTTTCTTGAACATCAATTAATAATCCTTTGTCTATTATAAAGCGAGAAGAATTATTTTTTATTGTAAGGTTTTCACACCTAGAAAATGCCCTTTGTCCAATACTGACGACTGACTTTGGAATGTTTATCTGTTGCAAAGAAGAGCAACCAGAAAACGCTCCGTCACCAATACTAGAGACAGAATCTGGAATGTAAATTTGTTGCAAAGAAGAGCATTCATAAAATGTGCCAGATTCAATACTTGTGACAGAATCAGGAATGTTGATTTGTTTCAAAGAAGAGCAACCAGAAAACGCTCCGTCACCAATACTAGAGACAGAATCAGGAATGTTGATTTGTTGTAAAGATGAACATCTACTAAACGCTCTATATCCAATATAAGTTACAGAATCTGGAATGATGATAAACTTCAAAGATTCGCATTTTTTGAATGTTTCGTCTCCAATATATAAGACAGAATCTGGAATGATGATTTGCTTCAAAGATGAACATCTATAAAACACTCCATCGCCAGAAACCTCGCTATAAACATTAAAGTAATAATCATCCCAATCATCTCCCTCCATATAATCTTCCATTACATAGTCAAATGTAAAATTATTAGGCGTTTTATTTCCAATACAGGTGATAGAATCTGGGATGTTTATTTGCTTCAAAGAAGAACAACCAGAAAATGCTCCGCGTCCAATACTTATGACAGAATCTGGGATGTTTATTTGCTTCAAAGAAGAACAACCAGAAAATGCTCCACGTCCAATACTTATGACAGAATCTGGAATGTTGATTTGCTTTAAAGAAAAACAATTCGCAAATGCTCTGTCTCCAATACTGGTTATGGAATCAGGAATGTTGATTTGTTTTAAGTTTCTACAATCTAGAAACGTCGAGTTCCCGATATTTGTTACGAAATCTGGAATGTTGATATTTTTCAGGTATCTACAGTTACAAAATGCATAATCTCCAATACTTAAGACATACTTTGGTATTGTGATTTGCTCAAAAAGACAGGCTTCAAACGCTCCATGCCCAATTTTTGTTACGGAATTTGGAATGATAATATTGTCAAATCCTTCTGTTAATGGAATCCAATTCCATCCTGAATCCTCGCAATATTCAATGTTTTGCAAAAAGTTAAATGCATTGTCGCAAATTACTAATGTCCCTTTCTTTATGACATAAGTTCCAGATTTTTGCTCTTTACACGTTAACAATCTTTTCCCATCTTTGCTATACACCACACCAAATTCATCTTCAATTCCATTTTTTATGTCTTCTTCTGTCGCCTCTGTTGGTATGTTGAAGCTTAGCCAGTAGCTGTTGCTGTCGCTGAATGGCGTTATTAAGATGATTTCATCATCTTTAGTTGCGGTTTCAAATTCTTCCTCACAAAAATAGATCTTTTTTGAATCTACGTAGCAGCAATTTACACCATCGTATTTTGTGGCATAAATAGGAAGATTATCATCGTTAATAAGTGCTTCTATTATTCTATTCTTTATGTCCTTTTCTGTCGACTCTGTTGATATTTTCCCTATAGAAAAAAGTTTGATATGGGCTGTCCAGGGTTTGTCTGGATTGAGTTCGTATTTGTCATAAACTTTGCTGAAGTTTTCTTTGCCATTTATAATCGAGCAAAATTTTGTTATTCGCTCATCTTTGTTGGAATAGTTGAAATATGGTCCGACGCAGACAAATTGATTGTATCCTTTTATGTGTTCGTTTATCACTACTGCAAATCGGTCTAAATTAAATTTTAAATCCAACACATTCGATAATATATGCAGAGTAGGAATGTTTTCGTCGGTTTCAATATCGGTCATTAGAAGCTCGTCGAAGGTTTTGTTGACTGTGTTGATTTCTGCTTCAGGCAAAAAAGCGGATGTGTGCAGTGCAGCTCTTTTCAGGCAGGTTTCGGATGGCTCTATCAGGGTTACTTTTCTGATGTTTTGGATTATGCCTTCTTCCTTCAGAAAATCTACGTAACACATTGTGCCAATAGCTTGTCCGCAGCCATAATCGATGATATTTATTTCTGGCTGTTGAAGGAAATCTTCGGGTAAATGGGCGAAAGCGCAGTCGAGCTTTGCCTTGTGCATCTTGCCGAATGAATAGATATATACTAGCATCTGAGGCTCGGTGTCTATTTGCACCACACCGCGGTCAAGCATATCATACATGTCGTCAACGAGCTGTTGTGGCAGGTCGTTGATTAAATTTCTTGTAAAACTCATTATCTTGTCGAACGACAGATCTTCTTGATATTTGAGTTTGTATGCGTATGTTGTCTTTTCTTCTATCATAGTCATTTCCCCGTTATCGTTTCTCCAAAAGGATTTTCTTTGTGTTTGTTCCAGTTTAGCAAGGCAGATTCTTTGCTTGTGTTGGCGTAGCAGTATTCGCAGAGATGCGGGCATGTGTTGTATTCTCCGATGTCTTTGGATGCCATACATTCACAGAATTGCCGTTGTCCGGGATCTTTTTTGTGGGTGCTGATAAAATAATGGTTGCCGGGCAGGAGGATCGCACCGTCGGGCAGTTGGGCGTCTCCGAATAAATTTGGCGACGGTACTTTCTCTATTCTTACTTTCATGAAATCCATCAGTTTTTTATCGCTCCATGCAAGTCGGGTGATTAAATCTCCGTCGACGCAACGGTTATGCTGGATTCCGTATTTGCTGATGTCTATCTTCTCTCCGCATGTGGCAAGCTGGTAGTTCCATCCACGTTCCTGGTTCATGACGGAAAGTTTTTCCGCAAATTCTTCCATCTGTTCTGCTTCCCATTCGTGATAATGGATGCCATTCACGTCGAGATTATGTTTCACTTTTTTGTACATGGCTATATCTGCATAACTGAAAACCAATTTCTCAGTATAGCCTTTCAGCTGGTCACCAATATTCTGTACTTTCTGTAGCAAAGAATCTACGGATATATTATCAGTCAGTATCATAGGGTCGAATCTCCATACCACAGATCCTTTACCAAGTTTCTCAACAAGTTGTTTGAATGTTTTGATGCGGTATTCTAGAGGAGGAACTTTTTCAAGTTTCTCTTTTTCATAATCGTTCAGTGTATATTGAATATAGCATTTGATGTTGCGTTCTTTGAGAATATGCAGATAGGGTAGTAACGGACTTGGATTCTTCGACCAGAACACGATGAAGCGAGTGTTGGTGTAGGAAATATACGACTTGACTCCATTGAATGGGTTTGTCCATGCTGAATAGCCTTTGGATAATCTGTCAAAGAACCAATCGGCATAAAAGGCAGGAATGTCTGTACTCCTGCTTGCTGATACAATGACAGGAGCTTGAGCTTTTACAGTTTGCCCGTTAATTGTTATGTCTGTATGGTTCCAGGTTGCCATTGGCTAAATTTGTATGTTTTTATCAAAATACAAAATTCATCATCATCTGTTTGATTGATGCAGACTTGTGATCTTTAACGTCTTGCAGCATCTCTAACCGCTCCACCATCAACCCTCAACCATCCACCATCCACCATCAATCGCACAACATCTCAAACTCCATATTCTCGCCGTCAAGCACCGTCGACGTGCGTTCGAAATCAAGCATTGAGAGTCTGATATTCAGTGCGATGACACTGTCGCTGAGTATTCTCTTGCGCTGCATCAGATCTGTCTCAGCCAACGCTTTATCCAACACTTCCAACGCGTCTTCAATGTCTTTGGCGTCTACTGAACTAAGGTCGTGCATCTCATCCGACGGATAATCATCGGTGATTTTGCAGAGTCTTTCCAATTTATCTTCGTCAAGAGTCTTGACCAAATCCGCCTTTTCAGCGAGTTTTTTGACTATCTCTTTGTAGTTTGGATTCTCTGTGTTGCGAGAAACACATGAAAGTATTCCTGCACATTTGTTGATCCAACTGTCGCTTTGCTTTGCGAAATGGAAGAAATCACCTGGCACTTTGCTGCCAAACTTATCCTCTGCTACAAGCAACGCTGCGATGGTGATGTGATGTTTGTATCCGCAGATCGTCTCCAAACGGATCTGTGCGGCTCTTTTATCAGACCACGATATCGTTCCCAGATAGTCTATATATTTCTTGTAGACCTCCTCACTGTCCATATCTTCGTATGTGAGTGTGTCTACGATAGGTTGCATGATTGTGTCAAGCAACTCGATGTTTGTCTCTTTGTTTGTAATGGCTTCTTCAAGTCTGTTTTTTGCATTTGCCACAGACTCTTCAACCTCAGCGTAAAATTTATCTATTAGATTGTCAATATTCTCTGACATCTCTTCTGGTTAATTAATTAAAAATTAAGAGTTAAGAATTAGCATTTAGCATTCAGCATTTAGCATTTAGCATTTCCCAGCTATCGCTTTTATTCTCTGTACCAATGTAGGATGCGAGTAATGGTAGCTTACGAATAGCGGGTCTGGAGTAAGGTTGGAAAGTGAGTCAGCCGACAATTTTTTCAAAGCGTTCACTAATTCATCGCCTTTTCCGTGCTTTTGTGCAAAAGCATCAGCTTCATACTCGTACTTGCGAGTCAGAATATTCACTAGCCATCCCACAACTGTTGAGATTGGCGACATCAATAGCATGAATGCGTAAAGACTCAAATGGAACGATGGTTTGTCGCTGCCAAACACGTTTGCCAAATCCATGTTGCCTGTCTCTGGATCGCCCAAGAACAAAGATGATAAGAACAGAATGAAAACCATGTTCAAAATGCCCAAAACCAACTGCTTAGTTGTGTGCTTGCACTTCTGGTGACCGATCTCGTGAGCCAAAACAGCTACGATCTCATCGTCTGTCATCTTGTTTTTCAACGTGTCGTACAGACAGATTCTTTTTCTTGAACCCAAACCTGAGAAGAATGCGTTAGCTTTTGTGCTACGTTTGCTACCGTCGATGATGTAGATATCTGAGATCTTGAATCCCGTCTTCTTGCTGAACTCTTCGATCGCTGTGCGGAGAGATCCCTCTTCAAGAGGAGTCATCTTATTGAATAGCGGAAGAATTATCGACGTGTAGAATGTCATGAAGAAGATCATGATTCCGGCTATGATCAAAGATCCGATAATCCAATAGTTTACTCCAAGCCATTGGTAGACGTATGCTAACGCAGCCACCACCAACGTCATCAAAATGATGGAAATCAACATGTTTTTGATTGTGTCGCCAATGAATGTGCCGACAGACATCTTGTTGAATCCGAATTTCTCCTCGATCACAAAATTCTTGTAAGCCGACAACGGGATCGATATGACGTCAGAAATCAGGTTGGTAAGTACAACGAAGATCGCTGCTGTCCATGGTTCGGATAATCCGAAACTTCTTGCGAAATCATCGATATACTTGAATGCGAATGTGAAGAGCAGGATCAAAGTCACAGAAAGTGACACGATGTCAGTGAAATTGCCAAACTTATTGTTTGCCGCAAAATACTCCTGCTGTTTACGGTATTCTTCCTCGCTGTAAAGTCCCTCCACCTCTTTAGGTAGCGGTTGTGTCGACGCGATTCTGTTGCGGTGGTCGAGATATTTCTCCCACGCTGTCTCCACAACGATGAATGCGACGATGATAAAAAATAATGTTGTGTATGTCATGATATTAAGCCACGGCTGTTTTTATTCTACATAAAGCACCAGACCCTTCAAATATTCACCCTCTGGATGATAGATGTTGACGGGATGATCGGATGGTTGGGTAAGCTGATGGAGTATTCTCACGTTGCGACCGGTCATAGCGGCTGCTGAGAATACAGCAAGACGGAATTGCTCTTTGTTTACGGCCTGAGAGCAAGAGAATGTGAATAGGATACCACCTTTCTTGATCTTCTCGAAAGCCTTGGCATTCAGTTTCTTATATCCATTCAACGCACGTTTCAACACATCTCTGTGTTTAGCGAAAGCTGGCGGATCAAGGATGATAAGGTCGTATTCACCGTCTTTCATATCATCAAGGAATTTGAATGCGTCTGTAGCTTCCGCTCTATGACGAGTGTCGCCAGGGAAGTTCAGTTCCACATTCTCCTTTGTAAGTTCGATAGCTTTTGCGGAAGAGTCGACGGAAGTGACGCTTTTAGCGCCGCCACGCATTGCGTAGAATGAGAATCCGCCGGTGTAGCAGAACATGTTGAGCACATCTTTGTCTTTCGCATAACGTTCAAGAAGCGAACGGTTGTCGCGCTGGTCAACGAAGAATCCTGTCTTCTGACCCTTTATCCAGTCTGCCTTGAATTTCAAACCGTTTTCGATGGCGATGAAATCAGCCTCGTTGGCGCTACCGATCAGATAACCGTCTTCTTTGTCAGTGTCGGCTTTGTATGGCAATGTCGTCTCAGATTTGTAGTAGACATTCTCGATCTGTCCGTCCATCACCTTGATAAGCTCCTTGGCAAGCAGATCCTTGATATTGTGGATTCCCACAGAATGAGCCTGCATCACGGCTGTCTTGCCATAGATGTCGATGACGCATCCTGGGATTCCGTCGCCTTCACCATGGATAAGACGATAAGTATTATTGTCAGAGCGTCCTGCAATACCGATTGCACGGCGCATTTTGTAAGCCTCACTTAGTTTTGAGTTCCAGAATTTGGCTGTTGGCTCCTCATCTTTGAAAGAGAAGATTCTCACAGCGATGCTGCCGATCTGATAATGACCCACAGCGCAGAAATCGCCTTTTGAAGTGAACACCTTCACCACGTCTCCCTCTTTGGGATTACCTTCGACCTTGGCGATTGCTCCAGAAAACACCCACGGATGGAATCTTAATACAGCTTCCTCTTTCCCGTTTTTTAATATTACTCTACAATTTGACATAATAATTCAAAATAATGTGCAAATGTAGCGAAAAAGTGGCGAATTTCGTTTTGATTTTCAAATTTTCGAATAAAAATCCCCACGTTATTCCAGATATAACAGATAGACGTGAGGTAAACATTCTACAATTATGAATTCCGCATTATGAATTATGGATTACAATCAGGCGTACAGGATGATATTTTTCTCCTTTATCATCGCACGGAGGTTGATCAACGCATATCTGGCTCTGCCGAGAGCGGTGTTGATGCTGATCTTTTTCTTTTCAGCGATCTCGTTGAAACTCAGGTCTTCAAAGTAATGCATCTTGATGATCTCAGTTTGTGGCTCGGGAAGTTTGTCTACCAAACGATGCAGCGTCTCTATAATCTGCTCTTTTACAATCATATCCTCCTCGCAATCGTCGAGGGCGGAATCCTCGTTGATAAGGTCGTCCGAGTAGACGCAATCGTTCTTAGACGAACGCATATAGTCTATCACCATGTTGTGGGCGATGGTTTTGACCCAGCCAATAAACTTGCCTGAGTCGTGATACTCTCCTTTACGGATTTTAGTCAGCACACGGATTGAAACCTCCTGGAAAATGTCGTCAGCAAGTTCCCTGTCGTGAGTAAGTTGCATGATATAAGCGTACACTTCAGCTTTGCACTTGGCAATCTGCAACTCTAGGTCTGTTGAGAAAATGGCATTTCGAATCATATACTACTTTTTTTAAGGCTGATATTGCTATCAGCAGAC
>CACZOA010000078.1 GCA_902782665.1 uncultured Bacteroidales bacterium
AATTTCGGGAGAGTAGGTAGCCGCCGCTTTCAGGAGTCAATCTCATTGAGGTTGACTCCTTTTTTTTGTGTCTGTACGTCACGCATAAATAATAACCACAGCGGACACGGTGAGCTCCGGGAGGGATAATCCTGCCACCTGAGTTTGGACTTTATGGACCGGACAGCGTCTGGAAGACTCCACGAGCGGAGCGTGTAAAACTGTGAGGAAGTCCCGTGGGTCAGGGAAGAAGTCCAAGGGTATAACCACAAGAGACATGGTGAACCCCGAGAAGAGAATCTCTGAAGCCTCTGCGTCTCTGTGTTGAAAATGACCACTGTTGTCTGACAGGAGCGTCTGGAAGACGCCATATAGCGGAGCGTGTAAACCCGGGATGAAGTCCCGGGGTATGAGAGACCCAACGCCCAAGCTTTGCCTGGAAGGCAATACAAAACAAATCCCTTCAATGTATCTGTCTTGTATAAATGTCACGGCTGATAATCCTGCCTATTCATCTGTAGATGATATCTTGTATGATAAAAATATGACGAAACTTATTTGTGTTCCGAGCGTTAAGAATGGTAAATTTGTTGTTCCATCGAGTGTGACAAACATAGGGAGAAATGCTTTTGGTGGTTGTAAAAATCTTGATGTCGTCATTGATAATTCAAGAGAGAATGTGAAGGTCGGGGAGGATGCTTTTTATGGTTGCAAGTCTGTGAAGTTTTTGAAATGAAACTAAAAAGAGAATGAGAGAGAATGAATTTATATTCTTGAAATTTATCAAGTTTTCCCCAAAAACTCTTTTGTGGACGGTTTGCAATACGGCTATAAAAACAAAAAGACCCTTTCGTTTCCGAAAGAGTCTTTTGTATTTTATAAATGGTCTATTATAGAGAAGCCCCTTTGACTTCATGCTCTTTGCACCATTCTTTGTCAATCTTCTTGATCATTCCCTGAAGCACAGCTCCTGGACCAACTTCAGTGAAACTTGTTGCACCGTCGGCGATCATATTCTTCACACTCTGAGTCCATTTTACTGGTGAAGTCAACTGGCGTAGCAAATTAGACTTGATAACCTCTGGGTCTGTCTCTGCCTTAGTTGATACGTTCTGATAAACAGGACACTTTGGAGCTGAGAATGTAGTGGCTTTGATAGCCTCTGCAAGTTCATTTTCTGCAGGTTTCATGAAAGGAGAGTGGAATGCTCCAGAAACAGCAAGTTTAAGAGCACGCTTTGCTCCAACTTCTGTTGCTTTTGCACAAACGGCATCAATACCTTCGATGCTTCCGCTCACTACAAGCTGGCCTGGACAGTTGTAGTTTGCAGGAACAACCTGACCTTCCGTAGTCTCTGCACAAAGTTTCTCAACAACTGCGTCTTCAAGACCAAGAATTGCGGCCATGATGCTTGGCTGGATCTCACACGCTTTTTGCATTGCCATAGCACGTTTAGCAACGATCTTCAAACCATCCTCGAATGTGATGGCTCCTGCGGCTGTAAGTGCAGACAACTCACCAAGAGAGTGTCCAGCTACCATATCAGGCTGGAAGTTGTCTCCCATTGCCTTAGCAAGGATTACAGAGTGTAGGAACACAGCTGGCTGAGTCACTTTTGTCTGTTTCAACTCTTCGTCAGTACCGTTAAACATGATTTCAGAGATCTTGAATCCAAGAATCTCGTCGGCTTTATCAAAAAGTTCTTTTGCGACGGGAGAATTCTCATACAAATCTTTACCCATTCCGCTAAACTGCGATCCCTGACCAGGGAAAACGTATGCCTTCATCTTTATTAAATTAAAATTAAGAATAAACGATTATTTATGCATTTCGCATTTCGAATTATGCATTTAATTTATAGAGTGCCTTTTGTGCTTGGCAACTCATACTTATAAATATCACGTTTGATGGCCATCTTGATTGCTCGAGCCAGAGCTTTGAAGATACCTTCGATTTTGTGGTGCTCGTTGTCACCCTCCGCTTTCACGTTCAGATTCATTTTTGCAGAGTCGCTCAAGCTTTTGAAGAAATGCAAAAACATTTCAGTTGGCATGTCGCCCACATATTCTCTTTTGAATTCCGCATCCCATACCAACCATGGTCTACCTCCGAAATCAAGGCAGACGCTGCACAAGCAATCATCCATTGGCAATGAATATCCGTATCTTTCAACACCTCGCTTAGATCCAAGTGCTTTGTAGATAGCTTCTCCGAGTGCGATACCTGTGTCTTCAATCGTGTGGTGCTCATCTACGTTCAAATCACCTTTCACGTGAATCATCAAATCGATACCAGAATGTTTACCGATCTGCTCAAGCATATGGTCGAAGAATCCAAGGCCGGTAGAAATGTCGCATTTTCCATTTCCATCCAAGTCGACGCGGATGTTGATATCAGTCTCTTTAGTCTTGCGTGCCACCGTCGCCACTCTTTCTTCTGCGAAAAGGAATTCTGCAATTTTATTCCAATTTTCAGCGATTAATGCACAATGTTCAGTCAAACCTTTATCTTGAAGCATCATTGCTCCCGCGTCTACATCCTCAGCAATTAGGATACCTTTGCATCCGAGGTTTTTTGCGAGCTGGACATCTGTGGCTCTGTCTCCGATGACGTAGGAGTGAGACATGTCGTAGTCTCCTTTCAAGTAAGCACCAAGCATTCCGATTCCCGGTTTACGGGTGTCAAGACCATCTTCAGGATATGATTTGTCTATAAGAATGTCGTCAAACTCAACGCCTTCGCCTTTCAAAACTTCAAGCATCTTGTTTTGCACCTCTTCAAATACAGCTTCTGGATAAGCGTCAGTTCCAAGACCATCCTGATTTGTTACCATCACAAATTCAGAAGATAGACGCTCGCGGATAAATGCCATGTTACGGATGACACCAGGAAGAAAAGTCATCTCAGCAAGAGAATTGACCTGTTCGGTTATTGGCGGTTCTATGATGATCGTACCGTCACGATCTATAAATAACGCTGTTTTCATCTATAAATGTTAATTGTTGGCAAAGATAACATATAATTCTTAAAGCATAATACAATTGTTTGATAATTGTAAATTTGTTGGATTTTAATGGATTATTTTCAACTGTATTTATTGTGTATAAATATGTATAAATATAAACATATTGTTAATGTATTTTCAAAAAATTAACATTTTTTAAGTAATGGCGATGTATTTATATTCGTTTTTTTCCTATTTTTGTGTCACTTTATTTGCGTTTTGAGGATGCGAACAAAAAAGATTGATATAAGGGTTTAATATCAATGGTGACGAAAAAAGTGATACAAGTTTATATAATTGATTGTTACTTATGCTCTTACGAAGGGTTTAAGGAGTCAAAAGTATATCCTTATGTCAAAAAATGAATATTTCAGGTAATCTTTTGATGGAAAAAGAGAATGAAAATATGCATTGGTATGTGATGCGCACACTCGGCCGTTTTTGTGAGACTGGAGTAAAACAGAAACTGGATGATTGTGGCATTCGTTATTATCAGGCTATGAAACCCGTAGTCAAGACCCTTAAGGGAAAGAAGTTTATATCTAATGAACCTATTATCCCGAATCTTTTGTTTGTGTATGGCAGCAAAGAAAGTATAATGCCACATACGGCGGTTGGCAACAATTTTCAATTTGTATATAATCGTTGTAGTGGGAAACAGGCAGATTGTTTGATAGTTCCTGTAAAGGCAATGGAAGATTTCATTCGAGTTGCGGAATCAAATGGACACACAAAAATATTCATGCCAGAAGAAATACATTTGACTAAAGGTCAAAGAATCAAGATGATAGGAGGCGTTTTGGATGGAGTTGAAGGTTATTTCGTTAAGCAAAAGGGTTGTAGACGCAGGACACTGGTTGTCGTGTTAGAAGGACTGTTTGGTATCAGTGCTGAGGTTGAACCCGAAATGATAGAATTAATTAACTGAAAAAAAGAATTTTAGATACAACGTTTTAATTATGGTGATGGTAAGTAAAAGTGGTGGAGATGAAGTTAAGATTGCAGCTTCGACTCAGCCGAATACACCTGCAGGTAGCAATAATGGATTTTCTATTGCGGAGGTGTTGGCATCTTTTGTTTCACATTGGTATTGGTTTATAATATCATTGGCAATCTGTTTGGGTGTTGCATGGTATTATTTGGCTACAACATCCCCTGTGTATACAAGGTCAGCAATGCTTCTTATCAAGGACGAGAGCAAAGGATCTTCAGTTTCAAATATAGCTTCTGAAATGCAGGATATCGGATTGGTCGCTAATAAGTCCAATCTTAGCAATGAACTTATTTCATTGAAATCCCCAACCTTGATGACACAAGTTGTTAAGGATTTGCAGTTGATGGATTATTATAAGGTACCTGTTGATCTCAGAGAGCAGGATATATATGGAAAATCACCAATAAAAGTTGTGTTTGATGCTTCAAAAAAAGAGAATACTGATTTTGTCTCGTTTAAGATCAAACTGGTAGATGATGATTATGCTGTATTGTACGATTTTAATAATAAAGGAGTAGAAAATAAGAATTCAATTAACATCACGTTAGGAGACTCTGTTTTCACTGAAACTCCTGTCGGACATCTTGCAATCTTCCATACTAAAGCTGAATGTGGAGATATGTACAAGAATATAAATTTCTATCGTACTAGCCTAGACGCTGCAACTAATGCATACAATGCTGCACTTGGTGTTGGCCTTGTGGACAAACAGTCGACTGTAGTAACCCTGTCCATTACAGACCAGTCAATAGCAAGAGCTACTGACATTATCAATACGGTTATCAATGTATACAATGACAATTGGGTTCATGACAAGAATAGAATTGCAGAAAGTACTTCTGAATTTATCGCATCTCGTCTTGGAGTGATTGAATCTGAGTTGACGGGTATTGATAAGAATATCGCAAACTTTAAGGGAAAGAACCTGTTGCCAGATATTGCTGCTGTATCTCAGTTATATTTGCAACAAAACTCAGCAACTAAAGACCGTTTGCTTGAGTTGAACAACCAGTTGTCAATGCTTGAGTATATTCAGGACATCCTAAGAGAACAGAATTTTGACAATCCATTGCCTATTTCTTCTAGTATGTCAAGTGGAAATGTACAGAGTCAGATAGAGGAGTACAATAGAATTTTGCTTGAGCGAAACAGAATGTTGGCCAACAGTAGTGAGAATCACCCGTTGGTAAAAGACCAGACAAAACATTTGAATGCAATGCAGTCGGTAATCTTGCAGAGTGTGAACAATGAGATTGCATCCCTTTCAATGCAGATTAAGAATGTAAATGCACAGGAGTCTAGAACAGAACGTCAGTTGGCGAGAAATCCTAATCAGGCCAAGTATTTGTTGTCTGAGGAACGTCAACAGAAAGTCATGGAGGGATTGTATTTGTTCTTGTTGCAGAAACGAGAGGAAAATGCTTTGTCTCAGGCATTTACATCGTACAATACACGTTTGATCACAGAGCCTCGTGGAAGCAATGCTCCGACAGCTCCTAAGCGTTCGATGATCTGGGTAATGGCGATTGCTGCAGGATTGTTGATCCCTGCTGGTATCATGTTCTTGATAGAAATGAGTAACACGACAATCCGTGGCCGTCAGGATGTTGAGAGATTGGCAGTTCCATTTGCAGGTGAGATTCCTCAGTGTACTAAGAAAGAAGGAAATACAGAAAATGGAATCACACTTGTCGTTAAAGAGAGTTGTCGTAATATAATCAATGAGGCGTTCCGAGTTGTAAGAACAAATGTTGACTTTATGCTTGGTAAAGGAAAAACTCATAAGGTGGTGATGTTTACATCATTGAATCCTGGTAGTGGTAAGAGTTTTGTTTCAGCGAACCTTGCATATTGTATGTCATTAAAGAAAAAGAAAGTTGTCGCTGTCGATTTGGACTTGCGTAGAGCATCTTTGTCTCAGGTTGTTGATCGTCCTCATCATGGAGTGGTTGACTATCTTAATGGAGAAAGAAAAAGTTGGAGAGACGTTTTGGTACATGTTGAGGACAGTTCTTTCGATGTCATTCCTGTTGGAGAGATTCCACCGAATCCGACAGAATTGTTGTTCAACGAAGATTATCTTCCAAAAATGATAGAAGAATTGAAGCAAGAATATGATTATGTGTTTATCGATTGTCCTCCAGTCGACGTCGTTGCGGATGCAAATGTCGTTTCTGAGTATGTTGATATGGCATTGTTTGTTGTTCGTGCGGGATTGATGAAAAAGGATATGTTGCCAATTGTTGACACATTCTACAACCAGAAGAAGTTCCCTTCATTGTCATTGATCCTTAATGGTACTTCAGTCACTAAAACTATGGGAACTAAATATGGCTATGGCTATGGTTATGGCTATGGTAACTATATTAAAGAATAAAGAATAAAATTAACTATACGAAAATGAATAATCTATTTAGTAGATTTACGCATTGGTATTTTTCGAAGGATGCGTTGTCATATTGGTTGGTCTTGCTTATGGACTGTCTGATTGTTGTCGGAACCAGTTTCTTTGTGCATGCCATGGTGACTAGTGCGGCTAGTACACTTGCGAATTTCGGTCCATTGTTGTTAACGTTTTGTGCATACTTGATATTCTATCTTATAGGATTCAAGTTGAGATATACGTATAGTGGAGTGTTGAGATACTCTTCATTTGTTGATTTGATGCGTTTGTGGACGGCAACTGTTATTGCCATTGTGATGATTTTTATTGTAAGACACACTACAAGTATCGATCACTATCTGACTCCATTGACATGGAATGAGTTGCTTGCCACATGTGTGATGTCGACTCTGATAATGTGTTTTGTCCGCATTATGACTAAATACTTCTATGATGTTTATTTTGTTGAAGCTTCTGTACAGAGAGTATTTATTTATGGTGTGAAAGAGGGTGGTGTCGCTTTGGCAAAAAGTATCCAGGCTCAGGAATCTAAATATGAGGTGACTGGTTTCGTCTCTGATGTGGAAAGTGATGCACATCACTTGTTGATGGGTGTGAAAATCTATGCTAATGATGAAAAATTAGTTAGCAGAATGCGTCAGAAGAATGCTACGGTATTGATGGTATCTCCATTGAAGTCGGATGCGATTAGAAACAATCAGCAGATGGCAGATGCGTTGGCTGAGGCAGGTATCAAGATATTGATGTATAATCAGCAGGAATGGGATGGAAAGAGCGATTTGCGTTATACTCATTTGAAGGAGGTAGACGTGGAGGATTTGTTGCCACGTAACCAGATAGATGTTGATTTGGACGCTATCAGCAACGTCTTAAAAGGAAAGAGCATTTTGATCACAGGAGCCGCAGGTTCGATCGGTTCTGAGATTGTAAGACAGGTATCTGAGTTCGGTCCAAGTCAGTTGGTTCTAGTTGATCAGGCAGAGACTCCTCTACATGATATCAGACTGATGATGGCTCGCAAATTCCCAAATATTCCAGCGGAGACTGTGACTGCAAGCATTCACCATAAGATCCATATGGAGATGTTGTTTGAAAAGTACAAGCCTGAATATGTTTTCCATGCCGCTGCTTACAAGCATGTACCTATGATGGAGGATAATCCAGGAGAGGCTGTCGCAAATAATATTGATGGTACACGTATTATGGCGGATTTGTCCGTTAAGTATGGAGTTAAGAAATTTGTGATGGTGTCTACAGATAAGGCGGTTAATCCGACAAATGTTATGGGATGTTCAAAGCGTATCTGTGAAATGTACTGTCAGAGTTTGGACAAGGAGATAAAGGAAGGAAAGGTTGAGGGATGCACAGAATTTGTGACAACTCGATTCGGTAATGTTTTGGGCTCTAATGGATCAGTTATTCCATTGTTCAAGGAGCAGTTGAAGGCTGGTGGTCCGTTAACAGTAACACATCCAGACATCATTCGTTATTTCATGTTGATCCCAGAGGCTTGTAAGTTGGTGCTTCAGGCTGGAACAATGGGTCATGGAGGAGAAATTTTTGTGTTTGATATGGGTAAACCAGTACGTATTGCAGATTTGGCAAAACGTATCATCCTGCTTTCTGGAGCAACCAATGTAGAAATCAAATATACAGGTTTGCGTGATGGAGAGAAATTGTATGAGGAGTTGTTGAACAAGGAGGAGAATACAAAGCCTTCTTCACATCCAAAGATCAAGTTGGCGTCAGTTCGTGAGCTTGGATATGCTGAAGTTTGCTCTCAGATCAACAAACTTGTAGAGATCACTAAGGATGGTTATGATGATATGGCCATTGTTAAGCAGATGAAGGTATTGGTACCTGAGTTTAAGAGCAAACATTCTAAGTACGAGATTCTTGATAAAGAGGATGAGTCTCAAGCTTAACTATTTGATGATAGAATTTTAATAATTGACACCAGTATGCCAGAGAATAACATTATTGATAATAATGAGGAAGAGAAGAATCTAACTTGTTCTCAAAATATGGCTACAGGTGCTCAATTGGTTGACGCAGAGCATGACAATAAAGAACTGATAATCTCAGATGAGAATGCAGGTCCTGAACCTCATTCAAAAATTGATCAGGCAGAAAAATCGGAAAACAACAAGCGATTAGCGAAGAATACGATAGCATTATATCTTCGTATGTTCTTCATGACAGGAATCTCGCTTTATACAAGTCGAGTTATCCTTCAGGTATTAGGAGTTGAAGATTTTGGTATCTATAATGTTGTCGGAGGCATCATTGCCTTGTTTGGTTTTTTGTCTGCAGCTTTATCTGGTGCTAGTCAGAGATTCATTGCACATGCATTAGGAGGTAAGAATGTAGAGAAGCAGCAATTGGTTTTCTGTACGATAAACATGGTCCATTATATTTTAGCGGCCATTATTTTTGTCGTAGGAGAAACAGTTGGCCTTTGGTTCCTTTATACCAAGATGAATATACCTGCGGACAGATTCGATGCCGCTGTCTGGGTTTATCATTTTTCTATCGTTTCCTCTATATTTGGTATCCTAAGTTCACCATATAATGCATTGGTGATCGCATACGAAAAGATGAATGTCTTTGCGTATATCTCTATTTTGGAGGCGATCTTGAAATTGGTGATTGTTTTCATGTTGCTGCTGTTTGAGGTGGACAAATTGATTTTGTATGCCGGATTATGTCTTGCAGTGTTTGCATCTATACGAATGATCTATACTGTATATTGCAAGAAAAGATTTATAGAGACTAAGTATAAGTGGCAAATTGATAGAGATCTACTAAAAAACTTGTCTACATACATATCTTGGGATTTGATAGGTAGTCTTGCAACTACAATGGCAATTCAAGGTGTGAATATTGTACTAAATCTGTTCTTTGGTCCTGTTGTTAATGCAGCAAGAACTATTTCAGTACAGGTTCAGGGATTAGTGCAGATGTTTGCAGGTAATTTCCAGTCTGCAGTTATGCCTCAAATAATAAAAACATATGCGCAGGGTGATATTGTGTATATGCATAGCTTGATTTACCGTAGCTGTAAACTCACATTTGTATTGATGTTTGTGATAATTCTGCCGCTATTGTTCGAGACTCCTTATGTCTTGGATCTGTGGTTAGGACAATATCCTCAATATACAGTAGAGTTCGTGAAATTGTCGATGTTGGTTGCGTTGATAGATGCGATGGCGACACCTTTTATGATAGCTGTACGTGCTACTGGAAACATTAAGATTTACTCTATTGTTACAGGAGGTTTGACACTATTATTGGTTCCTATTTCTTACGTGCTGTTGCGATTTGGCTTTGATCCTACAATTGTATTGATCGTTCATGTTGCTATCTCTTCTGTATGTTTTGTGGCTCGCTTGTGGATAGTGAAACCATTGATACAGTTGTCTATAAGAGATTATGTGCAAAATGTTTTGGTTAAGACAATTTTAGTTGTCATCCTTTCTTTGCCACTTGTGATCGGCTTACATTACATTGAAATGAATAAACATTTGATGTTTATTTCTAGCGTGATTGTTTCCGTATTGTTGGTGTTCATCTTTTCTTATTTGTTTTTACTTGACGTGTCGGAGAAATCGTTTGTAACGAATTTAATAAAAAGTAAGATTAATAGATGATATGGATTTAAGGACTATTTTATTCAAAATATATAATGTCATTAAGCCAATTAGGCAGAAAGGCATCGGAAATGAAATCGTATTGCCAAAGAAATATAAAAATGTGAAGATCCTTGTGAATGGTAACAATAACAAGATCTTTTTTGCCGAAGATTGTTTCCTCAACAATACGGAAATCATTATAAATGGAGATAACAATAAAGTAGTTGTTGGATCAAAAGCAAGATTCTTGGGATCCCATAATGCAACTATTTTTGTCAATATGAATAGTAACGGTACTTTCGAAGTTGGCGAGAACTCTTCGTTAAGAGGTGTCAAGTGTGAAATTAACGGGGCTGCTATCCGTATTGGCAAGAATGTTATGACTTCATATGGCATATATTTAAGAAATCACGATTCTCATAAGGTATTATCTGTAGAGACGGGAGAAGTTACTAATCCGCCGGCTGATATAAATATTGGTGATCACGTATGGTTGTGCGAAGGAAGCACTATACTAAAGGGTGTGACAATTGGTAATGATTCGATTATCGCATTAAAATCTTTGGTGACTAAGGATGTGCCTGCTAACAGTATCGCTGCTGGTTGTCCTTCTAAAATTGTCAAAACTGGAGTCTCATGGGATTATTAAGTTCTGTTTTTTCTTTTGTTACAGAAACCAAGTGGCGATATTTCTTTAAGAATAGTCGCGTCAGAGTGTCATCTGGCTCGATGTGGAATGTCGCGTCGAATGTCAGGATTGAAAATTGCAAATTCTATGTGACAGGAAATTCCAAAATAACAATAGAAGACGGTGCTATTTTGAGAAATTCGATTATATCTGTAGATAATGCAGAATTTGTAGTCGGCAAGGATTCTATTATAGGAAGCAAAAAGAAAGTTACAGAGATCCATGTCCAAAAATCTTGTTCATTCACGTTAGGTCATCATTCTTTACTTTTATTGAAACGTGTTTGGATCAGATTTGCAGGATGTGTTAAGATTGGAAACTATACTAATATAAATTACGATAGTGAAATCCGTAGTGATGAGAGCGTGACAATTGGTTCGTATTGTCAGATTTCTTACGGAATCAATATATGGGATACTAACACTCACAATATTTTGCCACCAGAAGAGAGAAAGGAATTGGCGGAGAAGTATTATCCTTATTTTGGATTTGAAATCACCAGACCAAAGACAGCTCCTGTTGTAGTGGGTGACTATTGTTGGTTGGGTGAAAAAAGTACGTTGCTTAAAGGAACAAGATTGGGAAACAACGTGATTGTTGGTTATAACACTACAGTTCCAGGCACAGTTGTGGATGATAATAAATGTGTTGTAACCGATATAAAGTTGAGAATACTATGAGAGAAGATATCATTGTATCGGTTGTAATACCTATTTATAATGTCTCGAAGTGGATTGATCGCGGAATGGATGTCATTTTGTCTCAGTCGCTTAAAGAGATTGAGGTTTTACTTGTTGATGATGGTTCTACAGACGATAGTGCAGAAAAGTGTAGGGCTTGGATTGAGAAAGACGATCGTGTTCGATTGATTTCTAAGGAGAACGGAGGAGCGGGAAGTGCCCGTAATGCGGGAATAGATGAGGCAAAAGGAAGATATGTCTATTTTTTCGATATTGATGATATAGCAAAACCTAATCTTCTTGAATATTGTTCCTCAAAGATGGACGAACTTCAAGTCGACTACATGATGTTCGGTTTCAATATGATTGAGAAAGGTTATGTAGAATCGACAATTGTCTGCGCTCATAAAGAACAGATCATAAATAGTAATTCAGAATTGAAAGATGCCTTTGTCGAGCAAATGTTGCTTTGTGCCGGAGGAAATGGATTCCCATGGAATAAGATGTATCGTTTGGATTTTCTGAACAAACATAATTTGAGATTTGAGAACCAGCGTATACAGCAGGACGAGGTGTTTAATCTTTTAGTATATCGTCAACTGGAAAAGGCATATATCTCTTCTGAGATTTTGTATGATTATTTTATATATAGTTCAGGAAATACAAGATCGAGATTCATACCTGAAAGATTTGATATTTATGTTTCAGTTCGTGAGCATTTTGAAGATTTGTTTGAGTATTGGCAACTTAAGGATAACCGTGTGACTCAGTATCTCAACAAGCGCTTTTTCGACGGGGTAAACCAAACTTTACGATTCAACATGTTCCATCCTAAATGTGATTGGGATGACGAACGACGTAAAGAGGAATTGGACAGGGTGATGGTTCATACGTATACATTGAATGCGATTGACCATGTGGCAATGAATTTCGAGGAATCTCAATTTGTCAGTGCTTATAAGGCAAAGAGTATATTGCGTATTCGTTTTCTCAATTGGTTTTTCGATACGTTGAGAAAAATGCGCCATTTTTTAAGAAATAAGGGAAATTAAATTCCAAATAAAGGAAGATTATGAAGATTGCAGTTGCAGGAACAGGATATGTTGGATTGTCTATTGCGACTTTGTTGGCACAGCACAATGAAGTAGTGGCAGTGGATGTCATACCGGAAAAGGTTGACATGATCAACAATAAGAAGTCTCCTATTCAGGATGAGTATATCGAAAAGTACTTGGCTGAAAAAGAATTGGACTTGGTAGCTACGCTTGATGGTAAAAGTGCTTACAAGGATGCTGAATATGTGGTTATCGCTGCTCCGACAAACTATGATCCACAGAAAAACTTTTTTGATACACATCACATTGAGGATGTAATCGACTTGGTATTGTCTGTCAATCCTGATGCTGTAATGGTTATCAAATCAACAATCCCAGTTGGTTATACAAGGAGTCTATATGTAAAGTATGCATCTAGATTTTTGAATGAGCCAGAGTTGAAAGGAAAAAAGTTCAATCTGTTGTTCTCTCCTGAATTTTTGCGTGAAAGCAAGGCTCTATATGATAATTTGTACCCATCTCGTATTATCGTGGGATATCCTAAATTTATTGACAATTCTGAATTTTCCCATGAAAATGAGATGATAAAGGCTATTGGAAATCCAAATGCCGAGGCATATGCACGCAAGTTTGCTGCTTTATTACAGGAAGGTGCTCTTAAAGAGAATATCGATACCTTGTTTATGGGAATGAAAGAGGCGGAAGCTGTAAAACTTTTTGCCAATACATACCTTGCTTTGAGAGTTTCTTATTTCAATGAACTTGATACATATGCAGATTTGAAAGGACTTGATACGCGTGCGATTATCGATGGCGTATGTCTAGATCCTCGTATTGGAACGCACTATAACAATCCTTCATTCGGATATGGAGGATATTGTTTGCCAAAGGATACCAAACAGTTGTTGGCAAACTACAGTGAGGTGCCACAGAATATGATAACAGCTATTGTTGAGAGTAATCGCACTCGTAAGGATTTTATTGCTGATCGTGTTTTGCAAAAAGCCGGATATTACAACTATTCAGAAGGAAGTTATGATGAAAGCAAGGAACGCAAAGTAACTATAGGTGTATTCCGTCTGACTATGAAATCGAATTCAGACAATTTCCGTCAAAGTTCAATTCAAGGTGTGATGAAAAGAATCAAGGCTAAGGGAGTTGACGTGATTATTTATGAACCAACTTTGGAGTCTGGTTCTACATTCTTTGGCAGTAAGATTGTGAATGATTTGTCTGCGTTTAAGCAGCAAAGTGATGCTATCATAGCCAATAGATATGATTCTTGTCTGGATGATGTTTTGGACAAGGTATATACAAGAGATATATTTAAAAGGGATTAAATATATTTGAAATACGGATTTGATATTAGGATATTATGATCTATGTGTGTTTATTATGTCTTTTGATACTTGTACTTTGTTTTACAAGTAAGATTCCGTCTACAATTAGTCGCAGTGAGGATAACACTGGATCTTTGTGTCGGTTTGGCTTAGATTGGACAACTTTTTTTAAGGTAATCCTTCCTTTTATCATAGTTGTTCATCATATTGACCATAACTACGAACATATATTTCCAGAGGGTATTTCCAGAATAGGTGTTGTCTTGTTAGGAAATTTTGGAATATTAGGTGCGATTGTTGTTGGAATATTTTTCTTTATAAGTGGATATGGATTGACGTCTTCGTTTCTAAAGAAGGGGGATGCATATTTTGACGGCTTTTTCAGAAAACGATTTGTAAAACTTTTGGTTCCGTTTATATTTGTTTCGACTATAGAGCAGGTGGTAAGAACTCAAGTTATCCCTGATTACAGTGTGACAGAAAGCTTCTGGAAGTTCTTGAGCGGCGGATTTTTCTTCGTTCAATGGTTTGTGTGCGTTTTATTGCTTTTCTATATCTTTTTCTATTTATGTTTCAAGTTTGTGAAAGATAGAAAGAAAGCAGCATTTTTGTTACTGTTGTGTGTTGCTTTGTTGTCTTTGTTTTATGCGTATATGTATACAGAACATTGGTGGAAATCTAATTTATGTTTTGTTATAGGAGTTTTCTATTGCATGTACGAGCCAACCATAACAAGAAAATTAAACGGTAAGTGGAAACTTGTAATCTCATTTTTGGCTGTTTTGGTTGCAGTGTTAACTGTAATTCCGAGATTTTTGCCACAATTGGACACTATCAAGATTGTAATCTTGATCTTACCTGTTCTTTTGGCAATGACCACATATTTCTTCACAGCTCCAAAAGGTCGTGTTGTAGAATTTTTTTCTAAGATAAGTTACGAAACGTTTCTTGTTCATTCAATAGTATTGACATTGTTCTCATATGTTGTAAGTTTTTCATCAACTATTTTGACATTTTTTGCTATTTTTGTTGCTACATATGCCTTTGCGTGGATTGCAAATGTGATTTGTGGAAAGATTAATAATTTGTTGAAGTAAGTGTATATGAAGCAAAGGATTTTATACTACGATATAATTAGGACATTGGCATGTTTGATGGTGATAATGATGCATTCACCATATGCGATTCCTAAAGAGACAACTCCATATGAGAGCGTTCCTGTGGTTGTGGCCACTTTTTTGGGAGCGTGTAGTTATTTGACAACTCCGTGTGTTCCACTTTTCTTCATGTTGAGTGGAGCCTTGTTGTTGCCATGTAGAGCTGATAGACCAGTTTTTACTTATGTCAATAAGTGTTTGAAAAGACTTATTTGTCCAATCCTGTTGTTTACGGCAGTATCGTTATACTTTGGGTTGGATCTTGACATGGTAAATAGACCTTTGTGGTACAGAATTATATCAATACCGTTTTCTTATCAAGGACATGGTATATTGTGGTTTTTGTACGTTTTGGTAGGATTGTACTTACTTGTACCTATTATATCTCCATGGTTGAGACAAACATCAAAGCAATCTATAGAACTTTACCTTTTGTTGTGGTGTGTCTCTTTGTTTTATCCATATTTGGCGAGATATGTATGGCTTGAGACGTCTACAGATGGTATCCTTTATTATTTTTCTGGATATATCGGATATTTCTTGCTGGGATATTATTTGCGAGAATATGATATTTCATTGAAAGTTATGATTCCATTGGCAATCGCATGCATCCCGTTGCCGATGTTAAATAAGGTTTGTGGATGGAATTATGATTTTTATAAAGCGTTCTGGTATTTGTCTGCTCCGGTTGCGGTAATGTCGGTGACTCTTTTCTTGATTATAAAGAAAATATTCATTGGCAGGACATTATCTGGATTGGCTGAAAAATTCGTGAACATAATCAGTAATTATTCATTGGGTATCTATTTGACGCATGTCTTTATAATGCGATTGATCGTATGGAAGTTGCCATTTGTTGTTAATATATCTAATTATATTGTGCAGGCCTTTGTAATTTTTTGTTTGACATTATTGATGACGACTCTTTTCTGTTGGATATTGTCAAAGTTGCCTTTTTCGCAGTATGTGATTGGATATAAATCCGACACTCCTTTTTTCGGTAAAAGAAAATGAAGAAAAGAATATTTATAAATATCCATTATTTGGAGATTGGAGGCGCAGAGAGAGCATTGCTCGGGTTGTTGTCATCTCTTGATCCTCAGAAAGTCGATGTTGACCTATTTGTAAATCAACATACTGGGGAATTCATGAAGTTGATCCCTAGTTATGTTAATTTGTTACCAGAGATTCCTGAGTATACATGCATAGAACGTCCGATAAAGGATATTGTAAAGGAGTTGCATATAGGGATTGCGTTACGCCGATTGTGGGCAAAGCGTAAGCATCAGAAATATTTGAACACATTGCCTGCGGAGAAGAGAAAGAATGATTCCAGTATTTTCCAATATGTATCGAATGCTGTGGAATCTGCTCTCCCGTCGTTGTATGATAATGGCGAATATGATTTGGCGATAAGCTTTTTACAACCGCATAATATAGTTCTGAACAAGGTAAAGGCAAAGAAGAAGATCTGTTGGATTCATACAGATTATAGTACAATTCATGTCAATCATGATCTGGAACTTCCATTATGGGATGGCTTCGACTACGTCGCTTCTATAAGTGAGGAATGCACAAAGGCATTTTTGAAAACATTTCCAGAGTTAAAAGACAAGATCGTCCTTATAGAGAATATACTATCTCCATCTTTTGTCCGTCAGCAAGCAGAATTGGATGATGTAAGTGCGGAGATGCCTGATGAGCCAGGTGTTATAAAACTACTTACGATAGGTCGATATTGTCCAGCCAAACGAATGGAGAGTATTCCTAGACTATGTGCTGACATGGAGAAAATGGGACTCGATTTCAAGTGGTATATTGTAGGATTCGGTCCTGACAATTTGATACAGGAGGCATTGGATAAATACAAGATGCGTCATCGCATGATTCTTCTTGGTAAGAAATCCAATCCTTATCCTTATGTCAAAGCATGTGATGTTTATGTTCAGCCAAGTATCTTTGAAGGAAAGAGTGTCACAGTAAGAGAGGCTCAGGTGTTGTGCAAACCTACTGTTATTACAAATTATCCAACCGCAAAGTCGCAGATCAACGACAATGTGGATGGTGTTATTGTTCCTTTGGATGAGGAGAATGCGGCTAAAGGCATTGCTGATTTTCTAAAGAACCCAAAACTGCAGAAGGAGATTTCAGATTATTTGGCATCAAATGATTTCGGAAATGAATCTGAGGTTGAGAAAGTTTATAGTTTGATGAATTAAACGTATGATAGAAGCTTTATTATACCCATACATATATTCTTTTCTGATTGTAATTCTTACATTCGTCTTTATTACAAACAGACGTGATGTATATGAAGTGGAGTCTATTGTTCCAAGTGCGGCTTTGTGTTTGTTCCTTACTCTATGGATTGGATTTCGACCTCACTCAGCAGTGTTTGGAGACACGATTAACTATGCACTTTTCTGGAATAGACAGATCTGGGATGGTTTTAATCCTGAAGCAGAAAATTTTCTATTCGATAACATGAGTGCTTGGTTGTCAGACCAGTTCCCTGATGCCACTCCTCTTTTTTTGATAATGGCAGCAATCAATTGTATTTGTACTTTGGTAGCGTGCAGGAAATTTTTCCCGTCAAACACAATGCTTGCTTATCTTGTCTGCCTTATTGCGTTTTCTTCTTTCTCTTACCTTACTAATGGTATTAAGGCAGGAGGAGCGGCGGCGATGTTCATGGTGGCGATGGCTTATCGAGATAAGATATTTATATCAATACCTTTTTTGCTGTTGTCTTGGGGATTTCACCATTCAATGCAGTTGCCGGTAGCAGTGTATGTGCTCATATCCTTCTTCAAGGATAGCAGATGGTATTTCTATGGTTGGCTGTTCTGTTTGTTTTGTGCGGCAGCTCATATCAGTTTCTTCCAAAATCTTTTTGCTGGAATGACTGATGAATCAGGAAATGCGTATTTGACGTCAACTGATGATTGGGGAGGTAAGTCAGGTTTCAGAATCGACTTCGTCATTTATAGTGCGATGCCAGTTTTGATGGGCTATTATGTGATTTTCAAGTATGAGTTGAGAGATCGACTATATGAGGATCTGTTGCATTATTATATGACAACAAACGGAATTTGGATGCTATGTATGTATGGCGCATTTACAAACCGTATTGCGTATCTGTCTTGGTTCTCGTATCCATTTTTGATTATCTATCCTTGTTTTGCGATCCCGGACAAGATGCACCCATTGGTGACAAATATGAAGACGTACATATACATACATATGAGCTTTACGTTGTTTATGCAATTAGTATATTATGCATGATTATTTAGAAAGTATATGATACCTAAAATAATACATTATTGTTGGTTTGGAGGAAATCCATTGCCAGAAGATGCTCAGGAGTGTTTGGCATCATGGAAAAAATATTTGCCAGACTACGAGATAAAGGTTTGGAATGAAAGCAATTTCGATGTGAATTGCTGTCCATATGTGAAAGGCGCTTATGAGCAGAGAAAATTTGCGTTTGTAAGTGATTATGCAAGATTTTGGGTTTTGTATAATGAAGGTGGTGTCTATTTTGACACTGACGTAGAAGTGATACGCAATATGGACCATATCATTGCCGCTGGTAATTTTATGGGAATAGAAAAGAGTCTTGCGACTCAGAATCCTGCAAGTGGTGAGCCTTTGGGTGTGAATGCGGGATTAGGAATGGGATGTGAGCCAAATTCTCCTTTCTTGAAGGAGATGTTGGAATTGTATGAGAGCAAACCAGAATTTACTTTTGATGAAGGTACGATTGTTTATCATACGACCCAGACTTTGAAAAAATATGGATTTGTAAATGAACATCGTTTTCAGGATGTCGCTGGATTCAAGATTTATCCAGCCGATTATTTTTGTCCGATGGATTCAACAACAGGTTTGACTGACCTAACTGAGAATACGGTTTCAATACACCATTATTCTTGCTCATGGATGAATCAGAAGTCTTTGAGCTTCAGAATGCATTTGTTGAAAAACAAATTGATTAAGATTTTTGGAGCCAAATTCGTATTTGGGTTTGTGAATATCATAAATAAGATTAGAAGATGAAAACATTGACTGTATTCACGCCTGCTTATAACAGAGCGCATACTATTGGACGTACATATGAGAGTTTGTGTCGTCAGACTTCAAAAGACTTTGAGTGGCTAGTTGTAGACGATGGTTCTAAAGATAACACAAAGGAATTGATCGAAGGTTGGATCGCAGAGGGAAAGATAGATATCAAGTATGTGTATCAGGAGAACCAGGGAATGCATGGCGCTCACAATACTGCCTATGATCATATTACGACAGAATTGAATACATGTATAGATTCTGATGATTTTATGCCGGATGATGCGGTAGAAAAAATCGTCACTTTCTGGAAAGAGCATGGTTCTGACAAGTATGCAGGAATAATTGGCCTAGACGCGACAGAAGACGGCAAGGTGATTGGAGACAAATTTCCTGATGGCCTTGCTACAACAACTCTACGCAGATATTATGAGGAGTTGAATGGACGTGGGGATAAGAAGATGATTTATCGTACGGATGTGGTGAAGAAATATCCCAAATATCCTCTTTTTGAAGGAGAAAGATATGTCGGTTTGGATTATCTGTACCATAATATAGACAATGATTACGAATTGTTGGTTTCAAACGATGTTTATGTCATTGTGGAATACCAGTTGGATGGCTCAAGTTTCGGTATGTGGAAGCAGTATTGGAACAATCCAAAGGGATGGGCTTTCTACAGAAAGTTCGAGATGACACAAACGTCTTCGTTGAAAAGAAAGATCCAGAATAATATTCATTATGTGTCTCATTCTATCCGTTCCAAAAACTGGAACTTTTTGAAGGAGTCACCTATGAAAATAATGACATTTTTGTGTATCGTCCCTGGAGTGGTGTTATATTTTTTGAATAAGGACAAGATCAATAAAAACTCACTTTACGGAAAATGAAAATACTTCATGTAATTACAACTCTATATACCGGAGGTGCGGAAAAACTGATGGTTGACCTTTTGCCTCGTTTACGTGACATGGGTCATCAGGTGGAACTTTGTGTTTTTGACAATACCAAGACTGCGTTCTACGATTGTTTGGTTGAGTCTGGCATTAAAGTTCATTCTGTGGCGAGCCCAGGTGGCTACTACAGTCCTCTTTGTTTGATGAAGCTGACAAAGTTGATGCGTCAGGGATGGGATATCGTCCACACGCATACTACAGCTCCTCAAATGTATGCAGCCATCGGAGGCTTGTTCTGCAATGCTCATTTGGTTACAACAGAGCATAACACTACGAACACTCGTAGAGAGTTGTGGTGGTATAAGCCGATCGACAAGTGGATGTTCCGTCAGTATGAGAAACATATCATGATCAGCGACCAGTGTGAGGCAAACCATATCGCTTATTTGGGAGCTGAGAATTGCAAGAATATCACTATGGTATACAATGGTATAGATTACCATAAGTATGCATCTGCTGCTCCTGCATCTGATGTCCGTCAACTTGGAGAGAAAATCATTTCTTTTGTGGCAGCGTTCCGTCCACAGAAAGATCAGCCTACATTAATCAAGGCTATGCAGTATTTGCCTGAGAATTTCCATTTATGTCTTGTCGGAGGCGGAAATGATGAACGTAAGGCTTTGTTTGAATCTATGATTGATGAGTTGAATCTTCAGGGTAGAGTTCATCTTTTGGGTATCCGCAATGATATTCCAAATGTCCTTGCAGCAAGTGATTACGTCGCAATGAGCAGCCATTTTGAGGGGTTGTCGTTGGCTTCATTGGAGGGCATGTCTTCTGGCAAACCGTTTTTGGCAAGTGATGTGGATGGTCTTCATGAGATTGTCGACGGTAATGGAATCTTGTTTGAGCATGAGAACGCAAAAGCATTTGCTGATGAGATTCTTAAACTTGATTCGGATGCAACATATAAGCAGTCTGTTATAGAGAGATGTCAGGCTAAGGCTATACAATATGACATCAATGTGATGGCAGACAAATATATGGCTGTATATAATGAAGTTGTAAAAAAATGAAAATATTAGTTGTTGGCCCAAATTCATTCATAGCTAAGACATTTATGAATGGGTTGGATCCTGATTCATACACAACGTTGAGCGTACGTGATGATGGTTGGAAATCGTTTGATTACACCACCGTCGATACAATCGTTTATTTTGCCGCAATCGTGCATCATCCTGAAATTACTGATGAGGCTTTACATGATAAAGTGAATGCGGAGATTCCTTATGAAATGGCAAAATTGGCGAAGTCGCAGGGCTTGAAAAAGTTCATCTTTATCTCGACTATGGCGGTTGTCGGCCTAGGACCGAAATTCGGATGTGTCAATACTATCGATCGTCAGACTCCGTCAATGCCCGTCACTCCTTATGGACGCAGCAAGAAGAAGGGGGAAGATTTGCTTAAATCAATTGATGGATTATGTGTCCAGTTGGTTAGATTGCCAAATGTGTATGGAAAAGATTGTCCGGGTACCTTCTATCATCGTATAGAGCAGTTGGCTACATTCAAGTTCTTACCTGTCTATTCAACAAACTATAAGTTTTCGTTGATAAGTGTGGATAATGTAGCGAAAGCACTGCGTAAACTGCTGACAATCGATAAGAGTGATGTGTATTGTCCTCAGGACTATCCGATTATTAGTATCACTGATAGAGTTAGGAACCTTGCCAAAACTAATGGAATTGAGCAGAAGCAGTTTGCAATTTTTGCTCCTTGTATATGGTTGGCAAACAAGGTGTTGCCAAAGAAATTCACAGATAATTTGTTTGGTGGGTATTATATAGATCCTGCTGATTATCCAGTTTTGACGGACTAAACTATGGCAAGAAAGAAAATTTGTTTTGTGGTTGCTGTTCCATCTTCAGCTCAGGTGTTTCTTAAAGATCATATTGAAGCATTGAGAGAAGATTATGATGTTTACATTGCTGGAAACATATCCTCTTCAGATGAGGTTGCTGGGTTGAATGTCTGTTCATATCAGCATATCGATATAGAGCGAGAAATCTCTATAAAGAATGATTTGAAGGCGGTGCGTCAGTTGTCTTCTTATTTTAGAAAAATGAAGTTCGACGCGGTACATTCCGTCACCCCCAAGGCAGGATTGGTTTCCGCTTTGGCTGGATTTTTGGCAAGGATACCTGTCCGTATCCATATTTTCACAGGTCAGGTATGGGCTACAAGAAAAGGAGCGATGCGTTTTATGCTCAAGTCAATTGACTGGCTTATAGCGAAATTGAACACTCATATCCTTGTTGACGGTGCTTCTCAGCGTCAGTTTTTGGTCGACGAGGGAGTTGTTAGTGCAAAGAAGGCTCAGGTTTTGGGTGATGGCTCGATTGCCGGAGTGAACATTCAGCGTTTTGAACCGACGGAGGATTCCCGTAAGTCTGCACGTCAGGAATTGAATATCGCCGACGACAAGGTGGTGTTTGTCTTTATGGGTAGATTGAATCACGACAAAGGAATGTATGAACTTTTGCCTGCGTTCGACAAACTTGTGGAGACAAATAAAAATGTTTTCCTATTGTTGTTTGGTGCTGACGAGGAGAATGTCTCTGCAACATTCGGAAACTATAAGAATCTGAATAAAGAGAATTTCCTTAATTATGGTTTGACTAAAGAACCTCAGCGTATGTTGCAGGCAGGAGATGTATTTGTTTTGCCTACATATCGAGAAGGTTTTGGAAGTAGTGTGATCGAGGCCGCATGTCTTGGTTTGCCTACTATAACAAGTGATGCTTACGGAGTGTTGGATGCAAGTATACCTGGAGAGACAGGTCTAAGATGTAAAGTTGGGGATGTTGAAACTCTTTATGCTTGTATGGAGGAACTTGCAGGTGATGCGGAAAAGCGGAAGCGATTTGGTGATGCAGGTCGTAAGCGTGTTTTGGAAAAGTTTGCTGGCTCGGTGGTAGTAAAGCATTGGAAGCAATTTTATGATACTATTTTGAAAAAATAGTGATTTTTTGCTAATTTTGTTTAATTTTTTCGATTTAGATGATGAGTTTTATACTTGTATAAAGGGGCGGACTGATTTAAAATTAATATGATTGACTATGTACAAAAACTTTTTTAAAAGGATTTTAGATTTTTGTATTGCGTTGTCGGCATTGAGTGTTTTGCTTGTGCCTTTGGCTATCATCACTTTGTTTTTGCATTTTGCGAATAAAGGAGCTGGTGCGTTTTTCTTTCAGGAGCGTCCTGGTTTGAATGGAAAAATATTCAAAATTTGTAAGTTTAAGACAATGACAGACGAAAGGGATGCGGAAGGAAACCTTTTGCCTGATGAACAGCGTATAACAAAGATTGGTAAATTTGTCCGTAGTACAAGTATCGATGAATTGCCTCAGTTCTGGAATGTGCTTGTCGGTGATATGGCATTGATCGGGCCTCGTCCGTTGTTGGTGCAGTATCTTCCATTATACAGTAAAGAGCAGGCTCGTCGTCATGAGGTACGTCCAGGAATTACAGGATGGGCTCAATGTCACGGAAGAAATTCGATTTCTTGGACGGAGAGATTTAAATTGGATGTCTGGTATGTTGATAATATATCTTTCTTGACTGATCTTAAAGTGGTTTTAATCACAATTAAGAAAGTGTTGAAACGTGATGGAATCGCTCAAGAAGGAAAGGTGACTATGGAGGTATTTGATGGAACAAATTGATTTTAATTATTTAGATAGACTTGCTCAAAAATATGGGACTCCGTTTTATCTGATGAACGGAGGTACCTATTTGCGTAATATAGAATCCTTCAAGTCAGCTTTTTTATCTAAATATCCAAAGTTAGTAGTCGGTTATTCTTTTAAGACAAACTATATCCCGGCTCTATGCAAGATTGCAATGGGAGAGGGATGCTATGCTGAGGTTGTGTCGGAGATGGAATACGACTTGGCAAAACGTATTGGTTTCAAGAATGTGATTTTCAATGGGCCGATTAAACGTGAGCCAATCTTGAATAAAGCATTGGATGAAGGTTCCGTTGTCAATCTGGACTCTTTGTATGAGGTTGATAGTGTATTGAAATATAAATCGGAAAATCCGGGTAAAGATGTAGCTGTCGGTCTACGTTTGAATATCGATCTGACAGATGCGGATGGAGTATCTAAGGTTCAGTGTGGATTGAGAGTCGGACGTTTCGGATTTACCAAAAAACTTTTGTCTGATATTATTCCTCTGCTCAGAAAAAATGGTATAAGAATAATATCTCTTCACGGACATACATCGTCGTCTGACAGAGCTGTCGCTAATTATGGTTTGATAGTAAAACAGATGTTATCTTTGTGTAGTGAGTTCCAGTTGGATGACCTTCAATATTTTGATGTGGGAGGAGGTTTTTTTGGTGCGGCTGCAAAAGGTATAGATGTAAGTAACAAGCCAAAGTATTCTGATTACGCAGATGTCATTCTCGATCTATGTCTTCAGAATGAATGGTTCAATAAGGTTCAGCCTAATATAGTGATAGAACCAGGTGTGTCGGTGGTAGCGAACGTATTCTCTTATGTATCAAGGATTTTTCAGACAAAGGAGATCGCTGGACAAAAATTCTTGTCTACAGATGGCACAGTGTTCGATGTTAAGCCGACTTTGCATAGCAACAACCTCCCTCATACTTTCTTTGCTAAGAAACCAGGAAATGGGACATATGTTGCCAATTTAGTAGGTTCCACTTGTATGGAAAAGGATGTCATCTTATCGGATGTAAATGTACCAGAAAACATAGCTGGAGGTGATTATGTTAAGATAGATGGCGTTGGTGCATATACAATTGTATTGACACCTTCATTTATCAATTATGTGTCTCCGATAGTGTCAGTAGATGGAGAAAGAGATACTTTGGTCCGTCGCAGACAGACACTGGATGATGTGATGGCATTTTATAATGTTTGATTTAGAACGTCAAGTGACTATGAATATATTATTTACGTGTGCAGGACGTAGATGCTACCTGCTAAAATATTTCAAGGAAGTGATTGGAAACAGCGGTAATATAATTGCCGCTGATATGCAATTGTCTGCTCCTGCCCTTACTGCTGCAGATATCAAAGAGAAGGTGCCTGGTGTCTATGCTGATAACTATCTAGATACAGTTCTTGACATTTGTAAGAAATATGATGTTAAGGTTTTGATTTCCCTTAACGATTTGGAATTACCAATATTGTCGGCAAGAAAAGAAGACTTCAAATCAATAGGGGTAACTGTAGTTGTCTCTGATCCTGAAGTTATAGATATTTGTTTTGATAAATACAAGACAGCACAGTTTATTGAGAGTCTTGGCTTGAAAACACCAAAGACGTATATAGATTACAATGAGGCTGTTGCTGCAATTAAGGCGGGAACATTGAAATTCCCGTTGATCCTAAAGCCACGTTGGGGATCTGGATCAATCGGCCTCGAATTCGTAGATGATCTGGAAGAGTTGGAGATGGTATACAAGTTGGATAAGAAGAAAGTTAAGAAGTCTATTCTTGCAACTGCTTCAACAGATGAGAACTTCTTGTTGATTCAGGAAGTGATCAAAGGAAACGAGTATGGATTGGATATTGTGAACGACTTCAACAAGCATCATCGTGGAGTTTCGGTAAAACAGAAACTGTCAATGAGAGCTGGTGAGACAGACAAGGCCATTACCGTCGACAATGCAAAGCTAAGAGAGATTGGCTCTACGATTGGAAAGGGATTGAAGCATATTGGTAACCTTGACTGTGATGTACTAGAGAGAGATGGAGTATATTACGTGTTGGAGTTGAATCCTCGTTTTGGCGGTGGATACCCATTTTCTCATGAGGCAGGGGTGAACATTCCAAAGGCTATTGTCGCTTGGTCACAAGGAGAAGATGTCCCAGATTCTGTGTTTGTGCCAGAGTATGGAAAGATGTTTTCTAAATGTGATATCCTTTTGAACGTTGGACAGTAGTGATAAAAATATGACCTTACAACAACAGATTATGGATGACAAACCGTTGCTTTCGGTTATTTTGCCGTGCTACAACTGTACTGCTACTATAGAGAAAACATTGCAATCATTGTTTCTCAACAAGGATGAGTCTTGTATGCGGATGGAGATAATCGCGGTTAATGACGGATCTACGGATTCAACATTAGACTTGTTGGGAAATCTTCAAACACGATATCCTGAGTTGAAGGTGGAGAGCAAGGAGAACGGAGGTCTTTGCAGTGCACGTAATGCTGGATTGAATGCCGCTTCAGGAAAATATATCTATATTATTGATCCTGATGATTTCATTTTCCCAGGTGTGTTGCCGCAGGTTATCCGAGAGATGGAAAGAAATGCCTCTTCTATAGGAGTGTTTGGTATCAAGCAAAGGATGAGTAATGAGGAAGTTAATAATGTAGATTTGACTGCAATGGAGGTGCCTCAAATTGAGTTCAATGAACCATTTCAGTCGACAACATTCTTTTCTTCGCCTGCATTTGTATTTACAACATTCCTTATTGAAATAGTCTTCCGAAAGGATATGATCGGAAATGATCGTTTTTGTGAGGATATTTGTATAGGGGAGGATGCAGTATTTATAAGAAACCAGTATTTGAAGGATGTCAAGATGACTTTCTATAAGAAACCGCTAAAAACGTGTGGATATAGAATATTAAGTACAGGTTTGACATTAAGTAAAAATCCGGAAAGAGTCAGAAATAGAGCGTTGAGTCGTGTCGGTCTTCTCCGTGAGTATAGTAAGATGAAGGCCGGTTATAAGGGAAATAATCCTGATGTCTCAAAAAAACTTGAGTTGCTTGACTCATTTCATGTATATGGTTTATTTGTTGGTCAGTTGGGTAATCCGTTGTTGTCTAAAACAGAGATCAACAATTTGTATTTAGAGTCGGAGAAAAATGGAAAGTTCCCGATTGTCAATTTTACGAATGAACCATATTATCCATGTGATTGGAAATCTAAATTGTTACGTCAGATTGTAAATCACAAATGGCTATACAAGACAGTTCTAAATATTAGATACTTGTTAAAATAGTAAGCTTATGATGATATCTGTCATTGCGAACTTTTATAAATCAGAAGAGTATATCCCAAAATTGATTGATTCAGTTTTGGGTCAAAGTTATACTGATTGGGAACTGGTGTGTGTTAACGACTGTTCTCCGGGCAATGATTTGGATATACTGAAAAAATATGCGGCAAAGGATTCTCGTATAAGAATCATCAACAATGAAGTCAATCTTGGAATCTGTAAGGCAAAATATCGAGGAATACAGGAGGCGAAAGGCACGTACCTTTGTTTTATAGATGGAGACGATTGGTTGGAGCCAGAAGCCTTACAGAAAATGATTGAGCCAGCATTGAAATACGACCTTGATTATGTCTGTATGGATTCGCAGAAGGTACTCCCGTTTTTTGGACATAAGGTTCCTTTTTGTGTCGACAGAAAATATAAAGAGAGGGTAATAGAGATAGATACAGAGGTAGGTGAGGGTCGAAAAAATTTCGAAGAACTCTATAGAAATTTCTTTGGTAAAAATTTATTCATGGTTACTTATTGGGGTAAGTTAATCAAGAAACAGTTGATAGAGGAATCTGGCTTTACTCCACCAAGCAGTGTGATCAGTGAAGACCAGGTGTTCAACATGACACTTTTCCCTAATATCAAGAGAATGATGTTCGTCGACTATATCGGATACAATTGGCGATGGGGTGGCGTTACATCAGGAAAAAGTAACGATTTTTGGAAAGAAAAGCAGTATGTCGCTAGAGCAAATGAACTGTATGCGGAGCGTGTGGCCCTTATTGAAAAGTACAACTTGCCAAAATATTTATCTCTTTTGCAGATAGAACTTCGTAATATATATGGTGTTCAGATAGCTTCATTAGCTAAAGAAGATGCGGATACAGAATATGCTAAAGAGATAAAGATGTTCATACAAGAGATGATGAAACCTGATTTTTATCCTACTCTTTCTCATCTTAAGAATGATCCTGAATATCCTAATAACAAAAACCATGAGTTGCTTGATGCGTTGATCAATAGAGATGCAGAGCGGGTTTACGCTTATTGCAGAAATATATATAAACAGAATTGGAAGAAACGTTGGACAAATAAGATTCTTCATACAATTCTGTATCCTTTCCAGAAATGATTCTGGATTGGGCAGTAAAAAAAGAATAGGTAAGAAAATAAGAAAAAAATAGCGATTATGGCATATACACCTAAAGGTACAATTTACTTGTGTTTGGCCCACATGTCAGAAGACGGAGTTGAGCAGAAATATGTAAAAGAGGCATTTGATACGAATTGGGTAGTTCCTCTTGGTCCTAATGTAAATGGATTTGAAGAAGATTTGAAATCATTTGTTGGAGGAAAGAATGAAGTCGTTGCTTTAAGTGCAGGAACAGCGGCTGTGCATCTAGCGTTGCTTGGATGTGGTGTGCAGGCAGGAGATGAGGTTCTTGTGCAGTCGTTCACTTTTTGTGCGTCTTCACATCCTATCACATATCTTGGAGCAAAGCCGGTTTTTGTAGGTTCTGAGCCAGACACTTGGAACATGGATCCTGATTTGCTAGAGAAGGCGATCAAGGATCGTATAGCAAAGACAGGTAAGACTCCAAAAGCTATTGTGCCAGTCGCACTGTATGGTATGCCTTACGATTGTGACAAGATTATGGCGATCGCAAACAAGTATGGTATTCCAGTCGTAGAAGACGCAGCAGAAGGTTTTGGTAGCAGATTCAACGGTAAGGTGTTGGGTACATTCGGTAAGTTTGGTGTTCTTTCGTTCAACGGAAATAAGATGATCACTACTTCAGGTGGTGGTGCGTTGATTTGTGAGAATGTGGAGGATAAGAACACTGTTATGTGGTATGCTACTCAGGCTCGCGATGCGTATCCATATTATCAGCATTCAGCTATCGGATACAATTATCGTATGTCAAACGTCTGCGCAGGTATTGGCCGTGGACAGATGACGGTTGCCGATGCTCATATTGCTCATCACAAACATGTTCAGGCTCTTTACGAGGAGTTGTTGAAGGATGTTAAGGGTGTTCATATTCACAAGCAGCCTGCAGATCCTCGTTATGATGCAAACTTCTGGTTGTGTACTGCGACTATTGATGCTGACGTAAAGATTGTTGGTCAGGAGAATGTATATAAGGAGGTTATCAAGACTGCGGTAGGAGGTGCTGCTGGTGTGATCAAGGCAGTCGACAGCGCTACTACTGATTGCCAGCCAAACGAGAACGTTGAGGCTTTACGTGTATTCATGCTAAGCAAGAAGATCGAGGCTCGTCCTGTATGGAAACCAATGCATAAGCAGCCTGTTTATGCTGGTGCACCATTCTATACTAATGGAGTAGAGGAAGATGTTTTCAAAGTCGGATTCTGTTTGCCTGCTGGTCCATATGTTAGTGATGATGATGTCCGTTATATCGTGGACATGATTAAGATGGCAATCGTAAAATAAGTCTACTATGGATTTTAACAAACTTAAACTTGTCATTTGGGATCTTGACGACACATTGTGGAATGGAACTCTTACCGAGGGGGGCGTAGATATGCCTTCAGAAAGAAAGGAGCTCCTTAAAAATCTTACAGACTGTGGCATCGTCAATACTATATGTTCAAAAAATAATTATGACGAAACTGTTGAATGTCTGAAGTCATTATCTGTTGATGAGTATTTTGTTTTTAAATCTATAGACTGGACACCCAAAGGACAAAGAATCAGCACCCTTTTGAAAGACATGGGGCTTAGAGCTGAGAATTGTCTTTTTATTGATGACAATGAGCATAATCTTCAAGATGCTCTGTTTCATGAAAACAAACTTTCGGTAGCAATGCCGGATATTATTCCACAGTTGGAGGAGTTTGTCGCTAGTTTACCTAAAAAGGATACGGAACACAAGCGTTTGAAACAGTATCGCGTCTTGGAGGAAAAACAGGAATCCAAAAGAAATTTTGGAACTGATAACGAAGCTTTTTTGTATAGCACAAATACAAGAGTGGAGATTCATAAAGATTGTTTGCCTCAGTTGGAGAGAATCCATGAATTGATAATGCGAACAAATCAATTGAATTTCACTAAGAATCGTAGCTCGATTGAAGAACTCCAAGCATTATTGAATGACAGCACAGTGTCTTCCGCTTATGTGACAGCGAAGGACAAGTTTGGAGACTATGGAATTGTAGGATTCTATGCTGTCAAGGATAATAAATTGATTCACTTTTTGTTCTCATGCCGAACAATCGGACAAGGAGTGGAGCAGTATGTCTATTCTATGATACAATGGCCGGAACTAGAAGTTGTCGGTGATGTTGTTAGCCATGTTGATAGGATTCCTGCTCCGAAATGGATCAATCAGAATGGTTTGGAGGCGACTGAGGAAAAGAAAAAATGTAAAGGAAAAATCCTATTCAAGGGACCTTGTGACATTTATGGAATAGTGAATTTCCTACAGTCTGATTCTATCATTTCAGAGTTGACATATGGTGGTGTTGTCAGACAAAATTATATTGAGCATCACAACCATTCTGTAAATTTCCTTCAGTTCTACGATATGTCTGAGGAAGAGAAGCAAGAGTGGTTGGCTATGGGGCTTAATGATGAGGACATGTTCAAGACGGCAATTTATGATGATGATCTTGACATTGTATTCTTGAGCTCTGTGCTTGAGCCTGGTCTAGGTGTATATAGAAATAAGCAGACAGGCAAACTTTTTGCTTGGGGCGGTTTCTGGGACAAACCATTGACTGATAAGCAGTATTGGGATTGCTATATAAATAAGGAGATCTCAACTGGCGATAATAAAATAACACGCGAATTTTTGGAGTCATTTTCTTCAAAGTATGAGTTTGTTGGTCGACAGACACCAGAACAGTATATTGCAAACTTGAAAAAACTTTTGTCGCTAATGTCTCCAAAGGCATCCTTATGTATACTTCTAGGCAGTGAGATTCCTTACGAGAATAACAAGATTTCAAGTTTGGTTGACAGACATATTGTCAATAAACAATTTAACGATGCGATCAAAAGTCTAGCTTCTGAAAATCCGAGAGTCAGTGTGATTGACTTCACTAAATTTATTAAGGGTCAGGAGGATTTCGCGGATCGTATTACCCACTTCTCAAGAAGAGTCTACTATGACGCCGCTTGTGAAGTCAACAGGGTTATTGAAGAAAAGGTAGGCAATTGCCAGATGAAGAGTAAATATAGATATTTTTATGAGAGGACTCGAAAGAAAATCTATGTTACGCTAAGTAATATTCGTAATATGTTTCATTGATTATTGACAAGCATTCTGTTATGATAATAAGAAGGTTGGAATATGATGATTTGGAGAAGCGAGTGGAGTGGCTTAATGACGAGCGTGTAAATTCTACATTGAACATCGCTCTTCCTGTCTCTCTTGAATCTACTCAAGCATGGTTTGAGAGAAACAGGGGAAATGAAAAACGTATTGACTTTTCATTTGAAGATGACGGTACTCTTGTCGCTATGGGAGGCTACACTGATATCGACAAGGAAAAAGGTGAAGCGGAGTTGTACATTTTCGTCGACCCGGATCAGAAAGGTAAGGGCATCGGTTTCAGAAGCGTCAGTCTGATGTGTGATTATGCTTTTGAAACAATGGGTCTGAAAAAGATAATCCTTTATGCTAATGGTGACAATGGCGCTGCTCGTCATCTGTATGAGAAGATCGGCTTTGTACTTGAATCTATTGTTGAAGGTGGAATTGAAAACCACGGAGTCGCAAAAGATCAGTACTACTACGGGTTGACAAGAAATTAAGTAGGTTATATATGCAAAGGTTACTCAACTACACAGAAAAATCTAAAAATTAATTTATGTATGCTAACTGTTATCGTTCCAATATATAATACGGGAAAGTATCTGGACAAGTGCCTTTCTTCTGTTGTCGGACAAAGTTATCGAGATTTAGAAATAATTCTTGTCAATGACTGCTCCACAGATCAAAATACAATAAATGTTATTCAGAAATGGGTAAAACAAGATAATCGTATCTCTTTGATTGACAAGAAACAAAATGAAGGGGTAGATAAAGCTCGTATTTCTGGCATTTACAGTAGTCATGGCGATTATTTGTCCTTTGTTGATTCTGATGACTGGTTGCCATATGATGCATTCGAATCAATGATGCAAAAGGTGGAAGAGACAGGAGCCGATATGGTGAAGGGAAAATTTGCCAATATGTGGTTAAACGGACTTCTAAAAAAGGTTTCTGATTTGGGTGATTCGTCAATCGAAGAAAGGGAAATCCTTCATGACGAGCTCATGGACAAATACTATCTGTCATTCTTTGGCGTCAATATTGTACCAGTGTCACTATGCGGCACAATATTCCGTCGCTCTTTATTTATAGATGCTAATATACAGGCTTCTGGACTTAAGTTTGGTGAAGATCTTGTTATGAATATGAGGGTTTTCCCTTTTGTCAAGAAGTATTATCAGATGAAAAGGGTGGTTTATTGTTATCGACAAGGATTACCAATAATGTCTGGAAAATATCTTGATAAATGGCTCTCTAATTTTAATAACCTTTACAAGATAAAGATGCAGCAAATAAAAGATGCTGGTTATGACAAAGCTATATTCTATCAGAATGTAGAGTTGGTAAATTATCTAAAATCATTTGTCAACGGATGTAACCGTCATCGTAAAGGTCGTATATCTGAGAGTATTGACGAACTTCAGCAAGAATTGAAAGATCCAATGTATCGAAATATTGCGGCATCGATGAAAAGTGAGAAGATGAAAATTATGGCGGAAATGTTGGAGAAGGGAGATGCTTCAGGTTTTTGGTCTTACGTGACAGAACAAAACAAACAGGGAATGTCATTCCAAATGAAATTGGTAGAATTTGTTTATAGTGTTCTGCCTAATTAAAGAGAATGGTCTTATTTTATGAGAGAAAACAGTGCCAAATGTAAGCGGCAGACTGATTTCTTGTTTAGATTTGTCTGTATTTTAGACATTTGATAAATATTATATTTAATTTTGCGGAAATTTATAAATAATAAGATGTTTGAGAATAAGGAACAACTACGCACAACACTATTTCAACTTTTAAGGTTTGCATTGGTAGGTATCTTCGCAACAGCACTACATTATGGAATTTATCTTCTATTGCTGAATATTTTATCGGAGACTATAGCCTACTCAATAGGTTATGTGATAAGTTTTGGCTGTAATTTTATTCTCACATGTCTGTTTACTTTCCGTAAGAAAGCAAGTACAAAGAGAGGAATTGGATTTGGCTTGGCTCATTTGGTGAATTATATTCTGCATGTGTCTTTGTTAAATCTGTTCCTATGGATGGGTATATCTAATGTATATGCACCTATTCCGGTATTCTGTATAGCGATTCCAGTAAATTTCCTTTTGGTAAGATTTGTGTTTAATCGCTTCTGATTTATTTACTCCACCTAAATAATTAGTTATGAAGAATAATTCTACTGTAGACTGGAAGGACAACTTGTCAAAATCAATAGATCTGCTGAGATTCCCATTGGCTGTATGGGTGTTGTATGCTCATATGGGACCAACAATGGTAAATTCGTTTACTGCGGATTTTCCTTTTTTTTCTTGGCACGGAATCTATAACTTCCTTGGCTTTTTTTTATCAAAAGCTATAGGTATTGTTACAGTTCCGACATTTTTTATGATTTCAGGTTACCTTTTCTTTGCCAATTTTAAGGAATGGAGTTGGGAAGGTTATAAGAAAAAGATCAATAGCCGTTTCCGAACATTGATACTCCCGTATATAGTTTGGAATATACTTGCATTTGTGCTTATAATTCTAAATGGATTAAGGAAAGGGGAGTATGTTCAGGATTATATCAGTAACAATTGGCGGAGTTTTCTTTGGAACTGTAATGTCTGGGATCCGGTGCAGTATTCTTGGCTGCCTTGGGAAACGTATGGGACTGGTCCTGTAGATTTGCCGTTATGGTTTCTTAGAGATTTGATAGTTGTTTCTATATTGTCGCCTTTGATCTTTTGGCTTATTAAGAAGACGAGGATCTGGGGTATGATTGTGTTGTTCGCTGTTTACCTCTCATATTTTTGGGTAGCGTGGGATATATTTAGCATCACCTCTCTTTTCTTTTTCAGCTTAGGTGCTTATTTCGCTCTAAATGGTCTGAATTTTGTATTGTTGGCTCGAAAGTATATGATTGTACTCATTGCTTTGTCAGTAGCCTCTTTTGGCGTGTATTTCTTCTATTTCAAGATAGATGCAGATATAGTAGGAATATCAAGAAACTTATTCGTATTGTTTTCTGTATTTTTTGTTTTTATAGTCGCGTCATTGTTGGTGGAGAAGAAAAATGCGAAGCCAAACAAAGTATTGATAAGCACATGCTTCTTCATTTATGCAGAACATAAATGTGCTCCTATAGACGCTTTGGGTTGGACTGATGTTTTTATCCATAAACTGATTCCAGGAGAGGGTTATTTGGAAGATACCATATGTTTGATAATAGTACCTTTCATAGCGGCATATTTGTTGGTCGGTATATGTTTGTTAATGAAACGCTTTACTCCCAGAATCGCGGGCTTGCTTTCAGGAAATAGATAACAAATGATTTGATATATTATAAGGCTCAATCTTTTTGGTTGAGCCTTTTTTTGTTGTTAATAAGTTTTCTCTTTTCATATTTGAAAAATTCTTATCTTTGTAAGGTAATCTGCTAAAAAGATGGTTTATAGGTTGACGCGATATTTTTTGATGCTAGGAATGCCGGCTATATTGTTGTCGTGTAGTCCTAAGGTCAGATCGTATTTGCCGTATAATCAGACAGGTTGCCGCACAGTGGTCAATAAAGGAGACTATTATGATGATTTTGCAGTGGTGAAGATGCCGACTCCCGTCGCATACTATTACCGTAAGCATGCCAAGTTCCGTGAGATTGAGTATCACCGTGAAGTTGGTTATGATGGTGTTTGTGAAAGCAGGCGAGTGTTGCGGACAAGGGAGGCTAAGGATGGTTTCAACTACATTGCGAAGACGGTGATGGATTCCTTGAGTAACGCGGATTTTGTCAATATTTCCGTCGACGGGAATCTGGTGAGGACTGAACGAGATGTGTATAAATTATTGCGTTTGCGCAGAAAAAATATCATAGAGATAAATCACGAGCCTAAGAGACGTGAAATTTGTATTATAACAACAAACTGATTGGAGATGAGTATGAAGAGAAATATATTGTGTGTTATGCTTGCTTTGGTGGCATCTGTTTCAGCCGCCTTTGCTGATGTGGTTGGAAGCTGCACTGGTTTTGTGATCAGTAACGATGGAAAGATAGTGACAGACTATGCGTTGGTTAGCAATGCTAAGTCTATTGTGGTATACGGTTTGGAAAAGTCATTTTCTATGGCATATAAGGCGAAGGTTGTCAGAGTGGATTTGGAGAATGATATCGCTGTTATAAAGGTGGATAAGGTAATAGATACAATTCCATATGTTGTTTCGAAAGAACCTGTCAGACCGGACAGTGTGTCGGTTGTGTCGTATCCTTTGATCACAAAATTCAAGACAAACACATTCACTACCAAGTCGAGAATAAATATGCTAGGTAAGATGTTCATGTTGGATAACTCTATTGAAAAAGGAGCGGAAGGATCTCCTGTTTTCAACTCAAAAAATGAGCTTGTTGGTTATCTATGCAAAAACAACCTTGGCGAGATAAATATGATGCGTACATTGATGGCTTTGCCTGAATTAGGAGCGGCAAATATGGCTGTCGGCAATATTGACGACGCTGTGTGTATGGTGACTGCTTATGATGAAGAGGTGGAAGTGCAGACTTCTACATTCAACACAACAGTGACACCTATTCCTCAAAGACCTAAGTTGGAGGTTGATTTCGGCATGGTGACTGTCGCTGGAGGCAAATTCATGATGGGAGAAAAACGTGAGGTTGAGGCTGTTGTAGACACTTTCAAGATCGCTAAGTATGAGGTTACACAGGCACAGTGGAATATGGTTATGCCGTCTAATCCAAGTCCGATTAAAGGAGATGACCTTCCTGTATACAATGTTTCTTGGAATGATGTCAAGACTTTTATCTCTAAGTTGAATGATATGACTGGCAGAAACTACCGTCTACCTAAAGAGGCAGAGTGGGAATTTGCTGCTAGAGGCGGTGTGATGTCGAAGAGTTTCCAATATTCAGGATCAAACAATCTTGACGAGGTGGGCTGGTATCGTGATAATTCCAATGCGAAGCCTCATCCTGTCGGCACAAAGAAGCCAAACGAACTTGGCATTTATGATATGACAGGAAATGTATCGGAGTGGTGTGCTGATGATTTCAAATATCTTGAGCCAGAGGTGAAAAAAGATTTCTATTATGCAAAAACAGATTCGTTCTCACTATATAAAATAGACGAGAGTGATAAGATAAAGAATAAACTTATAGAAGGACGCAAGGTGATGAAGGGCAGCGGATATTTCCATGAGACATCACGCTGTGGTGTGGCTTACCGTCGAGCATGTTCGCCAACGGATAAATACACATTCGGATTCAGACTTGCGGAATAAACAATGACATACAATTATATTTTATTATGAATATTTGGTTTGAGTGTAAGGTCGTCTACCGTAAGGATGACGAAAACGGTAAGAGTACAAGAGCGACGGAGGTTTATCTTGTTGAGGCGTTGAATTTCTCTGAAGCGGAGGACAGAATCAGCCGTGAGGTGGCTCCATTCGGTGAGTTTACAGTGGCAAGTATCAAGAAATCTCCAATCAACGAGATCTTCCCTAATGAGGAGGGTGACAAATGGTACAAGTTTAAAGTCGCTTTTGTGACAATTGATGAAGTCAGTGCAAAGGAGCATCGTGCAAATTCCAATATCCTTGTTATTGGAAATGACTTGATGAATGCTGCCGACCATCTGATTGAGAATATGAAGGATTCGATGTCGGATTATGAAATTGTAAGCATTGCGGAAACTTCTATTCTCGACATCTTCCCATACACAATGGATGACAACAGTGATACTGATCTGACTCATCTTCCAAAAGAAGACGGTTCGGATGCAGATATTATGGAATAGGATTTTGAATTTTTAGAAAGTATGGCAATCAAGGATAGAATAGACGAAGTAAAGTCTAAATTGAAGCCAGGCACACAACTTCTTGCTGTGTCAAAATACCATCCAAAAGAGGCAATTCAGGAGGCATACGACACAGCTGGTCAGCGATTGTTTGCAGAGAGTCATGCCCAGGAGTTGGTTGGCAAGTATGAAGCGTTGCCAAAAGATATAAAGTGGCATTTTATCGGTCATCTGCAGACAAACAAGGTGAAATACATTGTGCCGTTTGTTGAGTTGATTCACAGTGTTGACAGTGAACATCTGCTTGCAGAAATTGACAAACAGGCAAAGAAGGTCGGTAGAGTGGTGAAGTGTCTGCTTGAGGTTCATATCGCGGAGGAAGAGACTAAATATGGTTTCTCTTTTGATGAAGTGAAAGCCCTTTACGACAGCAACGCATTGGCTAAATATGAGAATGTGGAGGTTGTGGGGTTGATGGGAATGGCAACGGCAACAGATGATAAGGAACAGATCAAGCATGAGTTTGAACAGTTGTCTTCTTTTTATCATTCCGCTCAACTTACATTTGCTCCTAAGTTTACAGAATTATCAATGGGCATGAGTGGTGACTATGAGATTGCCACTTTGCTTGGAAGCACACTTGTCCGTGTCGGAAGCTTAATTTTTGGTAATCGCGTTTATAATTGATATTATCAATTTATTTTAATAATGGCGACGGGCGTGTGCTTGTCGCCTTTTTATTGTCATGAAAATTTTCAGAAAATATATTCTGCCATTTTTGGTCTTGTATACGGTTTTGCCAATAGTCTTGGCTGTAACTGTATTTTGGATGACAACAAACGGATATGCTCCGATTGTGTTGTCTGAATTTCAGTTTGTGATGACGTTTGTGATTTCTGTGTTTATTGCAGGCTTATTGGGTTACATTGTCATGAATCATAACAAAAATATCAAGGCTGTTTACGCAAATCTCTCCAAACAACCTTTGCTTGTCGTATGTGTTGGAGAAGGTTTGTTTACTGCAAACGCATTGATCGCGGATCTTTTTGACGGCCTTGTGTTGGGCTCTCTTATTGTGATATTTCCATTGTTTTTATATGCGATGAAGACAATGCGGGATATTAAGGAGGTTCTGTCGTGATGCCGGCTGATTTTATCTTTTGAAGAATCTCTCTCCCCATTCACCCCAGCCATTCAAGTCGGCTACATTCTCATTGTGGAATAGGGTAGTGAAATCGCCTCCTGTGGCGTTGCTTTCCTTTTTTAAGTTGTCGATATATTCGTATGCCGCATCTACACTTAGCTTCATGTTTGAGCGTAGTGTCTTGTCCATCACTATAAGAGGATGGACTGTAAGTTTGGTTTCTTTTTCTTTCTCTATGTTGTAGAAAGTGAATGGTTTTGACGTCCCGGCACGGTATCCAGCCATGTCGGAATATGCCATTGAATAATCATCTGTAAATCCGAACTCTTCCAATCTTTCATAGCCGTATGGCAGTGCGAATTTCAGATAGTGGAAACGACATTTTGAGACTGCTCTTCCTAAACATTTTTCCAATATCCATTTCTCTAATTTTAGAGCTGTATCGTTTGTTGCGGCTCTGTAAGAGATGTGTAGTCCCACCACGATTTGTTTGTCTATCTTTTGTTTGGCTTTCCAGTAGCGGAAACTTGGGAGTATTGTTTTCTTGTCGAATTTGCCGTAGCATCCGCAGTGAAAGAATATTACATTGTCGGGGTTCTCATCGGCAAGACGCTGGCTGACTTCTTCAATATTGAAAAACGGATCATTTTCGACGTGTAGCAGCGATTTCCATCTTTTTAAGACGTCTTGTCTGTTTCCTTTGATCAAGTCTTTCACACTGCTTATAGCATGCCTTACAATGCCTTTATTACGGAAAGCATAGACATTGTCCACGTCCACTGTGGTGAGGTTTGTCGGTGTTTGTTTAGGAATGCCAATTCTGAATTTGTCATTTATGAGAAGACGGAATTCTTCTATCCATTTGTCAACCACTGGGGTTTGTAGCAGTCCTTGTTTGAATAAAGTGCTGTTTTCTTGTTTGTATCGTCCATGTTTGTCTGTCGCTTTTTCACCATACTCTTCATATCTGGAGATGAGATAAAATACGGCAGAAAATATGTCGAATCCAAGTTCGCATTCAGTAGGGAACAGATGCTCTTCTTTCCATTCCGGAGAGACGTCGGTGATTCCTTGTTGATGGAGCAGACCACAAGGTGCGATGTTTAGAGCATTGTCGGTGATGGAGTTTGAATAGTTGATGACGGCATCATTCGCGTCTGCTTTGAAATCATTCTGCTGACAGATTTCGAATTCTACATTCAGCCAACGGTTGAAAATCTGTCGGCATACGTATTCCAATCTGTTGCTGTGTGATGCGATGATGTAGATCATGATACTTAAACTTTATTCCAATTTGTCGTTATCGGAAAAACTGTAATATTTGTTGTCTGCTATTATGATATGGTCGATAAGCCTTATTCTCATCAGCTGGCATCCTCGGTAAATTTCTAGTGTCGACGAGATATCGGCCATGCTTGGTGTGATCGAGCCACCTGGATGGTTGTGTGCCAGGGCCACGGTGGTGAATCCGTAGAGCAATGCTTTGCTGACAACGACCCTCACGTCAAGCAGAGTGCAGTCGAACGATCCTTTGGAAATACATTCTATTTTGCGGATATTTCCAGCACCGTCGATCAGCGCCAAATGAACCTCTTCGCTAGTGCAGTCTTGTAGACCAGGAGCGAAAGCCTGATACAGATCAATACTGCTTTTCACTTTCTTGTAGGTGTCAGTCTCTTTGCGTCTTCGCGTCGCCAGTTCCATTGCTGCGGCAATCGTCAATGCTTTGGCAGGACCTATGCCTTTGAATCTGCATAGGTAATTGACGTCTCGTTTTGCCAGAACACCGAGCTTGTCTTCCGCATCATGCATGATCTCTTTGCATAATTCGATCACATTCTGCCCTGGTGTGCCTGAACCTACAAGTATGGCGAGCAACTCCGCATTCGATAATGCGTCTGCTCCTGAAGAGAGGAATTTTTCTCTTGGCAACGTCTCCTTGTTTCTGCTCTTCAAAGAAGAATCATCCTTTGGGGAGATTTCTGATTGACACTCTTCTTCCTGTTCTTCAAAGTCTTTTTTTGCTGTTACTAATCTTAATGTCATTTTTTATAATTCTCCTGCAGAGGCGAGGTTGTTCACGAGTGTGTTGGAATACATCTCCAGCATTTTCATTCTCAAGAACTCTTCGTCTTTATTTTCAATGTCGATCTTGTTTATCTGTTCATCCAAATAGTTGTCGAAAACGTTCTTCTCAATAGTGGAATACTTGTCTTTGAATCTGTCTGTGCCGAATCTTTCGTCGTATGCCACATAGTTGCCCGGGAAGAAACGGTAGGCTTTGTGGATGGCTCCATCTATAAGTTTGGCCACCTTTTCAATCACTTGTTGACGGTCGTCGTCTTCGTTAACCAACTGGTCGATCAGTGGAGAGATTGTCTTTGTGACCTCATAGTGAATTCTTCCTTTGTAGCCACGAAGTCCGGTGTTCATGTTTATGATGTCGTCCTGTGCACTCTTCTTGAATTCAGGATTGTCACGTTTCTGTTGGAACTCTTTTGCTTTCAAGAAGTCGCACGCATCATACTCATAGCAAATAGCTATAGGTGTGATGTTCAAATCCATGAATCCCTGTTTTACGTTTTCACTGCTCATGTTGAGCATTTTAAGAAGACTCTCTTGCATCACGTCGTTGCTATCTTTTGCACGTCCTTCTCTTTGGGCAATCCACACAGATGATTTGTTCTCTGTAATCATGGAACGGATATATGCAGACATCTTCTGTGACGACATGAATATCTCACGTTTTGTGCCTGAACGGTTGACAATCAGACTCTTGTTGATTTTCATTAGGTCTGTGATCCATGGCTTGGAACAAAGATTGTCGCCGATCGCATTCTGAGAAGTCTGTATTCCTTTAGCAATGAGTTGCACGTTTAACAACGCAGCATCAAGAATGATGTCGCGGTGGTTGGATATGAATAGATATTTTTTGTCATTTGTAAGTGCCTCCATGCCATTGTTGGTCAGACCATCAGATGTGTTCTCCACTAGATTGCCTAAGAAACGAGTCATGACAATCTGCTGGAAATCATCAGCAGATTTGATCTGCATCACTTTCTCCACGATGACATTAGGGTCGGCTGATGGAAAAATGTGTGGCAGTACCTTTAGAAATTCTTCGTTGTTGCAAACTCGTGCAATCGCATCCGGAATTTCCGAATCATAATACGGACGCATGTCGTCAAAATTGAATTCTGTTTCCATTATATAGTTTTTGACTTTTCTTTTAAATATAACACTGATTCTGGACCGAGGTTGAAGAGCAGATCCACTATGCTTAATCCATCGGTAAACCCGAACTTTTCCGCAAACATTTGGTAGTAGGGTTTTGAGTCGGTGTCTGTAGTTTCTTTTTTGGGATTAAATAGCTCTCTTGCATCTTCAATCCCGGGTTCTCCTTCGAAGTAACTATCTGTCAGTGAAATTTCTCTTTGTATTCCAAGCGCGTCGAGAGTAAACTCTAGCAAACGCATGTTGAAATCAAGCAGATATTTCTCTTTTTTTTCGTAGATGGCTTGGATATCATCTTTGTAATACTCAAAGAACGGTGTGGAATTATAACTAGTTTCCATCGCTCTCAAGTGTAGACGACGCCACTCTTGTCCATACGAAATACAAATATCTCTTATTTTTGTTTTATCCGTATGTTTTTCTACGGGTATACTCAAATCCATCACTCCACTTTCTGTCTGGATGCGGCATCTGTTCCTGTATGTCTGTTTGACATAATGGTCGTGCTGCTCCACTATGACTTTGTCGTGTGCGTAGATTTTGGCATAGTAGCCTACTGGTGCAAAATATGCTGATTGCAGTACTATCATCTCATCATTTTTTTTGTTTTGGCGGATAAGATGACGCTGGTCGCTGTCTGTGCAATGGCATTTGGCCGATCACCCAGTCTTCTTCGTAATCCCAGTTGGCTGATACCGAAAGTGGTTTCTCAAAGAAGTAGACATCCTCAGGCTGCTTCAGACCGTTGTAGTCTCCTGTTGTCCAGTCCCCATTTTTGTCGGCGTCGACGATCAGTCTTGCGGCATAGGAACCTGGAATCACATTGATGAATTCCACTTTATTGTCTTTTGGGTATCCCCGTCTTGCTATTTTGTCTTTGTCAACGAGTTCTACAATAACATCTCCTGCTGGTAAGTTTTCCATTTTTAGGATGATGTTGGAGTACTCTTTCTTTTCTTTCTTTCTGAATATCAGTGTTGTTGAATCACTTTCAAGTCCGTAGATGTCTCTTACTTTTCCTGAGTCTACAAGGACTACATATGATTGTCCTTCCTCCCAATTACCTTCCAGTTTGTATCTTTTGCCACAACTGTCTGCCGCAACTGTTGTGAAAGGCAGTGGCTTTTCTGTGGAGTCATTTCTTTCGTGGACAACCAAAGCTCCTGGGTTGAAATCGAATGTAGGAGTCGCAAATTCAATTTCTGGAGTGCCGTCTATTTCCACAGATTTTGAGATTGTGATATTAAGAGCTTCTTTTTTGTTTTTAGATGCTCTTTCTTCTTTTTTGCTGACTTTCACTTTTTTATAGATGCTGGTCACCGTGTCTGTCTGCTCTACGAATGCTCCCAAAGAATCGGTCGCAATGTATGTCATCGTAAATTCTAAAGTGTCCAGCTTTACGATGTTGGTGTCTTTGATCCAATAGTTGATTGTGTCTGTAGTGACGCTTGGCTCAACAATAAACCAATCATCCACAGTTGGTGTGAAGTTGGTTGGCTTGATTGATGGCTTTTGTTTCTGCTTCTTATCATTAGTGAAGTAGAGTGTCAGTTTTCTAGCCTCTCTTCTTTCTGCTTTCTTGAATGCTTGGAATGGCACTGCCTTTGCAAACAGTCTCATTTCTATTGAGTCTGGCAGATAGTAAGGACGCTCTTTACATATGACGCTATCTACTATGGATGTGTCAGTGCGGACGTTGCCTGGCTCCAGACCGAGCAGGGAATCTCTGTCTACTGTTTTCCAGATTGTGTCGCATCTTTCCACCATCTTTTTTCTTGGAGTGATCACTGTGTCGATCCATGCAAGACTTTCTCCAGGAACATCATATTTAAAGTTTGTGTTGTCGTCTTTAACCGCACACAAATGGTATGGCTTCTCTTTCAATCCACGCAGAATGAATCTTCCGTAATTGTCGGTCTTTGTGATTCTTTCGAATTTCTTTGTGGCTAAAGTGGAATCTGTCCAATCGGAATATACTCCGATTGTGATGTTTTCCTGAGGCACGAGTGTATATGCGTCTACTATATTGCCGGAAATACAGAAAGAGTCGATCTGATTTCCCGTCGCAAATTCAAAATAATAATTTCTGATAGGATTGTTTTCTCGGAAATCTGTGATCTTATCCCCAAAGTCGATGATATATGTTGCATCTTCTTCTAAAGAGTCTTTGAATGTGATGCTTACTTTCTTTCCTACACTCTTGATTTCTGGAGCCATCTCCATAGGTGGGGAAACAATCACATCTTGAGCATCTTTCAATACGACATACTCATCGAATATTATTTCTGCCTTTTGCGGCTTTGAATTGACGGCACTTCTTTCTGGAGTGCTTAAAATGAATTTTGGAGGAGTCAAGTCGCGGGGTCCTCCTTGTGGTCCGCTACCCATATTGGCACACGAATGCATGCCCGCAATCCCTATTGCCGACATCATCAAATATGCTATTTTTTTCAGGTACTTCTCCACCATTTATTCAATTTGTCGCAAATGTAATGTTTTTCTTCTTATTGACAAAAATTGTTTGATGCGATTATTTTCTAACATCACCAATCACAGCCATTTCACATTTATTGCAATCGAATGCAAGAGTGTATTCCGATCCGTTTGAACCGACAAGTTTGAGTGGCTGCTTGAATTTTGCTGCTTCTGCGGTGTCTTGTTTCAGACAGATTCCCAATTCATATCTGATGCAGTATTTGCAACGCATAAGCTCAGCTTTCTGTTTTGGCTCTCGTTCATAGCTCCATGCAGGATTGGCAATTCCGCATTGCTCAATGAAGTTTTTGGCCTTAGCGTTATGTATATTCAGTCGGTAATCGGCGGTGTTTGATGGAAACTGTAGATTCTCATCCATTGGCAGACGTGGCTCTCTCTTCCATGCCGACAGTTTGTTGGATATCAATGCATTGATTAATGCTCGTCTCCATTCGTTAAGTGTGGACATGGCGAAGAAATATGTGTTTTGTGAATCAATCTTCACATCTGTCACACAGAATGGAGTTCCGCCTGTTTTCTTTAGCGTTTTTATGATATTGTCGTTGGCCAACTGAGGATTTTGTGCCAATTCTTTTTTGCTGTCGAATGTCACATGTGCTTTGTCTCCTGCAATATCAGTCATTTCAAGAGTGAATCCGTCCGATGTCTCTGTCATCACTATTTGAGCGTCGATTTGACGGTTGCATGTATCATTGTTCACAGCCGTGTCGTAGCGGATATCTAAATTGCGGTATAGTTTTGCGTTTGGCTGCACACGTAATCCTGCCGGCAATTCAATGCTGTCGCCTTGTGCTTTGTTTGCTCGGAATCCTATAAGTTCTCCATTCCTGTCGACGTAGCAAAAACCGTCTCCGTTGGCGAGTGTCACATTGTCTGCTAATCTTATCTGAAGAGTTGAGCCTTTTTGCAATGATGTTGTGCCCACATATTCGCCCATTGATTTGGGTGTGTCTATGTTTGCCATCTTCTCTCGTTTCCCGCTTAGATTATATGTTGTGAGTCCACGGTTGAAGATTTTATGCAGATTTGGCTGGAACCCATATCTGCTTGTGCCATAGCTCATTCTGTGGTATTCATTGTTCTTTGCCAGGAATTCGTCGATTATTCCTCTGTAGTAGGCGACTGTGGTTTTCACGTATGTGATATCTTTCAGTCTGCCCTCTATTTTGAATGTAGACACTCCTGCTTTTATCATTTCTGCAAGATATTTTTCCGCACTGAAATCTCTTAGCGACAGCAGATATTTGTCTTTGGCTATTGTTTTTCCGTCAGCATCGAACAAAGAGTATTTCATTCGGCATGGTTGTCCGCATTCTCCTCTGTTGGCACTTCTTCCAAGCATACGCTGGCTCATATAGCATTGTCCGCTGTAGCTCACGCAAAGGGCTCCGTGGATGAATGTCTCAAGCCTTACTTTGGTATGAGACGCAATGTCTGCCATGCTTTTTACATCGGTCTCTCTGGCCAACACCACTTGCTCGAATCCACATTTCTCCCAGAATCTCACTTTGTCGAGATTCCTGTTGTCCATTTGTGTGCTTGCGTGCAGTGCGATAGGAGGAAGGTTTGCCCGGAGCAATCCGTAATCTTGGATGATCAATGCGTCTACCCCTATTTTGTATAAAGACCATGCCAGTTTTTCTGCCTCTGCAAGTTCCTCGTCAGTGAGAATTGTGTTGAGGGCAACGTATATGCGAGCATTGTAGACGTGTGCAAACTCCACCAGTTTGGCGATGTCTTCCAGACTGTTGCCTGCCGCACTTCTTGCTGAGAACGCAGGACCTCCGATATACACAGCGTCAGCACCATATTTGATCGCCTCTATTCCGTGCTCAACTTCACGAGCTGGAGCCAATAGCTCTATATATTCGCGTCCGACCATTATCTCAATCTGTTTTGATAATTGCCGCTGTTTTTCAGATAGTGTACGAGCAATCCAACACAAAATACACATAGTGGAAGTGCTACGAAGATTGCTGTAAGTCCATTTCCGCACATTGTGTCGTAGGCTCCGTGAAGTAGGGCAGGAATGACGAGTGCAAGTGTCCACAACGCTTTTCTATAGCGAGGGTAGAGCACAGCAAAACTGATGAAGAATCCTCCGATCGCACACCAGATGGCATGGATGAATGGCAGACTTGTAAGACGGGCTATGTTCATCAGGAATCGATCCGAACCGTCTAACTGCATATTCACTGTCATCTGATATTGCACTCCTTCGTATACTCCGAATGCAAGTCCGGATATTAATCCGTAGAACACTAATGTCTGTGGCACCAATGGTTTCTTTGTCTTTTTCACAAGCCAGATCAATGGAAGCATCTTGGCGAATTCCTCAGTGAATCCGACTCCGAAGGTGAATCCGACCAGTTGTAATAACATAGGATTGTTATTGTCTATAGCTCCATAGAAAAAGTTCAGATTGGGTAATCCTAAAGCATCCCATGCCACAAACACAATCGCCTGCATCAGGAAGAATATTGTCACGCTGGTTTTTGCTGTCACCTGTGGCGATTTGAACATATAGTTGAAGAAACTCCACCACACTACTGAAAAATATAGTGCGATGCAGTAGTATGACAACCATCCGCTAGGGACAAAATATGCGGCCACAAGTGGAAACAATCCAATACATGCGAGCACAAGCAGACGGGTGTCGCTTTTCCACGTCTCCTTCTGTTTTAATTCTTTCGGAAAAAGAAGGTCTTTGGAAATATGACTCAACTGGCTCGTCAGACTTCCTGCATTGTCCACTTTGACGGAAATGTTGTTGTCGTTCAACACGTCGCGCACAGCAAAGAAATCCTTATCTTCAGTCGCTGTGTTCACTGTAGACAGTTTGTCGCATTTGAGTACTTTGCCAGCTTTGACAAGGCTGGTTAAATCTGATATGTTATATGGGCCGAACGGATTTCCGTTGCGGTATACGTAGTATTCCATAAAGCGATTTTTAATTTTTGTACAAAGTTAAAATTTTTATGTGTATTACCATATCGGATTTCATTCTGATTGCAGCTCTTTTGTTTATTGCCAAAACATTATAGTCTTCGATTTTGTTCTCTACTTCAAAAAATCAATTAACTCGTTGTAGATTGGCACTTGTCTCAGCATCTCTTCATTGCCAACAACAAAAAGTTGTTTTCTTGCTCTTGTGAGCGCGACATTAAGTTTCCTGTCGATTGTCTTGCCGTCCTCTTCAATCGCATCGCACACAAAATCAAGCTGATAGTCTTGGTTGACACAGAAGGAGTAGATGATGATGTCCATCTGTCCGCCTTGGTAGCGTTCCACTGTGTCGACCACAATTCCGTCTGCCACTCCCGATTCTTCTAGCCTGTGGCGGATTTTTGCGATTTGACTGCGGTAGCCTGTTATCACGCCTATTGTCATCTCGTCATCGGCAATGCCGTTCTTTTTCCTCAATTCCACACATGCTTTCACAATCTCTGTCACAATGTTAGCCTCGCTATCGTTGGTTTTGCCGCTATTGCTTCCTAAATCTCGTTCCGACGGAATATATGCCATTCTTTTGGTTGCCACCAGCGTCTCCCAACGATTGCCCTTGTCATAATCATTATAGTAGTCGAAGGTCTCATTTTGCCAGTCTGCCACAGTGTGTAGCTCACCGTTGTAGAATTGGTCATTCGGAAATTTGCATATTTCGTTGTGCATTCTTCCCTGACCTCTCAGAGTGTCCCAAGCACAATCGTTGCCTGAGTCTCTGTTTAGTCGGAATAGTCTTTCAAACAGCGAGTTGCGACGGTCTGTCAGTCCAATGCTGCTAAGATCCTCGTCTTCCACTTTTGACTCATTTTCTGATTGAGCTACCACTGCAGGAAGTTGTTTGTGGTCGCCTATCATGATGAATTTCTTGATGCCGTATTCGCCGAGTCGAGTCTGCTCGGATAGCAAACCTATGATTTGAGGCTCAAGGATCTGTGACGCTTCATCGATGATGGCGACGTCGAAATTGATGATGTTGAATATCTCTTTGTTTGACAACATGGCTGTCGTTGTGCCGACAAAAACTTTATGGCTGTGGATTTCTGCGGTCACTTCCTGAGGTGTTGTCATGTTTTTGATTCGTTCAGACAAAATGTTTGGCAGGAATCGTTTGTCAGCGTTCAACCTACTGCCAATTCTGACGAAATCTATGTTTTTCTCGCTTCTGTTCAATGAGTTGCAGATCTCATCCACAGCACGGTTGGTGTATGCCATCAGCAGAATATTCCCGTCGTCTTCATAAAATTCCTCCACCATTGATTTGAGTGCAAATGATGTTTTGCCTGTACCTGGAGGACCTGCAAGGAGGAAGTAGCTGTCTGTTGACTTCGCTTTCTCCACAATACGGTTGATATCCTCGTTGGCGTATGTGCCAAGGCGGTGAGTGTTTGTCGGTTTGGGCAGCGTCTCTCCAAGAAGCAGACGTTTCCTTTCCGGCTTTGTGCTGATGAATGTGAAAAGACCAGAGTAAAGGTTGGCAAAGCTTGATTCTATGAAGTCTCTTTCGATAGCGAATTCCATGTCGCTGCGTAGCACGTTAGGATTGCGTTGTGTCTGACGCATATTGATACGTAACGTGTTGTTGTTGATCTCAGCGATTGTGCCACGAAGTACTAATTTGTTGGTTGCCAAGTCGGTATCATTCCGTCTTTCATAAATGACAACGATATCTCCCACACGGAAAGACGCAGTGTATTCGTCGTTTGGTGTGCGGTCGAATACAACATATGGTTCTGCGGAATCGATGGCGATTTCTCTTGGACGAAGGTCAAAGATTATATTTCCTGACTCTTTTTTCTCTTCCAGCGACTCTCTCCAGCAAGAAGCAAAACCGTAATGGTTGCGACGGGTGCCGCTACCTCCTGTCTTGGCATAATCCTGCTCTTTCGCGATGAATCCGAGCATAGCGTAAAAATATTTCTGTTCCAATGGAGAAGAAGAGTCTATTGTGTGACGGAATTCCTCAATCCTTGGCACGATGAATCCGCTTACTATTCGTTCGCTTCTTACTTTGTCATAGTTTGGAATCATATATTGAGGAGTGATCCACGACACTATGCGTCTCACTTCATCTATGGTTTTGGCATTGGCAAGCAGATGCTCGTAGCAGACGATGCGGTTGCGTAGATTAAGAGCCTCCGATATGTTTTTAAGTGTACATTTCGCATAACGGAGGTTGGCTCGCTTCTCATACGGATATTTAGTGTAGAAAATGTAGGTTTTCAGTTCATTGAACGGAATTTGCAGTACACGTTGCACTATCGCCTGGTATAGAAAAGCCTGAGTGATATGGTTGTCTGCGATAAGATCCAATTGGGATTCTGGAAACTTACTTTTCCCGCTTTTCATTTCCACCACGGCATAGTTTCCTCTTGCCTGATGCAGCAGGTCGAGACGTCCAGACAGACCGAGCTGGTCGCAGAAGAAAGTAGGCTCAAGCAGCACATTTTCTGTGGAAATGCCAACTTCTGGAAATACCGACTCCACCACGTTCTTTATGTTGTTGTAATGAGTCTCCGCGTCTGAAATCCATGAATCATAATCATCTTTGTTTTGTAATTCTTCACAGGTGCTGATGGATAGCGACGATTCAAGGAAAGCTTCATTCATAAGTGTCTTGAAATCGACGTCGTTTTTGTCGTGAGCGTGGATAAGACGGTCGTGGAAATAGTTGGCTATATTTCCGAGAAGCATTGCTTTAGACGTCTTTGCTCGCATCAGTTTTTTGAACAGATGCTCAAGAGGGTTCGGACCGCATGGAGTGACGCAGTCGGCTATCGAACTACACTCCATGAGATAGTCAGGGTTGATGATTATGAATCTTGGGCAAAGGTCTCCGTCAGGTTCGACGGTGCTGTCAATAAGCCCTACGACACAGCCGTTCCATACCATGTTTGGTGTGATTGCGAAATCGCTGTTCTGACCTATCACGTTGATTTTCACCTTCACTTGTGTATATTCTTCCGCGTCTTCCTTGTAGCCTGTGATATATTCGTAATCACATGCTGTAGCCACTATGCGCATATAGTTGATGCGTTCGGTACGACGATATTCATCAGTAGTCCATGAACCGCTCACTACTTCCAGATCCCTCTTTTGAGACTCCGAAATCTGTTCGCCGTATAGTAGGGAGATGAAAAGAGCCAACGCAACATAGTCTTCTCTGTATTGCTCAGTAGAGATGACGGCATTGTTGCGCATGGAATTAATCGCGTCGGCACGGAATTTCATGATCCTCTTGCGCATTGCGATATGCACGTTGTATTTGTCTAAAAGGAACGTCAGTCTGGCATATTCTGTTGCGAAACGAATATTGTCGTCCGCAGTCAGTTCTTTGCAGATAGATTCGAAAATATAAAACAGGTTTTTGTATTTTTTTGATACTATATCCGTAGATTTTTCGACCTCCTCTATTTTATATATGTATGAGTTGTTCATAGTGTTAAAAAAACTTTTTTTCTATCTTAAAAAACCTTACAAAGGTAAGATATTATTTTCACTTCATTATATTTGCAGAAAAGATAAACGGAACCGTTAGGGCGACGTTGATAATAATTAATGATAAAATTGATACGACCATGAAAAATAAATTGTTTTTAATAGTCCTAAGCATTGTAGCAATGCTTGCTATGTCAGAGTTAACTTATGCGCAGCGTTCACATGGAGGTGGAGCTCCACAGCGTACATCTGCGCCAGCACATAATAATCGTGGTGGAGGTAATCATGCAGCAGCGCCAGCACCTTCCAACAGAGGAGGTGGTAATCATGCAGCAGCACCAGCTCGTGGTGGCGGACATCGTCCAGCACCTGCAAGAGTAGAACATGGATCACGTCCTGTTCATCATGCTCCAGCAGCACATCATGCACCTGCTCCAGCAGCACCGCATCATCATCATGCACCTGCTCCAGCACCGCATCACCACCATGCACCAGCACCGCATCATCATCACCATGCACCAGCACCGCATCATCATCACCATGTACCAGCTCCGGTAGCACATCGTCATGCACCTGCTCACCATCATCGTGTGATTCACCGTCCACATCCAGTGTACCATCATACACGTCCTGTATATGTACACTCGTTCTTGGTTGGCGATTACACTTACTACTATGGTAATGGCGTGTACTATGTATACGATCCAGTATATGGATATGAGGAGGTTGCATTCCCTGAGAATGTCTTTTTCACAACACTTCCTTACGGAGCTCGTTTGTCTCGCGTGAATGGAACAACTTATTATGAAGCAGGAGGAATGTGGTTCTTGCCAGTGGCAGAGGGCTACATGATGGTAGAGCGTCCAATCGCAAGAGCTCAGATAACGATTCCTGTTCCATCACTACGTTTCTATGCCTCATTTAACTAACTCAGAACAACGATATTTTAATTTCTAGTGAGGAGTCAGCCAAGCTAAACTTGGCTGACTTTTTTGTCTTTCGCTGTTGACGTAAAAATGTCAGAAGTCAGTCGGCAAAATCGCATCTTCATAATGCTCCACATACATCCCTTTGTTGTCGAATCCGCTTTGCATCACAATTATGACGACATCCAGGCGGAAATTTGAGTTGACCTGCATCTTTCGGAGGTACATGGTCACTGCGTTTACAAAATTTCTGATCTTACTTTTGCTCATGCTGGTACGAGGGTCGATGTAGTCGGAATAACGTGTTTTGACTTCGACAAAGACGAGTGTATCTCCATCTAAAGCAACAATATCAAGTTCGTTGCTGCCACATCTCCAGTTTCTTGTGATGATTTGATAACCTTTCCCTTCAAGGAATTCCACGGCAAAGTTTTCGCCGTTTTTGCCTAATTCGTTGTGTTCTGCCATAATCCTATTAATTATAATTGACGATGCAAAAATAATCATATTTTTTATGTTGAAAAAAATCAGCATCCTTTTTTATGACAAAAAAGTGAATTTTGATAAATTTGCATAGGTAAATAATTTGAAGATGCAAAAGAACGGAATTCAACAGGAAATATTCAAGCATTGCGGAAAGGAGAATATCAAGATAGAAAATGACGGTATTTTATATGGATTGTGGAATGTCTGCGATATTCCTGTGATGTCGACGCCGGAGAGATTGCCTCTTTTCTTCTATGGATTCTGCATGTCAGGTGAGGCGGAACTGGAAATAGACATGAAACCATGTAAATTTTCAAAAGGGGATATTGTGCGAATAAGGATGGGGCAGACGTTGCTTGTGAAATCTGTCAGTGAGGATTTCAATTCTGTGCTGTTCTTTTTCGACAGACGAGTGATCTCAGGATTTGTGTCTGGTCTGAAAGTACCTCTAGGCAATACCAATCCGATATTCAAGACGTCGGAGGAGTTGTATGGGTCATTGCTTGTTTATCTTAACTTTGTCAAGAGCAGGCTTGATTTGTGCAAGACGGAGAAGAGCGCGTATTTGAGAGCGACATGTGAGTTTCTGATGAAGGCTATGCTTTGTGAGGTGTTGAATGAGGTTTCGAAATCGTGTGTGGCACAGGAGAAGGGCTCACGCACACAGGAGATATTCCTCAAGTTTTCTTCGATGGTGAAAGAGAATTTCAAGACGACGCGAAATGTGAAATACTACGCTGACCAGTTATGCATCACTCCTAAGTATCTGTGTAAGATTGTGTCGGAATGTGTCGGCTCGTCGCCCAGCCAATTCATAGATTCATTGGTGATGAATGAGGCGAAACAGATGCTCCGCACGAGCAATCTTTCAATCCAGCAGATATCAGAAACGTTGAATTTCCCAAACCAAAGTTTTTTCGGCAGATTCTTCAAGACCCATGCAGGTATTTCTCCTGGCGCATATAGAAATGAGAAATGCTGAATGCAAAATTAAATAATCATGGCATTAGAAAAATCTGATATAAAGACATGTCTCGGATCTTTGAAGGTGAGAGACTATAAACTCAAACATAACGTTTCTAGTTATGATTTTAAAAAGTTGAATAAAGAGACAGGAGACAGATATCATATTACGATAAATTATGATAAGGCGTATAATGGTTATTGTTTTTATGAACCTGTCTCATTTGTGTTG
>CACZOA010000079.1 GCA_902782665.1 uncultured Bacteroidales bacterium
GAAATAATAATAATGGTTGCGATCAGAACCAGAACAACAATAACAACGGCGGCGATCAGAACCAGAACAACAATAACAACGGCGGCGATCAGAACCAGAACAACAATAACAACGGCGGCGATCAGAACCAAAACAACAACCAGCAACAGGATGATCCTGTCTCATACCCTACTCTCGTTCAAAACATCAAACACGGAGATGTTTACCGTATCGTAAACAAGAAGAGCGGAAAGGTGATGACAATCGAGAATGGTTCTGATTTGAAGCAGGTCAAGAGAGACGAGAATGATAAGAAGCAGATGTTCCGTCTAAAGGAGACAGACGGCTACTACTTCATACAAAACGATGATACAAGGCTCATGCTGACAAACAAATATGTCAACAACGACGGAACTAAGATCAGTCAGGAAGAGATAAGTGAATACGACAATCCAAGCCAGAAATGGTCAATAAAGAAAGTCAACGAATGGTTCACATTCTCCAACAAGAGCGACTATAGCGCAAGCAAAGTGCTTTCAGTGGAAAATGCATCAAAACAAGACAATGCTGATGTCGTAATCTACACGTCGAACAATCAGGACGAACAGCTATGGGGTCTTGAATATGTATACACTCCAACTGCTGTCGACAATATTCTATTCAAAGATTGTGTGTTGACTCCTACTGTGATAAACAACGAGTTCCATATCGTGACATCCACAGGAGAGGAGACAATCGTCGACATCTACACTCCTAATGGTGTTCACTGCAAACATATCGAGAAGGAGTGTACATACGATGTGAGCGATCTTGCAAAAGGTAATTACATTGTTGTGGTGAGCGGATTGGACGGAAACAGAATTCTTACTCAGCTGATCATCAAGAAGTAACAATCTCATAAAATTCATAAAAGACATCTTCAGAAATGGAGATGTCTTTTTTTTTTTTGCAAAAAAATTTTAGATAAATTTGTAACAACCTCTGTTTTTCGCCTACCTCTTATAAAAGTTTAACCAATAAATACAAAGAGTTATGGAAACAAAGGTTTTTAATTTGATCATTTTGGATGAGAGTGGAAGCATGTCATGCATCAAGCGTCAGGCATTAAACGGTCTGAACGAGACACTGCAGACAATCAGAAAGGCCCAGGAAAAATATCCTGAGCAGAAGCAGTTGATAAGCATCGTACCGTTTGAATCATTCAACATCCGCTTGCTAAGAGACAAAGTTTCCATCAAAGATGTTGAGGATCTGAAGGCAGATGAATACAATCCTGGAGGTTCTACTCCTCTTTTCGATGCTATCGGATTCGGAATCAGCAGCATAAAGAAAGAAGTGACGGAGGACGACAGTGTACTTGTAACCATCATCACAGATGGCGAGGAAAACAGCAGTCGAGAATACTCCGGCAAGGCAATCGCAGCCTTGATTGACGAGTTGAAACATAAAGGCTGGTTGTTCACCTACATCGGAGCCAACCAAGACGCTGTCAAAGTAGCGATGTCGATGAATATCAGCAATGCCCTCAACTTCCAACAGGATGAGGAAGGTACAGCGGAAATGTTCAGACGCGAAAGGAAAAGCAGAGAACGCTTCTTTAGTAAAAGTGCCTTATTCGGCATGATGTCCAAAGAAAGTGCAAGAATGGCAAAACAAGAGATAGCCTGTGATAGTTCATATTTCGACGACACAGACGACTAACATATAAAAAGTAAAGATGAAGCAAAAAATCTACAACCTGCTGATGGTAAACTATAGAGGTTTACTCGAAAGCTGCTATCGGCAGGTTTTCTTCACAGATTCAACAGAACCAGCAGTCAAGACATTTGACGATTACCTGTCGGATTTCTATCTGTACCTATATGAGGCAAAGCCCAAGCATGTCCAAGGCGACGTGAGGGGCTACTATCTTCAGCAGATACGTGATGAGAAAGCCACACCTGAATGGCTGCGTACGACATTCAGACATTTTCTGTTGGAAGAGAACAAGATCCTAAGGGAAATGCAAGAGACTCTGGCAGAGTACCGTCAACAATTAGCGACTTCATTAAACAGCAAAACTATAGATTATACGCTTATGCACGTCGGTTTTGCCATCGCATGGTTTAATCAGCACGAGACAAGTGAAGACAAGTATCTTTTCTTCCGCAGTGCCTACAAACATTTCAAAGGATTCTATTCGTGGCCATCCAATGATCTCGACGATAAAGATGTAGCCATGATATTGGGCATTGAGCAAGGCACACTCCGTACCCGGACATCCAGGCTGTGTGCTAAAGTGAAGAAATTAGTGAATGAGTTGAACGACGCATACATCACGACACTGAACAAGCAGTCTCTTGAGATAGCCAAGGAAATATACGAGACAGACAATCCAGACATAGAATCCATACTGGAGGATCTGTTAGGAGAAGCGGAAAAAGAGTTGCCACAATACGAAGAGATAGTCAAGCTCAGAAAGAAGAAACGGGTATCAGCAGATGGTATATTCGACAAATTGAAACGTGCATCTGTATTTGGATCCATGAAAGAAAAACGCACATGTGAATGTGAATTTGTACAAGACACATTGTGTGAAGAGATTGACATCGAACCTTCAGTAGCTATATCTCCAAAACCTAACAACAGAATTGTGAGCATATTCAAGAATCTCATTGAAGGTAAGGATTGATAGAGCATTCATCTTTTTATAAATGAAATATTGTATAGAGACGTGGGGAATCCGCGTCTCTTTTTTCTTTTTGATTTCGAAACCTATAAGTCAAAAAAAGAGCCGGTACAAATCATTGTACCGACTCTCAAGGTAAAATGTAATAAGATATAAAAATTATTTCTTAACAACGAGCTTCTTTACAACTGTCTCACTTGGAGTTGTGATTCGAAGCATGTATACACCACTAGCGACATCCTCAAGTGAAATCTCTGCCTTATCAGAAACTTTCACAATAGAACCTGCTAGAGAAACGAACTCAGCCTTAACCTCGTCGCCAGCGCCGATAATCTTAATCTTTGAAGACGCAGGATTAGGGATAATTGTGATGACGTTGTTGTTAGCGTACTCTGATACACCTGCTGTCTTACTTAATGAGATCCAGTCAATATCGATCCAATCCTTGTCGATAGCAAGTTTCAACACCTGCTCTCCCTTAGAAAGTTTCATTGTACCAGCATCTACCTCTGCAAATGTACCCCAGCTTCCTGTGTTATCAACAGAAATCTCTTTAGAAGTGTTTCCTATAGAAACTGTCAACTTACCTCCGTCAGAATTACCTGTACCGACTCTCAAAGTCAATTTGTATTCAGCGTCATCAGCAACGTCGACAGTGTAGTTCATCCACTCACCTTTCTGGCAATGTCCGACAGCCACACCATCTTTAATTTCCTTGATATCAACATCATCCGAACGATAGAAGTTAGAGAAATCATCACATGTATTACCGTCGCTCAAATCATTATAAGCTTTTCCAGCATAACCATTGTCATAGTTCTCAGCCTCAATCTTGCCTGGGATAACAGCAGGAGTGCCTGAGTAAGGACCTACTTTAATAACCTTGATTGTCACAGAGCTTGAGACCTTGCCTTCGCTTGACTGAGCAGAAACCTCAATCTTAAACTCTCCTGCCTCAGTTGGAGTCCAAGTAATCTTAGAACCTGTTCCAAGTTCATTTCCACCTAAAGAATATGTAATTCCACTTGCACCTTCCATCTCAGCAGAGATAGTCACAGTCTGACCCAACTCAATAGTAGTCTCAGATGCAGAAACGATCAAGCTTGGACCACCTGCACTCTTTCCACAGAATTTAGCTTTTGCATTCTTAGCGTCATCAGTAGCCATATATGTTTTAAGCCACTTCATACCGCTACGATCAGCTCCTGAACTTGTCACCAGACCAGTGTTGTCTCTCCAAGTAGCACCATTCACAAATCCCCAGATTGTGATACCAGATACGAAATCAGCCTCCCACATTGGCTTGAAGGTATTCTTCATGATTGTTTCATAAGTGTTTTCATCACCTTGTGAAATATCAAACTCAGTGATGTAGCACTGCAACTCTTTACCTGCTTTCTGAGTGATGCTGTTGTGAATCTCCTTCAATGTGTTACCGAAGTTAGAGATCTGATTATTCTTGTAATAGTCATCCAAATCGTGACTCTGGTGTCCGTAGGCATCAATTGGAGCTCCCTGTTTAACCAACGAAGAAACAAGATCTACGAAATCATTTTTCTGCCAAGTGAAAGTGTTGTAGTCGTTATAAATCAACACTGCATTGGGGAATCTTTCACGAGCCATTCTGAATGCCTCAGCGATCCATTTGTAGTCGTATGGGTTAGAGCTGTTACCCAAAGCCTGACTCAATGCATTTTTCAAGTCCATCGCTCCACTTTCACCCTCAGCATGACCCTTGATAGCCTCGTTAACGACATCGATGACTGCCAAATCAGGATATTTTATGGCAACCGCATCCATCCAATATCCGACTTGCTCTTTCAATTTGCTTCCTGTCACACCTTTCAAACATGATGGAAACTGGCTGGTCCATACAAGACAGTGGAATTTGAACAACACACCATTCTCCTTACACCATTTGTAATGAGCATCCGAAGATTTCCAGTTCCATTTCTGGACACCCTCCTGAGCACTGTTTACAGTACAGTTAACAATTGTTCCCCACTTAGATTCATTCTCACATGTAAGCTGGTCCCACAAAGTTTCATACTTCAAGCCTCCTACATTTGGCTGAATCTGTCCACGTGTTGTGATGTTACCCAAGAACTTACACTTGTTGTCTTTTGCAAGCTGTGCTTGTGCCTGCCCCACTAATAAAAGTGATGCAGCAATAGAGAATAAAAGTTTTCTCATAGCATTTTCATTTAGTTAGCATTAGATTTTCAGTCACAAACATAATCTATATTATTTCATTACAATTCTCTTAATTCCTTTTTTTCCATGATGGGTATTCACTTTGACTGAAAATGTACGGATTTGACGATTTTTTCGCTGTTTGGGCTGAATTTATAGATATTAGTTTCTTAATTTCTCAAGTCACGCTTTATTTTATGTTGATAAACTTAACATTTTATCCTGCCAACTCTTCCAATGTATAATAGTGTAACATTTCACATAGACAAACGTACAAAAGGCATGGTTGGAGGAATTTAGACAAAAAAAGAGCCAGCACAAATCACTGTGCCGACTCCCTAGGTAAAATGTAATAAGATATAAAAATTATTTCTTCACAACAAGCTTCTTAACAACTGTCTCATTTGGAGTTGTGATTCGAAGCATGTACACTCCGTTTGCAACGTCGTCAAGAGAAACAACAGTCTCATTCGAAACCTTAACTACCGATCCTGCTAGAGAAACGAATTCAACCTTGACATCGGCTCCGGCTCCAAGAATCTCAATATTTGAAGACGCTGGATTAGGGAAGATTGTGATGACATTGTTGTTAGCATAATCTGCAACACCTGTCTTGTCTTTCTCGAATGAAATCCAGTCAATATCAATCCAATCCTTGTCAATAGCAAGTTTCAACACCTGCTCTCCCTTAGAAAGTTTCATTGTACCAACCTTTACATCAGCGAATGTACCCCATTCACCAGTCTGGTCGATAGAAACTTCTTTCACTACATTGCCAATAGAGACAGTCATCTGACCTCCATCTGAATTACCAGTTCCGACTCTCAAAACAACATCATAGTCACCATCTTCTTCAACGTTGACTGTGTAGTTCATCCACTCACCCTTCTGGCAATGTCCAATAGCGACACCGTTTGAAATCTTCTTGATATCAACATCATCAGAACGGTAGTAGTTAGTATAATTGTCACATGAATTACCGTCGCTCAAATCATTGAATGCTTTTCCTGCAAAACCATTGTCATAGTTTTCTGCCTCAATCTTACCTGGAATAGCAGCAGCTGTTCCACCGTAAGGGCCAACCTCAACAACTTTGATTGTAACAGAGCTCTTTACAGAACCCTTGCTTGATGTAGCAGAAACCTCAACTTTAAACTCTCCTGCCTCTGTTGGAGTCCAAGTCACCTTTGAACCAGTACCAATCTGAGCTCCACCTACAGAATATGAAATCTGAGAAGCTCCATCCATCTCAGCGGAAATAGTGACAGACTTGCCCAACTCAATTGTAGACTCAGAAGCCGACACTACCAAACTTGGTCCACCAGCAGCCTTACCACAGAATCTTGCTCTTGCGTTCTTAGCCGCATCAGAAGCCATATACTGTCTCAACCAAGTCATAGCAGGACGGTCCTGACCATTCTTGATCAATCCTGAATCGTCTACCCAAGTAGCACCATGGACATAACCCCAAAGAGTGATACCAGCCACAAAATCAGCCTCCCATGCGATAGGAATCTGCTCTGAGTAACGTGTCTTCTGACCATTGTCTCCCTGCTTAGCGATATCATACTCAGTCAAATAACAAGCCAACTCTCTACCAGACTTGTTTGTGATCTGGCTGTGGATATCATACAAACGAGACTTGAAATCATTTCCGCTCATATCATTCAAGTCGTGGCTCTGGTGTCCGTACGCATCGATAGGGGCACCTTGTTTAACCAAAGTAGAAACAAGATCGATGAACTCGTTCTTCTGCCACTGGAATGTGTTATAGTCATTATAAACAAGGACAGCATTAGGGAAGAACTTACGAGCCAACTTGAATGCCTCTGTAATCCACTTATAGTCGCCTGGATTAGTACTACCACTCATAGCCTGGCTCAAGTTTTTCTTAAATGTCTTAGCCTGACCGTTGTTGTCACCTTCAGCGTGACCTGGGATAGCCTCGTTAACAACGTCGATGATTGTCACATCAGGGAACTTTTTAGAACAAGCCTCAATCCAAATCTCAACCTGCTTTCTCAAACGATCACCTGTGAAATTAGCCAAATAACTTGGATACTGAGAAGTCCAAAGCAAACAGTGGAACTTAAACTGTACTCCGTTCTGCTTACACCAGTTGTACTCATTTTCTGCAGAACGCCAGTTCCATGATCTCAAAGCCTCATCAACACTTGACACTTCTTTATTTGCAATAGAACCCCACTTTGTCTCATTCTCAGGAGTCAACTGCTCCCACATCGTAGCATAATCAGAAGGTATACTTCCTCTAGTTGTAATGTTACCAAGGAACTTACAAGGATTTCCTTTTGATAACTGTGCCTGCGCCTGGCCCATTAATAAAAGGGCAGATGCAATAGTGAATAAACATCTCTTCATAGCGTTTTCCTATTAGTTAGTATTAGATTTGCGTTTCTGCCACAAACATATTCTTTATTCTTACATAACAATTCTCTTTCATCCCCTTTTTTCTTAGCATTTTCCCGCAACGACAGAATTGATGCGAAATTGGTACATAAGCCTATATTTGGACAAAATGTATAGACAAATATCACATTCGTGTTATAACAATCTATGTTTGGCATCTATTGGCTTAACATTTTCCCTTTTTCTCCACTCAAAAAGCAATATCAAGTAACAATCCACATGGACTGAAGTATAAATTTGAGAAAAAAAAGGGCCAGCCCATCAATTGAGCCGGCCCACAAACTAAGCTAAACTAAAATATTATGAAACCATAATTTACTTTTTAACCACAAGCTTCTTCACCACTGTCTCGTTTGGAGTTGTGATTCGAAGCATGTATACGCCGTTTGCAACGTCGCCAAGAGAGATCTCAGCCTTATTTGATTCTTTTACCACAGAACCTGCAAGAGAAACGAACTCAACCTTAACGTCGTTTCCAGCACCTATAATCTCAATTTTTGAAGACGCTGGGTTAGGAATAACTGAGATGACATTATTATTAGCATAATCAGCCACACTTGAAGGGTCTTTCTCAAATGAGATCCAGTCAATATCGATCCAATCCTTATCGATAGAAAGCTTCATTACATGCTCTCCCTTCGTAAGTTTCATTGTTCCGGCACTCACCTCTGCGAATGAACCCCATTCTCCTGTCTGATCAATAGAAACCTCCTTCACAATGTCGCCAATAGAGATTGTCATCTTTCCACCGTCAGAATTACCTGTTCCGACTCTCAAAACCACGTCATAGTCTCCATCCTGAGTAACATTAATTGTGTAGTTCATCCACTCTCCATTCTGACAATGTCCGATTGCGATACCATCAGAGATCTTCTTGATATCAACATCATCCGAACGATAGTAATCTGTATAATCGTCACATTTATTACCGTCGCTCAAATCAAAGAATGCCTCACTTGCAAAACCCTTGTCGTAGTTTTCGGCCTCAATCTTTCCTGGAATAGATGCAGGCTCACCACCGAATGGACCTACCTCAACAACCTTAACAGTCAATTTTGCAGTTGCACTCTCATTATTACTATTGTAACCTGTAGCCTCTATATTATAGACGCCAGCCTCCTCAGGTTTCCAATAGAACTCACATGGGAACACCCATTTGTCCTTGATTTCTATTCCGTTAGCATTGAACTTAATATTCTTTGCATCCTCCATTTCTGCAGTAAACAACACAGAATCACCTAAAGCGATTGTAGTAGAAGATACGCTCAAAGACAAACGAACACCTGAACCAGCATCCTTACCACAAACAGTAGCTGAAGCATTCTTTGCCTTATCTGTCGCCATATACTGCTTCAACCAAGTCATAGCAGGACGTTCAGTACCATCTTTGTACAAACCAGAATCGTCGACCCATGTTTTACCATAAATCCATCCCCAAAGAGTGACACCAGGAACATAGTCTGCCTCCCACATAGTTGGGAACTGCTCAGAATAACGAGTCTTCATGTTTTCGTCTCCCTGATTTGCGATATCATACTCAGTGATATACTGTGGCAACTGAGTCTTGTTGTGAATCTCTTCCAAAGCGGATTTAAACTGATCTCCACCCATCTCATTCAAATCGTGAGCCTGATTTCCAGCCGCATCGATTGGACCACCACAAGCCTTGATTCCGTTGACAAGATTTATAAACTCAGTCTTCTGCCACTGGAATGTGTTGTAATCATTATAAATCAAAGTCGCATTTGGCCAACGCTCACGTGCCAAACGGAATGCCTCTGCCAACCATTGGTATGAATTGGTATTAGGGTATCCATTTGTATTGCAATTGTAACTTGGACGTGTGCCAGTCTCCCTTTCTGCTCTATCCTCCGCTAATGAACCCAACGCCTCAATGATTTTAGTCTGCTTATAAGGAGAATGGTAATCCCCGCCAGAATAGATAGCCTCGTTAACCACATCAATAATTGTCAAATCAGGATAATGTTTCTGCACCTCATCATACCATTCGATAATAGCTTTTTTGGTGTCGTCCACACTCAACGATTCAATGAATGATGGATGCTGGCTACCCCAAATCAACGCATGGTATTTAAAGATGATTCCATTCTCTTTGCAATAGTTGTATGTTCTGTCAGCATTGTCCCAATTGAAACGACCAAATCCCTGATGCACAGAACCCCATTTAGTGGCGTTCTCACATGTGACCTGATCCCATAAATCTTTATATTTATAAGCACTTTCATTTTCCTGAGGATCACAATACTCCTGCCAATTATATGAAGTCGTAATGTTACCCAAGAATTTGCATTTATTATCTTTGGCTAGTTGTGCCTGCGCCTGTACGACCACTAGAAGCACAGATGCAATAGTGAATAAAAGTTTTTTCATAGCATTTCCCTCCCTATTAAATTAAATCCTTTTGTTTTAGTTGTAAGATCTCAAATCCTTTTGTACTGGCAAACATATCCTTTTTCTCTTTAATTCCAAATCCATTTCCCTATTTTTTTCTTCACATTTTCCCTATTTCGGCACAAAATTGTCGTAAAACATATTTATCCTGCTTTTGAATGAAATTAACATTCGTTAACATATTTAACTTAAAATATGTTAATTTAGTTCGTATGAAATGTTAAAATATGTAAAATTCATCAAATCCGAAAGTAGAGACAAATACATTTGTAACATCAAACAGAGATTATTGTATGTTCGGCTTGTTTTGAGGCATGAATACAAAATCGTCTTCGAGATTCTAGAAAACTCATAAAAAAACTAAAAAAATAAAAATGAAAAAAAGCAAAAATTCTATCTCTGAGGCATCTGAAATAAGATGGAAGAGATTCTCAAATGAGAAATTTGCAACGTTCAAAAGCATGCACAAGTCAATTTCCATCGGAGTATTAAGTGTTGCGACGCTACTGTCTGCCGACTTGAAGGCTCAGACTCAGCCTGACTCTACGTCTACCGAACTGAACTATCAGCTTCAAGACATTGAGGTGACAAGTGAACGTGTTCCACTGACGTTGTCTGTCGTTCCACGTATGGTGACTGTGATGACCAAAGAAGACGTGAGTGCAGCGTCGGCACAAAGCATCAACGACCTGCTTGAATACGCAGTGGGCGTGGATGTGCGTCAACGCGGGGAAATGGGTGTACAGTCTGATATTTCTGTCAGAGGCGGGACATTCGACCAAATCACAATCCTACTTAATGGCATCAACATCTCGTCACCACAAACAGGCCACTTATCCTCTGACTTCCCTGTAAGCATGGAGGAAATCGAACGTGTGGAAGTGCTAGAGGGTCCAGCAGCCCGACTGTTCGGAACTTCCGCATTCAACGGAGCCATCAACATCGTCACCAAATGTGATACGTCAAGCCATGTGGCTGGCCATATCTTTGGAGGAAGTTACGGATACGGAGGCGGTGAAATGTCGGCAAATCTATCTGCGAAGAAAGTTCAACAACAGATTTCCGGTGGATTCCGTCGTGCCGACGGCGACCAGGAAAATAGTGATTTCAGACAGACAAAGGTTTTCTATCAAGGAAAACTTTCAAATTCATCAATCAAAGTGGACTGGCAGACGGGAGTGAGCAGTCAGGACTATGGTGCCAACACATTCTACTCTGCCGCCTACCCTAACCAGTGGGAATCAACAACCAAATGGATAACATCTGTGAAAGCGGAAACAAACAGCCGCATCCATTTCGTGCCGTCTATCTACTGGAACAGATCAAAAGACCATTTTCAACTTATCCGAGACACTCACAAAGGAGAAAATTTCCACCAGTGCGACGTTTATGGCCTAAATCTTGGTGCATGGATCGAGACTAAGATCGGGAAAACGGCTTTCGGTGCGGAGATGCGTAGCGAAAATATAATCTCCACCAATCTAGGAAAAGAGACAGCAGACTCCATTGCAGTACGTGGAGAAAACGATCTGTTCTACAATAAGAAAGATGGCAGGGACAACATATCCTACTATGCCGAACATACATTCCTGCTGAAAAAGTGGACTCTGTCTTTTGGTGCAATGGCTCACAAAGTGACGAATCTCAACACAAAAATGAAAATTTATCCCGGTGTAGACATCGCATTCCGTCCTAACGACTATTGGAAAATATCAACATCATGGAATATGGCAATGCGTCTGCCAACATTCACAGACCTCTATTACAAGAGTCCGACAACAGAAGGAAATGTGGGTCTTCAACCGGAAGAGTCGTCGGCGGTGGATCTGGGAACTAGATTCCGCAACCGTGGAATCGAAACCAACGTCGCACTATTCTATCACCATGGCAAAAATATGATCGACTGGGTGATGTATTCCCAAGATGACATTTTCCACTCCGCAGGATTCGAACTTGATAACATCGGAGCTGAGATCAACGCTTCGTTCTTTGGAAGAGAGGTGTTTGGAGACAGATGCGCATTAAGAAAAATCTCTTTCGGATACGCTTATATCCATCAGGAGAGAGAGGATGACGTCGAGATATACAAATCGAACTATGCACTTGAATATCTGCGACATAAACTATCAGCAAGTGTAGAGTCAAGAGTAGTGAAAAAACTTAACGCCACTCTATCGTTACGTTATCAGGACAGAAATGGAAGTTATATCAAATATGATGAAAATCATAAGTCGACGGGATTGCTTGTAGACTACGAGCCATACACTTTGATCGATTTGAAACTTTCATGGGATGCCAACAACTGGAGTATCTATGCAATCGCCAACAACATCTTCAATGTAAGTTACTACGACCTTGGAAACATTCCACAGCCAGGAATTTGGTTGAAAGCAGGAGCAAAATTCAAGATCTGCAAGAAATAAACCAGATTATTTGATATATACACGAATCACCATGGAATAACATAGATTATTTATGGTGATTCGTTTTAAATCCTCTCATTCCACAGCTAAAGGATTCATATCCGACCTATGCTCCACCTTGACCACATCCGGCACTGTCACTGAAGGGATCGAAATCTGCCCTGTAGTGGAGAAAGATATACACATAGGACATCCCAACGCACATGTTCCCTTGCTGTCATTGGTCAAAGGATTGGAAACTCTGTTTATCTTCATTCCCGTATAAACATTATCCCATTTTGTGATAACAGCCGCACACGGTTTGGGCATGTTAGGCACCATATTGCATGTGCCAAATGCCGGAGATTGGAATGTAGGCCCAATAGACATACTTGTTGCCACCAACTTACCATTGAAATAAACATTAGTATTATCCAACACATTAATCATGGCAGGTGCGACTCCAAACTGACAGGTAGCCATAGCTCCTTTCACAATAAATTCATCTTTCATTTCATCTTCTTTTTTCGGGAATCTTCCAACTTATATCTATGAATATCAATCACATGCAACCATACAGCATGTCACCAATAGATTTTGAATTTTCTATTGGACATTCTCGTTACTGCCTATCTCATAAAATCCTCATTTTTCAAAATACAAAAAGGAGAAGGGTCATAAAAACCTTCTCCTCTGTTTTTTGATTAAGCCTTCGGCCAATTCTCCTCATATTCCGCACCACCAATCTTGATGACTTGTGCAGAAATAGTGACACTGATTGACATAGGAGCCGTTCCTACAATGTCAATACCCTCGGCAAACTCAATGATGTAAGCGTTCTCGAAAGATAGCTCCTTCATCATTCCTTCCTCGTCGCCTTTCTTAAAAACAATGCTTCCATTGAATGGTTTGAACTGATTAACCATTGTCTCCAAAATGGTTGTGTCTTCTGTTGACTCAACTCTTACTGTGATTCTGCCTCCATAAATGTTGGATGATGGACGTCCCTTTGAATCAACATCACGCTTAAGGGAATAACTGCAGTCGAGCACATCGTACTCCTTACCGCCTAGATTTAAACTAGATCTAAATGACATAACATAAAAAATTTAATTAATAACTAAACACACGACACATTCTAAAAACTAATCCCAATATGTAGATCGTTTTTTACTGTTACCGTAATTGTTTGACGCAAAGATAGTGGGATTTTATATGTTATAAAATAAAATTGATATAAAATTCTCTTTGTTTTAAAGAAATTTAACATACAAAACCATCACATATAAATTCAATTATTGAATGATAAGGAAGTCACTTCAACCAATTAATTTAAACAAAAAAGCAGGAGAATCATCAGACTCTCCTGCTTCCATATTTAAGTCATTATGCTTTGGGCATTTCTTAGAATTTCATAACAAGAGCTAGACCATTACCTCTCGCCTCCATGTCGAATTCTGGCTTCCAGCTTGTTTCTGTTGGAACCTCTGCTGGTATCTCAGCAGGAGCTGCATTTGGATCAACATTATATCTGTTGACGATCTCATTAACTTTCTTATGAGCTCTCTTCTCCTTGATGATTCCCCATACAAGCAAAGCAGCACCAGAAGCGTAGCATCCAATCATAGGATACAAAGTAGTCTTCTTATAGTTTTTCGCGTCGTCCATATCCGACTTGAATGAAGGTTTGTAGAAATCTTTGTTATAGTTATCTGTGCCGTTTGCGATATATGCATTATATATACTAGAAGCTAATGTAACGTCCGACTCAGCTTGAACAAATCCGTCCTTTGCTGCATTATAATTACCTTCTGCACTTGCCAACTCTTCTGCCGCACTGTTCTTAGCAGCTTCCGCAGCATCCAACTGATTTTTTGTAACGTTTCCTATCACCTCATAACCACGCTTTGCCTGCTCATATGCTGAATTAGCGTTATTATAGTCATCCTGTGCATTATTCAACGCATACTTTGCACCATCCACCGTACTTTGAGCATCAACCAACTTTGCGTTAGCGACATTAATATTGTCATTCAAACTGTTGATCTTTGCTGCATAGTTTGCGTTAGCCTCAGCCACGTGGTTTTCGTATGCTGATTTCTTATCATCATAATCCTTTGAAGCCCAGATGTATTGTGCAGTCCACAATCCACCACCTACGATCAAAGCACCACCAGTGAAGATCATCGCTCTACCTACACGCTCGCTCTTGTGTGCACGTGTGAAATCAGTCCAATCCTTGCCTAAAACAGAGTGAGCCTGCTCCTCAGAGATGCTGCGTCCCCACTTCAACAGACCAGATTTCTCCTTTCTTGCATACTCCAAATAATCATTTGAAATTGGCATTGTATCAGCCAATGCTACCGAGTCGACGGGAGTCTCTGCAACTACTGCATCTTCTACCTTCGTCTCACCGACTGGACCAGAGAACGAGATCACCTCCTTCTGTCCGTTTTCATACTTAAGCATAAGGATGTCTGCTTTCTTCTCCACGAATGTAGGACCATTCTGGTTTTTCCACTGCTTAAACTTAACTTTGTTTGAGCTGACTTCCAATATTCTACATTGGATTTCTTCACCGTCGCGCTTCACTATAACATCTTGCGCGATAGCCGAGGCGATTGACGCCATCGACGCTAGGACTAAAAATAGTCGTTTCATTGTTTTTTTGTTCTTCCCGATTCCGTGAGGATTTATTTATACACAATTACATTATACAAACGTCGGAATCTTACCCATTATAGTGATTTACTATCATTCAACATTTTGACTAAACGAGTAAACGTTCGTAGGATTTAAATATCGTCCGCAAAAATAATTATTTTTCGGAAATTATAACAGATAGCCTAAAAATAAAATTATGAACATCTTACTAACAAAAAAGCGAGAAGATTTTCATCCTCTCGCTTTGTTTATAAGTTCATAGTTCTAGGCCACAGGGCTCTCATCTAACATCAAAGCCCTAACCTCTAACCCTTAACTCTCATTACTTCTTGCAACCTGGGCACCAAGGCTGTAGCTGTTTGAAGAAGTCGTTACCCTTGTCATCCACCAAGATAAATGCAGGGAAGTTCTCAACTTCAATCTTCCAGATAGCCTCCATTCCTAGTTCTGGGTACTCTACGCACTCAATGCTCTTGATATTGTTCTGAGCAAGGATAGCTGCAGGTCCACCGATTGAACCAAGATAGAATCCACCATGCTTCTTACATGCGTCTGTGACTGCCTGGCTACGATTACCCTTAGCAAGCATGATCATGCTACCTCCATGATCCTGGAACTCATCTACGTATGGGTCCATACGACCTGCTGTTGTTGGTCCCATAGATCCACATGGCATGCCTTCTGGAGTCTTGGCTGGACCAGCGTAGTAGATAGGATGATCTTTGATGTACTGAGGCAAATCCTCTCCTGCATCAAGTTTAGCTTTTAGCTTAGCGTGTGCGATATCACGACCTACGATGATTGTTCCGTTCAAAGACAAACGAGTTGCGACTGGATACTTAGAAAGGATCTTGCAAACCTCGCTCATTGGCTGGTTAAGATCAATCTTAACTGCATCGCCCTCACCTGCACTTCTCAACGACTCTGGAATCAACTCGTATGGTTTGTCGTCCATCTTCTCGATCCAAATACCGTCCTTGTTGATCTTACACTTGATGTTACGGTCTGCCGAGCAAGAAACACCAAGACCGATAGGGCAAGATGCTCCGTGGCGTGGAAGACGGATGATACGAACATCATGAGCCATATATTTACCACCAAACTGTGCTCCAAGACCAATCTTGTGAGCCTCCTCAAGAATCTCCTTCTCTAGCTCTACATCACGGAACGCACGACCTGTCTCATCTCCTGTTGTTGGAAGAGAATCATAGTAGTGTGTAGACGCAAGCTTAACTGTAAGCAAGTTTTTCTCTGCACTTGTTCCACCGATCACAAATGCGATATGGTATGGAGGACAAGCAGCTGTACCTAGGCTCTTCATCTTCTCGATCAAGAATGGGATCAAAGTGCCACGGTTCTGGATTCTTGCCTTTGTCTCCTGATATAGATATGTCTTGTTGGCAGAACCACCACCCTTAGTCACACAAAGGAACTTATACTCCATTCCCTCTGTAGCCTCGATGTCGATCTGAGCAGGAAGGTTACACTTTGTGTTGACCTCATCAAACATATTAAGTGGAGCGTTCTGTGAATAACGAAGATTCTCCTCTGTGTATGTCTTGTAAACACCCTTAGATAGAGCCTCCTCATCGCAGAAGCCTGTCCAAACCTGCTGTCCCTTCTCTCCGTGGATAATTGCAGTACCTGTATCCTGACACAAAGGAAGTTTTCCCTTTGCAGCCACCTCTGCATTGCGAAGGAATGTCAAAGCCACATACTTATCATTCTCTGATGCTTCTGGATCGTTAAGGATCTTAGCAACCTGCTCGTTGTGTGAACGACGTAGCATGAAAGATACATCACGGAATGCTGCGTTCGACATTGCTGTCAAAGCCTCTGGAGTGACTTTTAGAATCTGATGTCCCTCAAATTCGCTTACTGAGACTCCCTCTTTTGTAAGCAAGTAGTATTCTGTGTCGTCCTTGCCCAACTGGAACATAGGAGCGTACTTAAACTCTGGTGCTTTAGCCATAATTTATTTTAGTTTTTAATGGATAGACGGAATGACTCACGTCTACATATTATAATCTAATTCATTGCGGAGACGCTACACACTTCGTCTCCACTGATGCGTTTTCAATTACCAAGCAAGCGCTGATGCTCCAAGGATAGCAGCGTCGCCATCCTTAAGCTGAGATGTCAACACCTTGATCTTGCCACGGAATGTTGGCATAAGGTTTGCATCCATTGTTGCCTTCAAATCGTCGATGAATAGGTCTGCACTCTTTACAGGACCACCAAACATCACGATTGCCTCTGGAGAAGAGAACTTAACGAAGTCTGCGAATGCCTCACCAAGGATGACACCTACACTCTTCATAACCTCTTTACCGATCTTGTCGCCCTTACGTGCTGCGTTGCAAACATCAAGACCAGTGATCTTGTCAAGAGGAATCTCACGAAGAACAGATGGCTCGTTTGAAGCCTGAAGAAGCTCCTGAGCGGAACGGATAATACCAGTAGCAGAAGTATAAGTCTCAAGACATCCCTTCTGTCCACAACCACACTGGCGACCGCCACGACGAACAATGACATGACCTAGCTCACCTGCGTTACCGTCATGACCGTAAACAAGCTTTCCGTTGCAGACGATACCTGATCCGACTCCTGTACCAAGAGTGATCATGATGAAATCCTTCATGCCTTTTGCAGCACCATACATCATCTCACCGATTGTTGCAGCATTAGCATCATTTGTAAGAGTGCAAGGCACACCGAACTTGTTTGTAAGGATCTTAGCGAACTCGATAGTGCCTTTCCAAGGAAGGTTTGCAGCATTTTCGATATTACCTGTATAGTAGTTTGCGTTAGGAGCACCTACACCGATACCCTTGATCTTATCAATTCCACCGTTCTCTGCGATAAGCTTTGAAAGAGCTGAATGAAGTTCATTGATATACGCGTCAAGGTCAGCGCCAAACTGCTGTGTCTTGATTGAACTACTTGCAATCACTTTACCGTTAGCGTCTACAATTCCAAACGCTGTGTTCGTACCACCTACGTCAATACCTACGACGTAAGGCTTTACCATATCAGTCATAATTATATATTGTTTTTTTATTTTTTATTTATTTCAATTTTGTAGCAAAGTTAGCACTATTTGCGAATTGTGCAACCCTTAAATCCATACCACATCAAATAAACATAGCAGACAATCGGCAATGCGAATGCCATATGCACTCCGATATTGTCAGCCAACAATCCTTGCAATGGTGGAACTACCGCACCTCCAAGAATCATCATCACCAACAGAGATGAACCTTGAGCCGTATGCTCCTCCAACTCTTTAATCGCCAATGTGAAAACATTTGAAAACATAATTGAGTTGAACAAGCCGACAGCCAAAATACACCACAATGATATCATTCCTTCAAACAACAGCATCGCTGTCAGAAGAACTATATTAATAGTTGCGAAAATTCCTAACGTGCGAGACGGAACACTTTTCGCCGAAATGAATGCCAAATAATTCAAAACCATATATCCTATAAAAGGCAACAATGTCATCAAATCGAAATTAGTGATAGTATATATCAAGAAGAATCCTGCTATCGCAACACCTGCCATTAACGAATACTTTTTCACACTATCTATATTACTCATAGAAAGAGAGCCAACAAATCTTCCTATCATCGCGCCTCCCCAATAGAATGCCAAAAAGCGTCCTGCAGTAAACTCCTCTGTGATTCCCACACACTCCTTCATATAAGTGACAAGGTTACTGCCTATCGTCACCTCTCCTCCTACATAGAAGAATATCGCAAACATTCCGAATACCAAATGTGGATACTCAAGTGCACTTTTCTTTGCTTTTGACACGGTTCCTGATATCACAATCGAAACGGACGTATCTGAATCCAACATTTTCTCGTCTCCTTCGTCTTCCTTCTTGTGGTTTCTCATATCTGGAATCTCAGATAAAAAAATAGTCACCGCCAAAAAAAGAAGAATACAAGCTAATGCCAAATAAGGAATCTGTACTGCCTGAGCACCTCCTCTGTATGGATCTGAATCATTAAAGAAATTGAATATCACATAAGAACCTACAATAGGTGCAATTGTCGTACCAAGAGAGTTGAAACCCTGTGATAGATTCAATCTACTTGACGATGTTTCCGGTGTTCCCAACATAGAAACCAAAGGATTCGCTGAAATTTGAAGAAACGTGAACCCTGTTCCAAGCAGGAACAATGCTAACAAGAAGATCGGAAAACTAGGCGTCATAGAGCCAGCCTCCTGAAAAAATATCAGACATGCAGCTGTCGACGTGAGCAATCCTGCTATTATCGCATTCTTATATCCGACCTTGTCTATAGGATCTCCAATATGCCTGCTTACCAAAAAATATATCAATGATATCACAAAATATGCAGTAAAGAAAGCAAACTGAACCAGATTGGCCTGGAAATTTGACAACTCAAATACTGATTTGAAATATGGAATCAACATATCGTTAAGACATGTGATGAAACCCCATATAAAGAATAATCCAGTAAGGATTACCAACGGAAACGTATATTTCTTCTCTTCCATATTCATTAATATGTATGTTAAAAATCTACCCTAAGTTTCAAATTCAATTGTCGTCCTGTCAGATAATTAGGCACTGGACATTGCTGACCATCAGCGGTCTTTATCCAACTGTAACTGCTCACATTATTTATCGCAAACAGATTCAAGCAATCAAAAGACAATCCTATACCACGCAGTTTGCGTAACACTGGCTTTTTCATCACCTTGTCTCTACCTTGCACCAAACTGTAAGTGGCTCCTATGTCAGCACGAGTGTAAGAGCCAGATGTATATCTGTCTCTATCTATATCTCCTGGCTTTCCATAACGAAATCCACCTGCGAAATTCAAAGTCAGATTGACTTCCAGCTGATCTATGTTTGGAAATTTGTCTTGGAAAAACAAAGACACATTATACACTCGGCTATTTGGTGAATACATGTAGCCTTTTCCATCTCCATAAATATTATCTCTCGCACGAAGCCAACCCACACTGATCCAAGAATCGGAACCAGGAACAAACTCTCCAAAAAGTTTCACATCCGCACCAACCACATAGCCAATGCCGTTATTTTCTCCATCATAGATGATTTCCACATTGTCAACAGTATATGGAATCAACCTATCTATGTATTTTCCATAAATTTCGTAAGTGAACTTGAACGGACGTTTCCACATTGAAAAATATTTATCCGCACCCACCACAAGCTGCCATGATCGAGGGGACTGTATCTTATCATTGAGTCGCACCTCCACGTCGCCATCAGCATTCTTATAGGTATTTCTCAACTCTTTATAGAAAGGAGACTGGAAATATCTACCTATCGCCCAACGAAATCCCCAATTAGACCATTTTTCTGGGAAATAAGCGACTGATGCTCGTGGGCTGACCAACAGTTCATCATTGAACGACCAATAATTGAAACGCAAGCCTGACGTAAAAATCACTCGTCCCTTATCAGTCTCCCCCTGTAATGTGTTTTGCAAAAACGTTATAAATCTTGTGGATTCCATCCCTATGTCGGAATACTGATTTGAGAAGACGGGAAAACAATCATTACGCAACGGCTGGGAATAGCCTGAAGAATCACGCATCTCCCACTCCTCAATTTTATCATCCACTTTCTCTTTCTGCAATGTCAATCCCCATCTCAAAACATTCTTAGCCAGTTTGACTTCGCCCAAATGAGAAAGGCTAACAATATTTGTTTCCAAACAATTACGGGCATGTTCGATGTAGGCAGCGACACCTTGTGAATAATCAACATTCATAACATTGTCAGGCACAATGCTACTCAAGAAATATTCTCCTCCAATATCATACGTCACATTTTCCTCAGACTTGTATCCATTGCCAAGCAAAGAGAGTTTGACATTCTTACGTGGTTTGAAATCTAGAGATAGGTTTCCAAAACAACTGCGATAATCATCAACCTCTCCTCCATCATAGAAAACCTTAAACTTTTTTGTTTCTGCGATAGAACCGAACTGAGTTTCTCTTGTCTTTGGAATGTAGTTATATTTGTTTCTTGCGATATTACCAAGCAAAGAGATTTCCCACTTTGGTGAGATCTCCAATGTAAGATACGTTTGGTAATCAATGAAATCAGTATCGTAATTACAGATTGAAGAATCCGCATTTTGCTTATTCAAAAGATATGCTGACGATTTGTATCGGAATCCATGCAATTGAGAGAATTTACCCGTTTTGCTTCCGAGCGACGCAGAGGCTCCCAAAAAACTTCCCGACACACTACCTTCAAACTTACGCTCTGGCTTACGGTAGCGGATATCCAACACAGAACTCATCTTGTCGCCCACCTCAGCGGCAAAACCACCGGAAGAAAACTCCACACTCTCAACCATGTCAAGATTGACGAACGACAGACCTTCCTGCTGCGCGCTACGCACCAACTGAGGACGGAAAATCTCTATTCCATTGACATAGACACTATTCTCATCATAACTTCCTCCTCGTACAGAATACTGCTGAGACAACTCATTAGTGGAGACGACACCAGCCTGGCTCTTGACCAAACCCTCTACTCCACCTGTGACAGTGGGCACATTACGCATGTTGCTCACGTCGATAAGCACTACAGTATTTGATTGTTTGCGTTGTGCCACGACCGACACACTATCAAGAACGATATTATCTTCCTGCAAACGGACTCGCAAATATCCCGACAGTTTTGTGATTTTGAATCTTTCCTCCACATAGCCAAGCATCGAGATAGATAAAATCGCAGTATCACTCTTAACATCCAAAGAGAAACGGCCATCCTCATCTGTCAAAGTTCCGACAGTAGTGCCCAACAACGCTGCAGAGGCATCGCTGATAGGAAGATTTTCCATATCAGTGACACGTCCGCCAATGGTCCACGCCATCGACATCTGCGATATCAGCGTTATTATAGCCGCTATGTAATATTTGTAATTCAACATTTGCTGCAAATGTAATAATTATTTTCTTGCAAATGCACATCCGCAATAACTTTGACGATAAAGAGCCAGTTCATTGCTGAGTTGCAAACTGCGTTCATACCCCTTCTTTCTTTTGAAGTCGGTAGGCAAATACTCTATTCCCTCTTCTTTTGCAATGCCACGCCCCACTGCGCTTATCACATCAGTATTCTTTTTAGGTCCGATAGTCAGTGTTGTCGCAAAAAAATCGCAACCATACAGTTTGGCCATTTGGGCTGTTTTCCTCAACCGTAAAGAAAAGCACAATGTGCATCTTTCTCCCTGTTCCTCATCTTTCTCATGGCCTCGCACAAATTGCAAATATTCAGAATTGTCGTAATCAACGTCCACAAATTTCACGTCAGCATAATCCGGATTTTCTTTCACCATTCGAATCAGTTCAGACTTACGTTTCTCGTACTCCTGCTGCGGCATGATGTTAGGATTATAGAAAAGAAGGGTCAATCGAGTAAGCGGATGTATTCTCTCTATACTTGCAGAAGCACACGGTGCGCAACAGACATGAAGCATCACCATCGGCTTTTTCCCGTCGACTGCATACTTCGATAAAATCTTCATCATCGTATTGTCCGCATTCTCTCGATTCATATTGCAAAAATAGCAATAATAGATATATGTCTGTAATTTTTTCTATCTTTGTTGTCAACAGAAATGCACATACTTTTTACAACATTAATATGAGAAAAATACTACTTTTCATACTATCGCTAACTTCTGCGCCTCTACTTGCACAGACGGCTTGCGACACCACTTGGTTTACAGGAGAAGGTACTCAATATGGAGGAATTGCCGGCACAAACGGAGGCAACTGCGGAATATTTGTCGACGAAGGTGATTTCTACCATTGTGCCATGAACCACGAGCAGTATGACGAAAGCATGACATGTGGAGCATGCGTACATGTGATCGGACCAATCGGTGAAATCGACCTGAAGATTGTGGACAGATGTCCGGAATGCAAACATGGAGATATTGACCTCAGCACTGATGCATTCACAAAAATAGCCAAACTTGAAGATGGCAGAGTCCCTATCAAATGGTGTTTCATTCCATGCCGAAAAAGTGGTGGAATCAGAGTGAAATACGAGCCAGGAATGAGTCAATTCTACTTTAAAATGGCAATCTACGACCATTTATATGCGATTGATATGCTTGAATATCAGAAAAAAGACGGTAGTTGGGAAGAAATCAAACGCACAGACTACAACTATTTTGTGGAGAATGCAGGAATAGACGAGGATAAAAGCAAAATAGGTCCGTACACCTTCCGCATCACAGCTTCGACAGGAGAATCCATCATCATAAAGGATGTTGAATATAAGGAAGGTGAAGAAGTGGAGACGGGAGTTCAGTTTTCCCTTACAGAATGTGACGCAAACAATACAGCGTCAAAAACAATGTCTTCACAAAAAGACGATTTAATTCCACCATTCCAAGTTTTTGATGTAGACGGCAAATACATAGGAGAATACGAAACAATGGATGACATTCCGTCTTTTTCAAAAGCTTTGATTATCAGGAGCAAATCATCAGGAATCAAATACCTACAAAAATAGGAATGTAGGGGAAAACATAACAGCAGGATACTTTCTCACAAAAAAATTACTAGTTCTGAAATAGCGTTACAATAAAAGTAATGTTATTTCAGAGCTAGTCATAATAAAACAAAACCATACAGGTAACTTAAAAAAGCAAGACAAACAACACTGTCATTCATTAACTATAGACGAGCGTCATTGCCTGCAAATTAATATTTAAAGATTAAGGTCAGGTTTACTCCTGATCACTAAGCATGGCAACATTATCTGTCACCGATTCTTGGTTCTCTGAAGCTGTCACATTATTCTCATTCTTAACGTCATCAACATCCTCTAAATACTGAGTGCTTATCAACAATGTGAGAAGCGCGACCAAGCAAAAAAGTAATTCATAAATTTTTTTCATAGTTATTAAAGTTTGCTTTATTAAACCTCTTTATCACAACGCAAATATACAAATCACATAAATTCAACCATTTAATAATTCTGTTAAATAAACTTAATACAATTGTTAAATAAATTTAACACAATTTTAACACACAAAAAAAGAGACGCTGCAAAAGCAACGTCTCCATACGTTTTTCTAAACAAGAATTGTATTACTGCTTAGTGAAAGTTGTCTCTCCAGCACCAGCTTTAATATCAGCATTAGCAGCCTCTGTACCACTTGCCAAAACTGAATTTGCCTTGCAGATAAACAATACCTTCTCAGGGTTTGCCTTAGCGTCAGACATAGAAGCAGCAGTAACATAACCGTCAGAAGCTACAATAGCATACGACTTATCTGCGTTTGCACTACCGATAGTGATAGAAGCACCTGAGACTGTAACTGTAACAGTTGATCCAGTAACGTCAACAATTGACAAAGATGCTCCAGAAATGCCAAGTTTAGCATTTGAAATAGAGTAAGAATCACCTGCTACCGCTGTGATGGAAGTCTTTGCTTCACCAGCAGGCTTGTTATTTCCTTGACCCTCGTCATTGTTGTTATTATTGTCGTTGTTGTTCTGCTCCTGCTTTGGAGTCTCCTCTTCATCCTCATCCTCTCCACAAGATGCGAAGAACAAAGAAGAAGCGATTACTGACATGGCTACAGCCAAATTAAAAATTTTCTTCATTTTGTTATTACTTTTAGTTCAACACTACAAACGTACTAATTAATTAAACTATTACATAAGAAAAAGTCTTAATTTTTCTTAAAGCTGATAAAATCCAAACTTATAGTAATAAAAACTGAATCAAATGAGCTATTTAATCACATACTATAATAATAAGATAAGTTACTCAAAACTATTTATCAATATAGATAATCCCACTTTTTGAAAATCGTTTTACTAGAGCCACTTTTAATTTCAGCCATATCTGATTCCGTACCACTCACCAAATAAGACCCATCCTGACAGACAAACAACACATTTTTAGGATTTGCTTTAGCTTCCGCTCTACTTGTTTCCACATAGCTTTTATCCTTCTCCACATAAACGACACATGACATGAATTCTTCAGAATCACTAATTGTAATAGTATTACCTGTAATCGAAAGTGTAATAAAAGAATCCTCAACTTTCACTATCGACACAGAAACGCCTGTAATACCAAGTGCTTCGTTATCAATCACGTAGGTATCGCCAGCATAAGCTTTTATTGAAGACACTGAAACACCAGGCTGGATGTTGTATGTCTGATCTTTTTCCTCACTGATTATCTGCTCCTTGTTATCTGTATCTTCATCTTCACAAGAAGTGAGAAAAAGTGGAGAAGCAAACACAGACAAAGCCAAAGACAAATTGAATAATTTCTCCATGTTTATATTTTTAGTTCAACACTACAAACATAGCAGAAACTAAGCTTCCACTTTGATAAAAAGACATTACATTTTCATTAAAACTCACAAAACATTAACAAAAAAGCAAAAATGATAAAATCAAGACTATTAATTCAGATTTTTAAGACAATCACATGAAAATTCTCGGTCAAATGGACATTTTTGCGTTTTATATGATTGAAATTTACATCATATTTAATCGATTTTTCCTACTCTAAATGCGTAAAATTATGACTTTCTAAAAAAAAGGCATTTTTTGCCGATTTTTTATCCGATACATCCAACCTACTTGTCATATATTCGCAATGTAAACGAAAAACAAATATCTCTAATAACAATAAACAAAAACTAAACTATAAAACTAAAATAACATAAACACATACTTTTTTCAACTGTTAAGTTATTTAGAACACATACAATAATTATATACTCTAATACTCTAATAACGTAGACTTGAAAAAATTCTATCTTTTCTATCAACGTTAGCTTCGAAAGAAGCAAGTCCTAATTTCCTTTTACTTTCACATTGTTCGGAAGAACAATGTGAAAGATAGGAAGGGGAAAAGGAAAATTAAAAATGAAAGTCTAGTTGTAAGGTAATATATGATAACTCAGGTTGATAGGGGTCGAGATGACTGCTGCAACACAAAAAAGAGACGCTATCGCGTCTTTTTTTTATGTCCATAAGTGAACAATAAAAGGCAAGGCAAACCCAAACATGGAATCGTATTATCATAAAAAAAGAGAGACGCGGAAGCGTCCCTCTTCATTAAAATTGCGTCTAGTTAGTATAATTATCTTACAACTACCTTGTAAGCTTGATTTCCTACCTTAACCACATAAGTTCCATTCTGCAACTTGACTGATGTCATAAAGTCAGTCGCTTCAGTCTTGGCTACCAGTGTTCCCAACATAGTATACGCTTCTATTGCCTTACCCGCCGCACCAAGCACTGCGATACCACCGTCGACAGGGATAATGTTGGCAGCTACCGCGTCTACATTATCAACAGAAGAATTTCCATCATCAAGTTTCAACATCAAAGAGATGGCGTTTGCTGTGATTGAAAGGATTGCCTTTCCATTGTCAGACAAATACTCACCGTCGTTTCCGCTCCAAATGTTTGGCAATGAATTCTTATACTGAGCAGCCTCCAAATCCTTTTTCACAATCGGATTTGTGAACTCATATCCGTTGATTATGATCTTATTAACACTGAATGTATACGATGAATCATTAGTATACACCAAATAGCCTAAGTTAGTAAAGCCGTCCTTCTTTGATGCAGGAGACAAATCAACATCGATATTTTTTGCTGTGCCAGAAATCTCTTTTGAAACCTCATCCCAACCTGAATACTGGCATTTGAATATCGGATTCTCTTTTGCACCGTTGACTGACAGATTAACGATATAACTTGTGATCAACTCAAGTTTTGTCTTTGGAGCAGTCGTGTCAATCTCAATTTCCTGATCGAACGCCTCATTGATAGCCTCTACAATATAAGTACGGGCGACACTGTTCGCAGATCTGTTGATTGTGGCAAATCCTTTCGCTGTGCTTAGATGACCATTGTCCCAAAGCACTGGCACAGCTCCTACACGACGTGCATTCTCACAAAGTGTCTTAGTCCAATAAGCAGTGTATTTGGAATTCTCTGAATCATAAGCAGTCTTATCAACAGTGCCATACTCACCTACAACAACAGGATAACCCTGTGATGTGAACCAAGTCTTCAGTTTATCAAACTGACCAGACATCGTGCTTTCACTATTTGCACCCTGGCCATAAGTAGTACACTTCTTAGAATTTTCCGACCATGCCTCATCACCCCAGCGAGTCACGCCTTCATCTGTGTCGTCACCACAAAGATCCCAAGGAGCGTAGTAGTGGACAGAAATCATAAGACGATTGCCAGAAACAGATCTGTCAAGGTATTTGTCTTCAGGAATCTTGAATCCTCTTGCCTCAGAAGTCAAATCAATATCAGTGTTCCAACCAGGAATCAAAAGCCAACGTTTTGCATTGTTCAAGCTGATAGGACGCACCGTCTCAACAAAAATCTGATTATAATCATTGATATTCTGGTAGTAATTTGCATTTGGATATGTGCCACCAGTTGACTGCCACTCATAAGTGCCGTCAAACACTTCATTCATGGATTCGAAGATCAAATGCTCATCATAATCCTTGAACATTGTGGCGATCTGCTCCCAAAAAGCCTTATACTTAGCCTTGATCTCACTCTGATTGTTGCTGTCACAAAGAAGCCAGCTGCCAGTCACCCCATGATATCCGTCACCATGTATATTAGTGATTACGTAAAGATCCTCAGCCAACGCCATATCCACTACCTCTTTGACTCTTGCAAGCCAAGCCTCATCAATCTTATAATCAGGAGCTGATCCGATCTTGTTCAAATAAGAGACTGGAATACGAATAGTGTTGAAGCCACTATTCTTGATCAGTTTTATCAAAGCAGAGGATGTCTTAGGATTTCCCCATACGGTCTCACTCGGAGTGCCATTTGAGTTTGCCTCCAATGTGTTGCCTAAGTTCCAACCCGCGCCCATAGCCTCAACCATTTCATACTGGCCAAGGTCGTCAAACTGATTGTCTGCAAAAACAGACACGGACGTAGAGAGCATTGTCGCACCCAATCCGAAAGTTAAAACATTTTGTAGTCGTTTATCCATAATCAAATAATTATATACTATATATAATGCGAAACTATGAAAAAAAGAGATATAAGACAATATATATAGTAATAACGTATTGTTATTGATACTTTATTCCACCACAAAAGAGACAAAAAGACAGAGAAGTCACCCTCTCTGCCTTTCCTAAAATTGAAATGATATGAAAAATATGAGTTTATTTCTTTACAAGTTTGATCACCTTGCCGTCGATCTTCAACAAGTAAACTCCGGCTTTGTAATCACCTCCGAATGACATGCCTGCATATGCGTCGCCAGACTCAATCACCTGACCAACCATATTAGACACTACATATTCACCATCTACGTTGATTGTCCACTCCGAATTTGTCGGATTTGGATAAACAATCTCATCTGAATCTACATCAGAAACGCCAGCCAACTGATCTGTACATACTCGAGATCCATTCTCTGTAGTAGGAGTTGCCAACTGATTTCCAATATTTGAATGTGTACAAACCTCAAAGACTGTCAAATCTGATGATCCATCAGTCTTTCTTCCATACGATCCGTTCTGCTCATGCTTTTGGATTGTGACCTCATCAATCACCTCTTCCTTACCTGCATAAGGCAAAATCAACTGAAGTTTTTGAGAAACTTCTGCACTCAACTTGAAGTTTAGATGCAAAGGTCCGCTTGCAGGCTCTTTATCAGCCCAAAGCATTACTCTTCCCTTTGCCGGGATCACAGTAGACGAATAATCATATGGAATCTCAGATGATGCATTAGCAGTCACATTTTTTACTATCATACCTGCCAAATCAACGTCATAACTCTCACTATTGTAGATCTCAATCCAGTCTGGCTTAGATCCGTACTCATCTTCTGTTTTATTGTTAGAAGCACAAACCTCGTTGATGAACAACTTAGGAAGTTTGAAATCAGCGTCGGCTGCGAATACCACCTCAATATTCATTCCTGAAGCCGCTACTGTATCTAGGTAAGACGTTGCAGTACCATTCTTTGTCTCTCCATTGATTTTCCACGACTGAATCTTATATCCTGTTGGCACACGCAATTCTACTTTTAGTCTCTCTCCTATATATAGCTGACGGCTATAATCAGAAGTGTTAGCAATCTTGTTGACCAAGAATTTATATTCAGGAGCATTTCCACTAAAGGTCATGCGAACCAAGACATTGGCTTTAGTCGACTGTACACCATAGTGGTAGACAAGCTGTTTCTCTATAATGTCAGGACGTTGCTGAGCAAAATTCATCATGCTTTGAATAGCATTGTCATACTGCTGCTGTGTGCCACCTCCAATATTTCCAGCTTCAATCGTCGCACAAGCCTCCTCTTTAACAAGGGCCGATATAGAATCACACACTGTTGTAATACGAGTCTGAGTAAACAGCGTCTCAAGCAAATATGTGTATCTATCCAAGAAGTGGTACTTGAAATCCTCATTCTGCATACATCCATTGAATAGAGTACAATATTTTGCGTCTACAATCGCGCCGAAACCGAATCCTCCCATACCGAGGCCACCGCCGATGCCGCCACCGCCGATACCGCCACCTGGCCAAGTATTACCTCCTGTATTTGAAGCTCCCGAGTTGTCAGTAGTATTTCCTTTCATACAGAAATTCAACATATTGCTGGATGGAGTTGAACTTGTAGACAAACCGAAATCTGTGTCAAACAAAATCCAACGGAATTTACCACCGTCTTTCTTTCTCCAGACTTTTATGTTGTTGTTTACCCAATCCGTATTCGCAATAAACTGCTGGATAATCTGATAATCAATATACTCATCGATATCCATCATCTGAGACAATTTATCGTAGAAGTCCGCATCTGCGTTATTACTAGCGGCATACTGCTCCATATTATAATATGCCTCATCCGTTCCAATTTGAGCCACATACTTACCGACATCTTTCATCACACGAAGATATTCGATCTCATCCTCTTCGTAACCATAATTAGACTCTATATAATCCTCATCTGTACGTTCACGAAGACCCATCAAGCCCTTATACTCACCATTCAAGAAGTAAGCGACAGGCTGGTAAGCCTGATAGTCAACATTCAATCCTTTTACAAGCGACTGCATGAATCCTTCTCTCCAACGTGGATGCATATAAAATCCATTTCCTCCATTACGAAGGGCAAGGGCTTTATATTTTGTGTAGCTTCTGTCCTTGAAAAATTTAGTGTATTGGAATTTGTTGCTTCCTGTACGCTTGTTAGCCTTGATCTTAAAGCTCTTTACAGTATGTTGACGAGAACATGCTCCAAACACACCTACTTCAACCTCCTGATTGTCAACTACCTTACCGTCGACTATATATTCAAAGTTAGCAGGACGCATCCATTTTTGATAATAGTTGGCACGATTATTATCCGTTGAACATGTCGACTGAGCTCCATTAGTACCCTTCACACATAATCCAAGCTGATTATCGTAGAAATGTTCATCGTCTGAAGAGATTGAGACAATCGGCAGTTTGGAAGTACCGCAAGTAGCATAAATCTCATCTGTGAACAAATAAGATCCTGTAACAACGTCGCTATAAAGTTTACCATCTTTATATGCTCTCGCACGTACAACAGCCGTCTTATTGAGAGCGATTGGCGAATCATACACCAAGCCTTTTTCTTCTGTAGGCATACTTCCATCCAGAGTATAATATATCTTGGCTCCATCTGTAGAACACTGAAGTTGAACAGTGGCATTGCCACCAGCATATATCACACCTGGCTCTGTTCCTGCAAATTTAGGAGACGCTACTCTGTCCGATATACTATAAGCTGCAGTATTTTCTGTTCCAGGCGAAGGGATCATATATCCACCGTCGCCATAGGAAATATGCGGATACTGCTTTGGATATTCCATTGAAATAGTCTGTGAACCATTTGAAAGAATCAGTTTGCCCGCATCAGACGTAAGTTTTTGAGATACTGTACCAGCAAACAATGGATTAATATTGGAAGCGGTATTACCATTCGTTTCATCAACATCATCCTTTGCAAAGAAAAGCAAGTTGTAACCTTTCTTGATAACATGCGATTGAGAGAGACGTAATGTCCATTCCGTCTTTCCTTCCTTCTCATTTGTCACAGTCCAACCATTAAGATCGAGCTGTTCTCCATCGTTATAAATCTCAACATAACCATTATAATCATATATATCGCTGACTATAGTGGAAATATTGCTCGGCATAATCTCAGTGATTTTTAGAGCTGCAGATGCGGTGACTGCAGACAGACAGCCGGCCGAAATTGCCAGTGTCCTAAAAAGACTGAGTACATTGAATGAGTATAAGTTTTCCATAGTACGTTATTTTAATAAGAATATGTGTTTTCTTTTCCGATGTAATTTGAATGTCTATCTAATGACAGACTCTAAATCACAATCTTCATTCGAGCTTAGAGTAATAAAGTTTTAGCAAATGTAGTTTTTTTTATATACAGACAAAGAGAAACTGTATTTTTCTACATATAGAACACACTTTTTCACCAAAAGTATGCTGAACAGCTATCAATATTATCTCTATATGGATACTCCGAATTTTACCAATAAACAACCGGACAAGGATACCTCTCCACAGTACGGATGATATATATCAAAGCGATTTCATGTGACCAAGATCCGTTCTTTTTTTGTGACGTAAATAAATCATATACATAATAGGCTTGGAAATTCTTAATCGAAGTTCCTACCATAAATGAAACATAAGAGACCTCAGACAAATCTGACTTCAATGATATGCCTGCCATAAACGGAGAGAAGAATCCTCCCACACCGAAATCCAACTGTTTCCATACATCCTGTTTCTGATACGTCGCGTTTGCAAACAGATACGTGTCTGACAATGTATTACGTCCGAACAAACCATTAGTAAGCTCCAAATCCTTAATGTAGTTGAGATGACCAACAAAACGACGATACAAAACATTATTTCCTGTCTTTTGAAATCCGTTTTCTGGTTCAGACAAGTGGTACATGGCTGCACCCAAGGTCAAAAATCCCTTAAAACATAAAGCAGCGCCCACATTGAAATCCGCAAAACGGAAAGTCTCGTTTTCAAACTCTTCTGTTGTAGCAGTGCCATACAGATTACCAGTACCTAAATCATATTGGTCGGCGAACGTCACTTTGCTTAAGTCAAACTTGTTTATGAATAACGACCCCTGCACTCCGAGACGTAGGAAGATACCATCATTTGCCGTGACTGAGAATTTGTTCGCTTTTCCACTCTTCAACTGGAAAGTATGGGCATAAACCAAACCTATCTCATTCGTTCTGTAGATACCAGCAGCATAACTATCCATCGCATACGACAGACCTGCGGAACACATTCGTTTGTAGAAATTCTGGTCGTACGAGGCTCTGACAGTATTGTACTTATTCCCCAATTTTGGCCACTGCTGACGATAGTTCAAACCCAAACGTATAGCGTTTGCGTTTCCAGCCATCGCAGGATTCAGACTAAATGGCACAATATTATGGTTGGAGAATGTGTAATCCTGTGCATGGGCACACATCCCCGCCATCCATATTGACAATATTATTTGTAGAAGTCTTTTCATCTCATCTTTTATCTTACAAGGGTAACAAATCCACGATTTTCACCGTCTCTTTCAAGGTTTCCAAACTTACACTTGTATTTGTAAACCCATCCATATACACCCCATGGACACTCCTTTCCGTTCCATTTTCCATCCCAACTGTCTTCCATTCCTCTTCCTTCATACATAATCTCACCAAGACGGTTGTATATGATATATGAGAATTCGTCAACGTAGCGGCCTCCATAGAATCTGAAGCCATCGTTTTTCTCGTCGCCGTTAGGAGTGAATGCCTCTGGAGCCCAAATATCTTTCCATACATACAATGATGTAACGCCCTCATACACACATCCTGCGGCATCCACAGCACGTACTAACACACTTACAGAATCTCCCACTTTTTCTGTTTCATAACGGTAATTCATTGTACGTCCTTTCAACTCTTGAGCTGTAGAATATGGCTGCCATGTCCATTCTGCCTCAACTGGCGATAATCCAACAAACTGAACTGTTGGGTTTGTCTCATCGATCCATCCAGGAGTGACAGAGAAATCAAATGTACGACGGTTCGCAAGAGTCACACTTTTATAAGTTGACGAAACACATCCATTTTCATCTCGACCGACCAACGTGAACTTTGTGTCAGCAAAAATGGCTATTTCCATAGACTCAGAATTGTAGTTTGCTGACAGATCCTCTGGTTCAGGTTCAGCACTCCACTCATAGAAAATAGCACCCGACGCAGAAAGTCTGACTTTGTCTCCCTCATCAGCACATCCTTCTACCGACGACAACTTGATGTCAAGTTTAGGAAGTTTGTAAACATCTAGTTCGTATGGCACAGTGTTAGTACAACCATTATCATCTGTTCCTGTGACATAATATGTAGTGGTCAGCATTGGATACTGAGTAATTGTAGGGCCAACCTCATTTGTATTCCATTTATACGATTTTGCTCCTGATGCAGTAATCGTAGCCTTATCACCAGGACATACTATCTTATCTCCTGTGATTAGCACATTAGGCGGAGTCAGCTGATGAATAAAGATATTCATATCTGACGAACAATTCAAACGAGTTCCGACTAGTTTTACGTACATATCTGATTCTGGAATGAAATCTAGATTTGGAGTATAGACGGTATCATTTCCATAATACCATTCAAATGTAGTGGCTCCCTGAGCACGTAAGTGCACATATTCACCCTTACATGCATCCACACTACCCAAATAAGAAAGCACAGGTGGATCAACAGGAAGAATTGTGAATGAAGCTGTATTCTCGCAACCGAAGGAATCCACACCAATAACCTCAAATGTAGTCTCTCCAGTAATTTTCTCAACCAAAGTCTCACCCTGTTTACCGTGTTTCCATGAATAATCCATAGCACCAGATGCGACTATCGTTGCGACGCTATCTTTGCAAACGTTTATATCACCAGTTATCGTAACATTTGGCACCTCTCGCAATGACACAGTCACAACTTTTGTTGACTGACATCCATTATCACCAATACCAGTCAATGTATATTTTGTAGGGACAGACGGAGAAACTTCCAATGACTCTCCATCCAAACCATAACCCCAATTATACGTAGCCGCACCATGAGCCTTAATTGAAGTGTATTTTCCAGGACAGACAACACTATCTCCATCAACCCACAATTCTGGTACAGGAAGAGTTCCTAGGATAGCACTTGCTTGCGACACACATCCCTTACGACTTCCTGTCACAGTAACTTTTAATGTCTCTTCATTTATCTTGAATGCTCGGTGTGCTCCCTTCACTCCATCATGCCATTCATACTCGATAGCACCAACCGCATCGACCTTGGCGGCTTCACCCGGACAAACCTCAAAATCGCCAACTATTTCTATAATAGGACGAGCAATCGTATCCACATAAGTCGAATCTTTCGACTTACAGCCATTCTTATCTGTACTTTCAAGTTTGATCCATACAGGCTCCCTCACTAAGAAGCTTGTCTCTTTCTGGAAATCAAAATACGTATCTCCAGCATACCATCTCTGACTTTCTACATTTCCTTGAAAAGCCAATTCCGCTTTGTTGCCTACACAAACGCTGTCTGGAGCAATGATATCCACCTGAACCGGAATGTTGACATTGACAATCTTTGTGACAGGATTTGGACATCCTTCCACACTATAACCTACAACCTGATACTCTGTTGGTCCATCTGGAATATCAAATGCGACAGAATCACTTCCTGCTGGAGGATAAATCCATTCTATTCTATCCGGAGTTCCAACAACAGACAATTTAACAGTATCTAATGCACAAACTTCATCTTTAGATAAAATAGCAACCAAAGGAAGCTGGAATACGTATACTGGAACAGACATCGAATCCGTACAACCATTCAAACTCACCTTTACTTTCCAAATCTCATTTTCTTTGATTTTCTTTTGCAAAGTTGAATTAGTTGAACCATCTTGCCACTCAAACGTATATCCCTGTGCGGAAAGCATTGAGACTTTCGCCTGTTCGTCTGGACAAACCTCATCCACCAAATCTGCTATCTGCACAAGTGGACTCTGCTTGATACGCACTTTTCTGCTCGCAGTTCCTTTACATCCATATTTATCATAACCTATCACAGTATATGATGTATCTGAATAAGGCATTATCTCCATTGAAGGACCACTATAAACAATATCTTGTCCTGATAAAGGATCTTTACCCAAGTCCCATTCGTAGTTTTCCGCTCCTATACCATAAACATTAGATCTTTCTCCAGAACATAGTTCATCTGGAGCCCAAAGATCAACTATTGGTGATGGATTTACATGAATTTTAATGGAATCTTCAGCAATACAACCAAAATTTAATGAAATTGCTTGACATTTATATGTCTGTGTCTGTGTAGGAATAACTTGAACACGAGATCCCGTTTTTCCATTACTCCACGCATACGTGCACGACACCAGACTGGATGCGGTAATACGCGTTGAATCTCCAGAACAAACGGTATCTTTTGTCGCACTCAACTTGATATTTGGCATCAAAACTCGATTGATATATAGAGAGTCGTCATATCCACAAGAAAGGTCGTCAACCACATGAACATAAAACCAACTACTATTATCAATTGTCACCTTCGTACTAAAGTCATTGCTTATTATCGTCTTTGACGAATCCATCCAAGTGACAGTTGAATTTTGAGATATGTTCTGTGCGAACAACTCTACAGTCGCTCCCTGACAAACAGTGTCCTGGCCATCTATAATCACAGTAGGATAATCAGGAATAGTCACATTGAAAGAGTCCGTTCCCGAACATCCATGCTTAGTTACGGCCGTCAGTTTCACCTTATAATTACCATACTTTGTATATGTATGCTCTGTATTTTCCAAAACAGAGTTGTGTCCATCACCAAAGTCCCAATTATACTTGAACAATTCATCATCTGTAGTATTCAAAGTAGATGCGTTTGTAAACTCCACAAAGCCGCTACATCCGACGTTAAATTTAATATCTGGCTTTACAGAGACAGGAAGCAATTCCGTCTCCAATGTTATCGAACTACAACTTGCCAACTCTCCTCGCATAGTACATGTATACTTAGAATTGGAAGTCATCAATCGACGGTCAATTTCCACTTCACTACTGTCTGCCCCATTAAAAATGAACATTGGGCTATCATTTCCGTCTACCTTCCATTCATAATGAGCAAAACCCTTAGGAGCCTTAATTGTGGCATTCTCTCCACTACTCTCACAGTTGTTCACATCCAACACCAAATCTGTTGTCTCAGCATAGAAATATCCATATGCCTCATGTCCTCCAGCACCTTCTTTATTATTCTGCACACGCAAACAGTCATGGGTCATGAATGTGATTGTCACCTCATAACCGACTTTGTTTGTCAAATCATAAATTGTTGATGTCCAAGGCAAATAGGCATAATTTGACAATCTGTTTCTGTCTGAAGAGTACGCACAAGGCACTGTCGGTTGTTTCAAATATGTAGCAGTCTTGTTGGCTGTACTTTCAAATGACGCACATGCCTCTGTTGATACTACTCCACTAGGACTCTTAAACTCTACATTCATTCCAAAATGTGGAATTTGCTCTCCTGAATGTTCTGCTCTTGCGTTAGGTCCAGTAGAAACCGGATCATGAAGCACACAAGCAAAATTCAAAATCAGGGCTTTTGATTCTTCTGTAACAACAAACTTATATGTTGCTCTCTCGGCTGCAGCCTTAACTGTTCCGTTTCCTTCCGCACCAGATCCATATCCTGGAGTTCCTATTCGCATCGTAATCGCACCATCAGAAAACGGATTTTGCTTAAACTCATCACAACTAATAATCGGATCATATGACGAAATTGCCGCATCTATAAGTTTGAAACGATCGTTCTCTCGCGTCACAGAGCTTGTCCATTCATACGTACATGTGCTATCCGCCTGACGATAAAAGCTTCCTGTTTCCATCGTCCAGCCATTGAAATTTCCATCTGAGAAATCAATATTAGGGGCTCCCACATCTCTTGCAGAAACCTTAACTGATGATAATAAAAATAGTAGCAAGCAAATCACACATCTAAATTTCGCCCGCTTCAGCATAGCTGAATTTTGAATCTCGGTTTTTATCATAATGTGTCCACATTGGGTCCTAAAGGACTAACTAAATACCCTATTAAAAACACTGCATCCAAAATTTGGAATACTTTGCAATACTAATAAAAAAATGTTAAAAAAAACAAATAACTGAAAAAAAAGCATAAAAATCACTTAAAAATATACAAAAACAGAGGTGACAATGTAACAAATCACAAAAAATTCCGTTTAAATGATTCATCTAAAAATTAACATCCAATCCGAATGCAAACGTCATGCTTCTCGGATACGCGGAATAATCCACAGAAGGTGTGGCCGACGTCGCTCTTCTCACACTGACCTCAGGATCAAAACCGCTGTATTTTGTCCAGCAAAAAAGGTTGCTGGCTGACGCATACACACGCACCTTCGACATATTTACCTTCTTAACCACATTGCTTGGCAACGTATAGCCCAATGTCAACTGCTTCAGACGAAGGAACGAACCGTCTTCAACAGCCCACGAATGGAACACATACCTCGCCATTATCGGCGACCACATTGTGGCATCTGCATTTATCTGTGCCATCTCCTCCGGCGACGCTAATCCGCCATCTCCATTTAAATATGTCCAACATCCTTCTACGTCAGCAGACATATTTCTATATGAGTATTTGTTGGTCGTGGTATTCTCAATTTTATTGGCATTGTACACGTCTCCTCCATATTTCCAATAGAAATCGGCTGACAAGTCAAAGCTCCAGATCTTGAAATTCAAGCCTAATCCTCCAGTATGCTTCGGCAACGCGTTTCCTATCACCACCTTATCCGATTCATCAATCGTACCGTCGCCATTCTGATCCTTCAAACGCAATGATCCGGGGCGGATAGTGCCAGCCAACAATGTGGCATCAGAAACAATGCCTTCCTTTAATTTGTATGCACCGTCTTCATACTCAAAGTCATCCACTGTATACCAGCCATCCGTTTCATATCCATACATCCTGCCTACGCTCTCCCCCACCTCAAGGATATAATCTCCTGTGATCTCCGAACCTGCCCAACCAGATGACATCTCCATCTTGTCCGCTCCACCTAAGCTTTTGACCTTCGTATCTGCAAAAGCAATATTAAAATCGACGTCGAACTTGAAATTCTTTCTGTTGACAACACCTATGTTCAATGACAACTCCACTCCCTTATTCTCTGTAGATCCGACATTCTGCATCATGTAAGTATATCCAGAAGAGTATGGAAGTTTTGTCTGCAAAAGCAAATCCTCAGTTGTATTGCGATAGATATCAAATGTCAGTTGGATTCGATTGTTTAGTAAACCAAGATCAAGACCGATATTGCGCGAAACCGTTGTCTCCCAAGTAAGATCAGGATTTGGTTTATACTCTCCCGTCTTCAAATATGAGAGATATTCACCATCAATCTCTAGCACTCCGTCAGCATCAGATGGCGACGAATAGACCTGCTGGTAAAGATTATTGCTGATGCGATTGTTTCCCGTCGCACCGATACTGTATCTCAATTTCGCATTGCTTAAAACTTTTGATACTGAAGATTGAGCGATAAAATCCTCTTCACTGAATCTCCAGCCAACTGAAGCTGATGGGAAATATCCCCATTGTTTGTCCGACGCAAATTTGCTTGATCTGTCGGCTCTGTAAGTAGCTGAAAACAAATATCTTTCCTTAAAAGAATAGTTTGCACGTCCAAAATACGACAAAATCACATCATTAGGCAAGACTGCTGAATTGGACGGTTGCGGAGAACCAAGACTCATGTTGGCAATACACTGCTCAGCATTCAAATATTCAGGGAAATATCTGCTTTCGCTTTGAATATAGCTTTCTTTCTTCTTTATAAATTCTTCTCCGACAAGTAATGTTAAAGAATGACGTTTCAGTTTCTGCAAAGGATAAAAATGAGCAGTGTTGGAATTTCTGAAAGTGGACTGACGTAAGTTGAGGACAGATGCCATTGGAGCGTTTCCATTCTTCAATGCCTGCGACGTGCCGACTCCATAACAGCGATCCGTCTCACGGAACAAACCATCCACACCAATCTGCGAATTCAAATTGAAAAATGAGACGGGGGAAATCGTAACACCAAAATCGCCCTTCACTCCATTCTGAATATGCTTACGATAATCGGCGTTGTTCACCTCAATCGGATTATACGTGCTCGACACAGTCTCAAACTCATCCACGTCTTCAATATTCAAAGGGGAATAAAGGAATGCATTTCTCAAGCGGGCATCCGTATTGCTGCCTTCCGTCGAGACTCCCGCACCATTCTGCACCTTATTAAAATATGAGGTTTTCAAATCAAACGACAAATATTTTGACACCTCATGATTGATATTCATGCCAAAATTATGTCGACGCGAATTCTGCCCGACAACAATTCCATTGTTATCATTGAAATCGTATGCTATTTTGAATGCTGTTTTGTCGTTTTTATAAGTCGTGATAACAGACTGATTCATGAAGAATCCGTTCTCACCAAACAATTGATCCACCCAATCATTCTGCGCGACAGACTGATATTTGGCAAGTTCATCGTAAGAACCATACACGGAAGTAAATGATTCCAATGCTTCCTCGCTCTTCATCGCAGCTGTCTCATAACAGAATTTCGCATAATCGTATGGCGACAACACCTTCAGTTTATTCTTAAAAGTACGGAATCCGTATTGAGATTTATACGATGTCTTCAAGCCATTCTCTTTTGCTCTCTTTGTAGTGACCAAAACAACACCAGAAGCTGATCTTGCACCATAGACAGCAGCAGCTGCTGCGTCTTTCAACACATCTATCCTCTCAATGTCGGAAGGAGATATATTGGAAATATTGTCGACGGGAAAGCCATCCACTATATATAAAGGAGCATTATTACCGGTGATAGACGTACCGCCACGCACTGTGATTTCAACCTCACCCATTTCGCCACCCTCACTCATCGACACATCAACACCTGCAATCTTACCCTGTATTGCATTTTCAACATTGCCATTTTCACCTTGAATAGACTGTGATGGAGAAAGAGTCGCATTGGCACCAGTCAAATCTTTTTTGCGGGCCACACCATAACCGACAACAACAATCTCATCTATATTATAAGAAACAGGTGATGAGACAGAGTCATTATCATTATAAGTAAATATATATTCGTCAACAACAGAACGTTTTTCTTCCTTTTCCAGTTCCTCAGCACACACATCGACACAGAAAGAGATTGCGCCAAGAAACGACACAAAAGACATTACATTCTGATGTAGTTTTGAATCCATGAATATCATCCTTCTTTCTTAATGTGAATCACTAAAATAGCGAGTGAGACAATACAAAAATAAGTTTTTTGTGCTTACTCTTCAAAAACGAAATGCAAAATATCCCCTAATGAGTTTTTTTTCAAATACTTTTTGCAAATAAGACAATCTTTCTCTACTTTTGTATCAAATTTTGAAATTTAAGAAAGATGACAAAGGCAGAATTAGTTAATGAGATATCTGTACGCACAGGAATTAGCCGTGAAGATACGCTTATTGTAGTTGAGGGTTTTATGTCGGAGGTTAAGAGAGCGATGCGTAAAGGTGACAACATTTACTTACGCGGATTCGGTACTTTCCTAGTAAAGACAAGAAAAGAGAAGACTGGTAGAAACATCACTCAGAAGAGCACAATCATCATCCCTGAGCACAAGATAGCTGCGTTCAAGGCGACAAAGGACTTCATTTATGAGAATGGAGACTATATGAGCGTAGAAGGCAAGAAATAAGCCGGAATTGAACTTTAGTAAAAATTATTAATACATTAGATTATGCCAAGCGGTAAGAAGAGAAAAAGACATAAAATGTCTACTCACAAGCGCAAAAAAAGACTAAAGAAGGATCGTCATAAGAAGAAATAATCCTTCGCGGTATTTTGCAAAAAGAAAGCTAAGAACAAACGTTGATTGCCGTAAAAAGCTCAGTGTTTGTTCTTTCTTTTTATCTAAGACCATAAAGACAATGCAATCAATTGTTATTCAAAACATTATCCCGTCTAGACACGAATATGGGTTTATCATACAGATGTCTTACAAATTTATAAGATTGCAATTTGTCCTCAAAAAAAACAATTAAAAGTGAATAACGAACTTATTATTGACGTTCAGGAAAACGAAGTAAAGATTGCCCTCCTTGAGGACAAGAAACTCGCATCCTACCACTCGGAGAACAGAGGAACGGAAAACAAGTACGCCGTGGCCAACATCTATCTGGGCAAGGTAAAGAAACTAATGCCTGGACTTAACGCCGCCTTCATCGACGTGGGATACGACAAAGGTGCATTTCTCCACTATCAGGACCTAGGCAGAGGCTATCGCTCAACACAACGATTCCTTCGCAACGTCCTTATGGAAGGAAGCCGAGCACCTAAAGTGCAGGATGTAGAGCTTGATCCAATCTTGGAAAAGAACGGTGACATCAAGGATGTTCTTGCTCCAGGACAGGAAATATTGGTGCAGATTGAGAAAGAGCCAATCTCTACAAAAGGTCCACGTCTGACTGCGGAAATCACCATCGCGGGAAGATTCCTCGTGCTTGTCCCATTGTCTGACAAGGTGTTCGTGTCTCAGAAAATCAAGTCGAATGCAGAAAGGAAACGTATCAAGGAGATCCTTTCCAAATGTCTGCCTAAAAACTTCGGCTGCATCGCACGTACAATGTCGGAGGGCAAAGAAGAGGCTGATTTCAAAGAAGAACTTGAAGATTTGATCAACAAATGGGAGGACATGGTTGCCAACCTCAACAAAGAGGATCTGCCCAAACTTGTGCTCAAAGAGATGGACTCTGTGACTGGCCTGCTCCGCGACACGCTCTCTCCTGACTATGACAGCATCGTCGTCAACGACAAGAATGTCTACAAAGAGGTCATCAGCTACGTAAACCAAATCGCCCCAGAAAAGAAAGATATCGTCCAGTATTACGAGGATGACATTCCATTGTTTGATTTCTACAAGGTGACCAAACAGATCAAGAGTTCATTCGGCAGAACAGTCGTGTTCAAGAACAGCGCGTATCTGGTGATCGAGCAGACAGAAGCTTTGATGGTGATCGACGTCAACAGCGGAAACCGTTCAAAAAGCAGCAACGACCAGGAGACAAACGCGCTTGAAGTCAACCTTGCAGCCGCTGACGAAATCGCAAGACAATTGCGTCTACGTGATATCGGAGGTATCGTAGTGATCGACTTCATTGATATGGCCAAGGGAGAAAACCGCGTCGCTCTATACGACAGAATGCGTCAGAACATGGCTCGCGACAAAGCCCGCCACAACATCCTGCCATTGAGCAAGTTCTGCCTAATGCAGATCACACGCCATCGTGTGCGCCCAGTAACCAATATCAAGACAGAAGAGGTTTGCCCTACTTGCCACGGAACAGGAAAGGCTCAGCCGTCAATCCTGTTTGAACATGAGATCGAAGAGAAGATCCGTTATGTGAAGGAAGAGAAGAAAATCACAGATTTCACGATTTTCGTGCATCCATACGTCTACACATATTTAAATAGTGGATTCTTCTTCAACAGTTTGAAATGGAAGTGGCGCCGCAAATACTGTAAATTCAATCTGCTGAAAAACGAAGATTTCGGTATGCTTCAATATAAGTTTATCGATAAGGATGGAGCAGAAATAAGCCTAAACCCCGAAAAAGAAGAATTAGCGATAGAAGAAGCTATCGAAGAAAGCCAAGATAAAGGCTCAAAGAAATAATACAAAAGGCGGAACAAATGTTCCGCCTTTTTTTCATTTGCAATATATAGTCATGTAATAAAAAACAAAACGGCCAAGGATTTCATCCCCAGTCGTTTTGCATTATGACACATTTTTAGAAATAACATCGTTTTCGTATTTCTACAATCTATCCAAGTCTCTTCATGGCTTCGATTGTAGCGTCTTTGTCTCCCAACGCAGAGAATCGTATATATCCTTCTCCACTGACTCCAAATCCGACACCAGGAGTGGCAACAATATTCTTCTCCTTCAACAAGTAATCAAAGAAACTCCACGAATCCATTCCGTCAGGCGTCTTTGCCCAAACATACGGACTGTTTTTGCCTCCGAACACAGTATACCCAGCAGCTTCAAGACCATTCCTGATTATCTTGGCATTAGTTATATAATAATCGATCATATCCTTCACCTGTCTCTTTCCTTCCTCACTGTAGACAGCCTCAGCCGCACGCTGGATAACGTATGCAGTGCCATTGAATTTTGTGCACTGGCGACGGTTCCATAACTTATTCAACTGAACTTTCTCCCCCTTCTCATTTGTTGCCAACACACTCTTTGGTATGATAGTCAGGCCGCATCTCGTGCCTGTGAAACCAGCAGTCTTTGAGAAACTACGGAATTCAATAGCACATTTTTTTGCTCCTTCAATCTCATATATCGAATGAGGCACATCAGCCTCCTGAATGAAAGCCTCGTATGCAGCGTCGAACAAGATCAAAGCATCGTTAGCTAGAGCATACTTCACCCACTCAGCAAGCTGCGACTTAGTCAATGTTGTGCCAGTAGGATTGTTTGGGAAACAGAGATAGATCACATCCACTTTCTCTTTTGGTAGTTCAGGCACAAAACCATTTTCTGCCGTGCATGGAAGATAAACGATTTTGCTCCAACGTCCGTCAGCAAGCAAATCGCCAGCTCTTCCAGCCATCACATTCGTGTCGACATAAACAGGATAAACAGGATCTGTGACAGCCACAATATTTCCCAACCCCAGAATATCACCTATATTACCAGTATCACTTTTTGCACCGTCGCTGATGAAAACCTCATCACTTTCAAGAGATACTCCACGAGGTTCAAAATCATTCTTTATAATTGTATCAATCAAGAATTTATATCCCTGTTCTGGGCCATATCCTCGGAAAGTAGACTGGTTTGCCATCTCATCCACCGCCTTATGCATAGCCTTTATGACCGCGTCGCACAATGGCAAAGTAACATCACCAATACCCATGCGGATAATTTGTGCAGACGGATTAGACTCTTTATATGCAGCCACTCTCTTTGCTATCTCAGAAAACAGATAACTGCCTGGCAGTTTCTGAAAATTATCATTAATCGTTACCATATACCAACTTATCTGAATTGTATAATCAAATTTCTACTTCGCCCTCAAAAACAGTTGTTGCAGGACCGGTCATGTAGACGTGATTGTCTTCCCCACTCCATTTTATATGAAGGTCACCGCCTCGCAGTTTCACACAAACATCACGGTCAGTCAATCCATTTAGCACACAAGCCACAGCAACAGCACAAGCACCCGTACCACAAGCCATTGTCTCGCCTGCACCACGTTCCCACACTCTCATTTTCACTTCTGAACGATTATGAACCTCAACAAACTCTGTATTTGTTTTGCGAGGGAATACAGGATGACACTCGTATGATGGGCCAATTTTCTCAAGATCCAACGAGTCGACATTGTCTACAAAAATCACAGAATGAGGATTTCCCATACTGACACAGGTAGTCAGATTTGTTTTGCCTAACACCTCGATCGGCTGGCTGACCACCGTCGGCAAATCAAATGTGGTCGGTATATCCAAACCTTTCAAGATCGGCTCACCCATATCCACCGTCACCATATCAACCTTTCCGTCTACAACATGAAAATCAAGGAATTTAACTCCTGCAAGAGTTTCAAGAGTCACTTTTGTCTTATTTGTCAGCCCCTTATCATATACATATTTGCCGACACAACGTGATGCATTACCACACATCTCCGCCTCTGAACCATCAGAGTTGAACATACGCATTCTAAAATCACACGTCTTGCTTGGCAAAATAATCACGATACCGTCGGAACCGATACCAGTGTGACGGTCGCTCAACTTAATTGCCGTCTCACTCAGATTGTCTATCTTTTCAGTCGCTCCATTGATATAAATGTAATCGTTGGAGATTCCATGCATTTTAGTAAACTTCATCGCTCTCCTCCTTTTCCAGTTCATTTTATAAAGGGGCAATCAATTAATAAGATTGCCCCATTAAATTCGGTTCGCTTTACGTTTTTTCACTGCAAAGCAGTTACGATTATATAAACGCATAGCTCGTTTTATGTTCAATCCGTTCGTTTTACAAATGCAAAATTAAGGCTATTTGAGCATCCGTATGTGATTTCATTTGCATTTATATAAGAAAAACGTATTCACTTTTAAAATAAAAGCAAAGAGGTATGATCAAGTTTCATTTTATAATAAAAATAGCAAAACAAGTAACATTATATTACAAATCAAATATACAATACTTTCACACACATTTTATGTTAAAAAAATCTAACGGACGTTTAGCACACAAACTTTATACATTTAGTCGTTTTAGTCAACAAATAATAGTTGTTTGATGATAATTTTGCAAATGGCTTTATGTAAATTTGCAAAAGTAAAACAGCGTGTATACATAACGATATGAGAAGACAAATAATTTCAGTACTAACAGCATTGATATGCAGTATCCAATTAACAAACGCAGAGACGCATGTGTTGACTCTTGACAGCTGCCGTGCATTGGCTATCCGCAACAACAACGACTTGAAAATGGCTGATGCAAAGAAACAGAAAGCCTACTACGACAGAAAAGCAGCATTCACAAAGTTTTTACCACGCATCACCGCCACCGGAGCATACATCCTTTCATCCAGAGACATCAGTCTTCTTTCCGAGGAGACTCAAGACAAGCTAAACAATCTTGGAACAAACGCTGGAACAGCTATGGGGCAGAGCATGCAACAGATGTCCCAACAAGGAATGCAGCAAATGATGCAAGAGGCGATGCAAAATCCAGCATTGCTTCAGATGATGATGCAGAATCCACAGCTAGCACAGATGATGCAAAGCATGCCTGGCATGGCTCAAAACATGACTCAAGGCATGGCAAACAATTTGTCTTCTGCCATGGCTCCCAAACTAAATGCCATCGGTTCGGATATCGTAAAAGAATTTGAAATAGACAACACCAACGTCGGTGTCATCTCCGTGATGCTGACTCAACCTTTATATATGGGCGGTAAAATCGCAGCCTACCATAATATAATGAAGAAAGTGGAGCAATTGACTACCGCCCAAACAGTCGGAAAAGAGAACGACGTGATAGTTGAGACAGACGAAGCCTATTGGAGAATCGTCGGACTACAATCGAAGAAAAGATTGGCGGAAAGCTATCTCCGCACTATCGACACTCTCAATAAAGATGTGGAAAGACTTATCGAAGCCGGATTCGCAACCAAAGCGGACGGTCTGAAAGTAAAAGTCAAACTGAATGAAGCCAAAGTTTCAGTGATTCAGGTTGAAAACGGCATCACTCTATCTAAGATGTTACTTTGCCAGATTTGTGGACTTGACATGAACTCAGACATCGAACTTGCCGACATCAATATCGACGCAGAAGGTTTCGTAGTGCCAGAGACATCATCCGCAGCCAACGTAGAAGAGGCTCTGAACGCACGATATGAGATGCAAAGTCTTGCTCTTGCAAAAGAGATTGGTGAAGAGAAGGTGAAGATCGCAAGAAGCGAATACCTTCCTACATTGGCTCTTATGGGTGGATACACAACAACAAACCCATCCGCATTCGATGGAATCAAAAACGAATTTGGTGGAATGTGGAACGTAGGTGTCGTATTGAAAGTGCCTGTTGTCACTTGTGGAGAGAGAATATACAAGGTGAGAGCGGCTAAGGAAGAGGCTAGAATCGCTGAATACCAGTACGACGAGGCTAAAGAGAAGATCACATTGCAAGTCAACCAGAACATGCAGAAGGTGACAGAAGCCAGCCAACGTCTCCAGACAGCAAAAGAGAGTTTGAAAGAGGCTCATGAAAACCTTCGCTATGCTGAGGTGGGATTGAAAGAGGGAATGATCCCCGTCGCAGACGTCCTTCAAGCAGAGACCGCATTGCTAAAAGCTCAAAGCACAGCGGTAGAGGCTGAAATCGACCTTCTATTGGCAGACTTGTATTTGAAGAAATCACTCGGCAAAATACAAATGCCCCACTAAATAATTAACATTCGTCAATGTCAGCAATCTTCGTCAACATTGGCGGAAAGCGGAAAACAAAAAAGTAAACAAAATAAAAACACAATAAGATGAAAAATAACGGTGTGATCATTATCGCGATCATTGTAATCGTCGTAATTCTATCAGTAATTCTAATTGGATTAACTCATTCGACTCCAGAACCAGTCATTCAGGGAGAAGTTGAAATATCAGACTATCGTTTGTCTTCTAAGGTTCCTTCTCGTGTGATGGAGATCAAAGTGAAGGAGGGAGACTTCGTAAAGAAGGGAGACACAGTTGCTATCATGGAGGCTCCTGAAGTTGCAGCCAAACTGTCTCAGGCAGAAGCGGCAAGACGTGCAGCACAGGCATTGCAGAACAAGGCTCAGGCAGGCACACGCAGTGAGCAGATTGAGGCAGCATACGAAATGTGGCAGAAGGCAAAAGCCGGTCTTGATGTTTACGAGAAGACATACCAGAGAGTCGAGAAACTATACAACGAAGGTGTGATCGCAGCACAGAAGAAAGATGAGGCATACGCTCAACTAGAAGCTGCCAAAGCTACAGAGAAAGCTGCCAAATCACAGTATGACATGGCTATGAACGGTGCCCAGAAAGAGGACAAGGATGCCGCAGCCGCTCAGGTGGCAAGAGCAAGAGGTGCTATCGCAGAAGTGAACTCATATATCAACGAGACTATCATCCGTGCTTTGGCTGACGGTGTTGTGACTGAAATTTTCCCTGAAGAGGGCGAGTTGGTTGGTTCAGGAGCCCCAATCATGAATGTGGCTAAAGCCGACGGTGCTTATCTAACATTCAACATCCGTGAAGATTTGCTAAAGGAATTTGAGATTGGCAAGACAGTCAACGTCTATATTCCAGCAAAAGACACTACAATCAACGCCACAGTAAGCGGAATGAAGAATGTAGGCAGCTACGCAGTATGGAAAGCAACAAAAGCACTTGGACAGTACGATCTTAAGACATTCGAGGTAAAGATGCGTCCAGAGTCTCAGAATCTGCAGTTGGCTGCAGGAATGAGTGCGATTGTCAAGTAAACGATAGACGATAAACGATAGACGAAAGACGATGGCTGATGGCCGGTGGCTTCGTCATTAAATTTTCAAAATAAACTGATAAAAGAGTATGGATATAAAGTCAATTTTTAGCAGATTAAAAAAGTTGGCTATTAGAGAGGCCGAGATATCAAGACGTCGTCCGCTCTACCTATTCTGTATGCTTATTGCTCCCGTCTTCTTCAGTTTCATGTTTATCAACGTGATGGAAGAAGGAGCTCCAGATGAGATTCCTGCAGCTGTGGTCGACGACGATAACAGCCAGGTGTCACGCACGCTTCTACGTACACTTGACGCCATGCAGGAGACAGAACTGACAGTGAAATACAAAAATTTCTCCGATGCCAAGGATGCCCTACGTAAAGGAGAGGTTTTCGCAATTGTGCATGTGCCACAGGGGCTATCCGAAAAAGCACTTACACAACGCACTCCTACAATCTATTTCTACACCAACGACGCATACTTCTTGGCAGGATCATTCCTTTTCAAGAACATGAAAGTGTTAGGAGAGTTGTCGGGGCTTGCGATCACCAAAGCGACACTGTCGGCTAAAGGTTTGGATGACGACAGGATAATGGGATTGATTCAGCCTATCACAGTTGAGTCACACCCGTTGAACAATCCTTCGCTCAACTACTCCATCTATCTGACTAACATGTTTATACCAGCGATATTGCTTCTTATAATATTCATTGCGACATGTTATTCGATCGGTTTGGAATGGAAACGAGGCACACAGAAGAAATGGTATAAAGATGCAGGAGAGAATGTGGTGATTGCTTTAGCTGGGAAACTGTTGCCACAGACAGCCGTCTACATGCTGATGTTCGCATTCATGGACGTCTATCTCTATAAAATCAATGGATTCCCGATCGCATGCTCGTTGCTTCGACTTCTTGGCATACAGCTGTTGGTAACACTCGCGTCGCAAGCATTCTCTACAGCCATCTTCGGAATCCTAGCCGGACAGATGCGATTGGCAATGAGTGTGGCATCTCTGCTCGGAGTGTTGTCAATCTCATTGTGCGGATTCACATTCCCAGTCATGGCAATGCCAAAAATCATGGAGGCGATCTCATGGCTGTTGCCATTACGCCACTATTATCTGATATATGTCAATCAAGTGCTCGACGGATATTCCATCATCTATGTATGGAAATCATTCGCGATACTTGTGGCAATACTCGGACTTCCTCTGCTTTTCATCAAAGTGTATGAGAAAGCATTCAACGAGGTGAATTACAAAGCATAAAAAAGACAAAGATGAAGATACTTCAAATATGCTATAATGAGTTTAAGGAGATTTTTTCCGACGTCGGTATCGTGATCTTCGTGATCATTCTTCCGCTCGCATACCCTTTGCTCTACGCCTACATCTACGACAACGAAGTGGTGAGAGAGGTTCCTGTGGTAGTGGTGGACGACAGTCAGACCAACACAAGCCGAGAGTTCCTACGTCGCTGTGACGCGTCGCCAGATATAAAAATCATCTCGCACGCCACAGGAATGGAGAATGCCCGCACATATCTCGAAAGCATGGATGCCTACGGTATCATACGTATTCCACGTGAATTTTCCAACGATATCGCGGCAGGTCGCCAAACAGTGGTCGGTGTCTATTGTGACATGGCAAGCATGATGTATTACAAGAACCTGATGATCACCGTCGCTGTCGTGGCACAGAACATGAACAAAGAAATAAAAGTGAGCAAATTAGGAAGCTCCACAGACCGTGAGGCAGAAATTTCCGCAGCTCCTATAAACTACGAATCCAAAGCGATGTACAACCCGCAGAGCGGATATTCATCGTTCCTGATTCCTGCGGTGCTGATGCTTATCATCCAGCAATCTCTGATGTTGGGAATCGGAATGCACATGGGAGGAACACGTGAGCAGAACTTCGGTTTTGCTATTCCTAAAGGAGATCTATACAGGAATCCCGTCTACATTTACCTTGGCAAGATGCTTGCCTATTTCATAATCTATATTGTAGACGCGGTATATTTCTTCGCAGTAGTCAACAAAATATTCGGATTGCCACAGATGTCGACATTCGGCACATATCTCGCATGGATGGTACCATATCTGATCGCGTGCATTTCATATTCAATATTGTTCTCAGTATTAGTGTACCGACGTGAGGACTGCATCATGCTGTTCGTGTTCTTAAGTTTGCCACTGATATTCATCTCAGGAATCAGCTGGCCAATCTCAGAGATACCACAAAAATGGTTGTATTTCTCATATCTGTTCCCGTCATCACTTGGAATACACGCATACGTCCGCACCAACACTATGGGTGCATCAATCAATGACATAGCGTTCTACCACTGGGGATTGATCATACAGGCGGCAGTCTACACAAGTCTTTCGCTCATCTTCTACTATTGGCAGCTGAAGAAGAGAAAGATCGAAGAATAACATTATTCCGTTTTGAATGTAATGGACAGGGATTCCTCCCTGTCCATCCAACGGATCATTTTTTTACAATTCCGGTCAAATAATCCAAAAAAACGTAGTATTTTTGTAAAAATTGACAAAACTAAAGCATTTTCTTACCAATGAGTAAAATAGTAAGTAAGGAGTTCTTTTCAGAAAACGTGGTGAAACTGGAGGTTAAAGCCCCATTGATTGCCCGTTCGAGAAAAGCTGGACACTTCGTTATCGTGCGTGTTGACGCTAACGGAGAGCGTATTCCGTTGACTATTGCGGATTCGGACACAGAGAAGGGTACAATTACTCTTGTGATTCAAAAAATTGGTGCATCGTCCACCAAAATCACCAACCTAAATGTTGGAGATGAGTTATTGGATGTAGTAGGTCCGCTTGGTAAGGCAACCCATATCGAGAAATTCGGAACAGTAGTATGTTCTGGCGGTGGTGTTGGTGTAGCCCCACTTCTTCCTATCATCAAGGCTATGAAGGCTGCAGGAAACAAGGTTATCTCAGTGTTGGCAGCCCGCACAAAAGATCTTGTCATCCTTGAGGAACAAGTACGCGAGTATTCAGATGAGGTAGTGATCATGACAGACGACGGTTCATACGGCAAGGCAGGTCGTGTGACAGACGGAATTGAAGAGATCGCAAAACGAGAGAAGATTGATCTATGTGTGACAATCGGACCAGCGATCATGATGAAATTCGTGTCGTTGCTAACAAAGAAATATGATATTCCTACAGTAGCGTCGCTTAACACAATCATGGTCGACGGAACAGGAATGTGTGGTGCATGCCGAATAACAGTAGGTGGCAAAACAAAGTTTGTGTGCGTTGACGGTCCAGAGTTTGACGCCCACCAGGTAGATTTCGATGAGATGCTTATGCGTCTTGGTGCTTACAGAGAGCAGGAGCAGGAGGCAAAAGCAAAAATAGCAAAGTAAAGAAGATTATGGCAACAGATAGAAACGAAGCGTGGAGAGAAGAACTACGCAAAGCTAAATCACCTAAAGAGCGTACTGCGCAGCCACGTGTGCAGATGAACTCGCTTGATCCAAAATACAGAGCAAGATGCCGTGAGGAGGTAAACCAAGGTTTGACAGCTGAACAGGCTGTAGCTGAGGCTAGCAGATGTATGGACTGCCCTAATCCTACTTGTATGACAGGATGTCCGGTCAGCATCAACATCCCAGGATTCATCAAGAACATCGAACGTGGCGAGTTTATCCAGGCTGCAGATGTGCTAAAGGAGACAAGTGCCCTTCCAGCTGTTTGCGGACGTGTTTGTCCACAGGAGAAGCAGTGTGAAAGCCAGTGTATGTATGTCAAGATGAAGAAGGAGCCGGTTGCTATCGGTTATCTTGAAAGATTCGCTGCCGACTACGCTCGTGAGAACGACACAAAGAAGTCCGCTCTAAACATAAAGAAGAACGGCATCAAGATAGCTGTAGTAGGAAGTGGTCCTGCAGGACTTTCTTTCGCTGGCGACATGATAAAGAAAGGATACGACGTCACTGTATTCGAGGCATTGCACGAAATCGGAGGAGTGTTGAAATATGGTATCCCAGAATTCCGTCTTCCTAACAAAGTGGTAGAGGCAGAAATCGACAATCTACGTGCTCTTGGCGTTGTGTTCATCAAAAACTGCATCGTAGGAAAGACTATCACAGTAGACGAGTTGAAAGCCGACGGATTCAAAGGCATCTTCGTCGCATCAGGAGCCGGACTACCACGTTTCATGGGCATCGAAGGTGAGAACCTGACAGGTATCATGTCAAGTAACGAATATCTAACCCGCGTCAACCTAATGGACGCAGGCAATCCAGATACCGACACCCCTGTTTTGAAGGGCAAGAACGTAGTCGTTGTGGGAGGTGGAAACACAGCCATGGACTCAGTGCGTACAGCCTTGAGAATGGGAGCAGAGAGAGCCATCATCGTATATCGCCGTAGCGAGGAAGAGATGCCAGCTCGTCTTGAGGAGGTTCACCACGCAAAAGAGGAAGGCGTTGAGTTTATGACACTTCACAACCCTATCCAATATATCGGCGACGAGAATGGACGCGTCACAAAAGTCCGTTTGCAGAAGATGGAACTTGGCGAGCCAGATGCGAGTGGACGTAGAAGCCCAGTTGAGATTCCAGGAGCCATCGAAGAGATTGAATGCGACGAGGTAATCGTCAGCATCGGTGTGTCACCTAACCCAATCGTTCCAAACTCAGTAGCAGGTCTTTCTGTAGGCAGAAAAGGCACTATCGAGGTCAACGAGAACATGCAGAGCAGCATACCAATGTTGTTTGCCGGAGGTGATATCGTAAGAGGTGGAGCGACAGTGATCCTGGCTATGGGAGACGGACGTCGTGCTGCAGCCGCAATGGACGAATACTTGAATAAATGATAATTCAATAAGCGTAATGCTATATTATAAAAAGACGGGGGAAACCTCGTCTTTTTGTTTTATACTCTGCCCTATTCCACGTATCATTCCACATTATTCACATAAGAAACAGAGAAAGAGACCTAATTTTCAAAAAATCCTCATTTTTCCTTTGTACATTCAAATTTAAACATTACCTTTGCGTCGCAATTGAGGGAAACAACCCGAGGTTGACACATGATTGTCTTGTGGTGTAATGGTAGCACATCAGTTTCTGGCACTGCTTGTCAGGGTTCGAGTCCTTGCAGGACAACAAAAAAAGACGCTTTTCAGCGTCTTTTTTTGTTTATAACAATCATAACATTATAACGAGACCAACAATAACGAAACAGCCCAGGGTTTACACCCTGGGCTATATTTCGTTTATTTATATCCAATCTGGGCGACCACAAGGGATCGCCCCTACGATCAAAATCAATTCCACAAACGTATTCTCCGACAATTACGCATTACGAATTATGCATTATGAATTGATCATTACACGCACGTCCGTGCGTCTCTACGAGAATTCCCAGATGTGTGGATTATCCCAACAATTACGCATTATGAATTATGAATTACGAATTCATAATATAACAATTTGTCTCTTTTCTCTCAAACCCAAGGGATTGGTATAATAGGTTGGCGACGATACGTTTGGGATTCGACGTCAGATGCAGTTCTATCGGTGCCAACTTCTGTGCCTCAGCCAACACATGCTCCATCAACTGTTTGCCAAGATGCTGTCCTCGATAGTCTGACAACACAACCACATCTTCTATTGATGCTTTTGCTCCTGTGGGTGAATGAAAAACACAGAGTGTCGCACAACCGATGATCCGATCATTCTCCTGAACGACGTAGAGATGACAATTTCTGTCTTCTATCGTTGCCTTCAGTTTCTCCTCTGTAAAAACACAACGTTCAGACAGCTGTCGCATAAGTGTAGCTATCTGAACGTATGTATTATTGCTATATGTAGTGAGTTCTACTATATTCACTTTTTTTGCATCACATCTTCCGGAGCAACTGGCTCATACGCACCATCTTTTGCCTCGAAAATGACACATGGCTCGTTGACTTCCACCGTATGCCATGTGCCGGCAGGTATCTGAACCATCAAATTGCCTGTGGATGGACCAAGCTCGAAACGTGCTGTCTCATTACCATTGTCGTCGAAAAACACCTCCGTCAACTTGCCTCTCAACACTGTCATCGACTCTGTGGTCTTGGTATGGCGATGAATCGGCACAATTGTACCTGGCATCATCGCATTGATTATACGCTGTGAATTATCTGCGTTCGTAGTGCGCATATCAAACGCCGTACGCTTACGTTCACTACTAGCAGCCTGCTCCAACAGCTTATCTAAAAATTTATTATCGATTATCATATTTTTCACGTATTACATTGGCATTGAGAAAGCTAAACTCTCATTCCTCAACAGTCTTATTTTTCTTCTTCCTCTTCCTCGCTGTATTTTTCTACCACCTCTTTCTTTTTCTTCCTCCAATCGACATACAATCCTTTGGATTTCAAATACTCTTCATGTAGGTGGTAGTATTTCATCTTAAACAGGATATATGCCACGCATAACAAGGCAGAAACGATTGCGAAATATGTGTATTGATCGACAGGTAGGAAAATAGCACCTAACGATATCACCAACTGTAGCAACATATAGATGCTTGACACTAACACATGCGGCATCTTCAACTCATTCGCCATCAACTGATAAGCATGTTTTCTATGTGGCATACTGATGTCTTCATGTAACAATAGTCTGTGACAGATAGTGAGACATCCGTCAACTCCATACACCAACAACAAGAACACTGCCCAGAAATTTGCGGTGTATGACACGTATCTGCCTATCAAAAAGACAATGGCAAACGCAATTGAGACAGCACCCACGTCGCCTGCAAAACATCTAGCTTTCTTGCGGAAATTGAAGAAACAGAAGATCACGACACTCATCGTCAACACTATCAATAGATTTCTGTCGATGAAATGACTCTCCTCATTCAACAATATCAATGGTATCAGCACAGACAATGAATATCCTCCTGTGATTCCATTGATTCCATCCATGAAATTATAGACATTGATCACTCCTGTGCAGAACACTATTCCAACTGCGATGAACCACCAATACCTGAGATCAAGATAGCCCCACTGCTGGAACAACAGCAACATTGCCGCGAAATGGACCATCAATCTGTATCTCGGACGCACCGTCTTCACGTCATCCAAGAAACTTACAGCTCCGATCATGAGCAAACCAAGCAAAAACCACGGATACCTAAATCCATTAAAGGCGGCATAAAGGATAGCTCCAAAAATGAAAATTATACCTCCTCCAAGGAGTGTGATCTGAGTGTGTGACGATCGCAAATTCGGTTTGTCGATAATATCATATTTATCGGCTATTCTAAAATATAGCAGTTCTGCAACAAGCAGGATCGCAAAAATTATCACATGCGGCAATATATTCTCCATTGTTTGTTTCTTTTATGCAGCTGACAACACAAATCAGACCACATTAGGTTTTTCTTTTGATTTTTTCTAATACTTTTTACTTAATTTTTTCATTAAAAGTCAAGTTGTCTCGTCATTGACTTTCACGTCTGACGAAAAATCTTGCGAAAATATATAATTTTCTAGTTCTTTCTTCCTAATACAGACGGATTTTTATCCACAGAATATTTACACCCCGGGCAGAAATGCACTAGGCGTTGTAGTTTAGGCTTTCTGCAACTCGCTTCAAACTTTCGTCGAAGCTTACCAACTGATAGTCAAAATCCATTTTCGACATCTCCGGATCATAATAGTATGTAGCAAACATCTTATTGATCGGTTGCAGCACAAAACTTCCCAACCATACAAATGGATTGAACAATTTAGTGATCCATACCTTATGTCCTGATGCCTTTGCAAAATAACGGATAATCTCCACTGTGTCTGCCTGCTCACGATTCTGCGGATAGAATGTTCCTTCCAACTGTCGTATTATCGCCTGCTTCACAAACTCCGCAAGATTATCTATATACAGCATCGATCGCTTATTATGCCATTCTGGAAATACAGGCACCTTCGTCGCCAACTTAGCCAAACGAGGGAAATTACCCTTCGCATTTGGTCCGTAGATCATACATGGACGAAGAATACA
>CACZOA010000080.1 GCA_902782665.1 uncultured Bacteroidales bacterium
CGTTACCGAGCAAAGCGAGAGAAACCCGTGACGATGTCTCGGGGAGAAGTGACGATGATACAAAAAACTTTGCCTGAAAGGCAATACTATAAGTTTTGCTTTCTTATCCTTTTCTTCAAAAAATCGAAGACTATCTCTTATTTCTTCTATCCTCTGTGTTTTTATGTGTGCTCGCCTACGGCTCGCACAAAGGAAGAGGGGTTAGGACGTTCCGTCCTTAACAAACCTCAATCATGACAACGCCGCATTCAATAACAATTTAGCATTTAGCATTTCTAATTTTTAATTTTCTTGTCTTTCTCTTGCCAATTCGGCTATTTTTTGGGCACATACTTTTGTTATATAAAAAAAATTATGCGTAATTTGCAGTATAATTGTGTATAATAAGATAAGAATATGGATCAATTGAAGAGAAGCCTAGGGGCTATTTTAGTTTTATTGGGAGTTATTTTGTTGGCTATTTACAGCTTTGCAGAGTTGACAAATAACGCTATTTTGGTAGTTGCAGCTATTTTGTTTGTTGCTGGTATCGGATCTTACATCTTCCTTAATAAGAAATTCATCGGAAACGGTAAGTAATATCATCTCCCTTTTAAATTACGGATATGGCTACAAAGTTGTGGGACAAAGGCAAGGCTACAAACGCAGAGATTGAGAAGTTTACGGTTGGCAAAGACCGTGAGATGGATTTGTACTTGGCTGAGTGTGATGTGTTGGGCTCAATGGCTCATATCACTATGTTGGAGTCGATTGGCTTGATCGCCAAAGACGAACTTCCTGTGTTGCTTGCGGAACTGAAGAATATCTATTTGGCCGCACACCGTGGAGAATTTGTAATTGAAGAGGGAATAGAGGATGTTCATTCTCAGGTGGAACTTATGCTCACACGTAAGCTTGGCGACTTGGGAAAGAAGATCCACAGTGGCCGTTCACGTAACGACCAAGTGCTTGTCGACATGAAATTGTGGACAAGAGAGCAGATCAAGAGTGTGGTTGAGGCTGTTGAGGGTCTGTTTAATGTGTTGATTCAGCAGAGTGAGAAGTATAAGAATGTGCTTCTTCCAGGTTACACCCATCTGCAGATCGCAATGCCTTCGTCGTTCGGACTATGGTTTGGCGCATACGCAGAGAGTCTTGCCGACGATATGGAACTTCTACTTTCGGCATGGAAGGTGACTAACAGAAATCCTCTGGGATCAGCAGCAGGTTATGGTTCGTCGTTCCCTTTGAACCGTCAGATGACGACAGAGTTGTTGGGATTTGACACTATGGACTATAATGTGGTATACGCGCAGATGTGTCGTGGTAAGATGGAGAAGACTGTGTCATTCGCATTGGCAGGTATTGCTGCCACTCTATCAAAATTGGCTTTCGACGCTTGTATGTTCACGTCGCAGAATTTTGGATTCATCAAACTTCCAGACGAGTGCACAACAGGATCAAGCATCATGCCACACAAGAAGAATCCAGACGTATTTGAGTTGACTCGTGCTAAATGCAACAAAATCCAGAGTCTACCTCAGCAGATAATGATGCTTATCAATAATCTACCAAGCGGATATTTCCGTGACTTGCAGATTATTAAAGAGGTGTTCATGCCATCATTCGGCGAATTGTTGGATTGTATCAAGATGACCACACATATCATGTCTGATGTGAAAATCAACGAGCATATTCTTGATGATCCAAAATATGATTTCATTTTCAGTGTGGAAGAGGTCAACCGTCTGGCACTTGAGGGAATGCCATTCAGAGACGCATACAAAAAAGTGGGATTGGAATGTGAGGCAGGAGAGTTCAAGCCAAACAAGAATATCCACCACACACATCAGGGTAGCATAGGAAACCTTTGCAACGACGGAATTACAGCACTTATGAATAAGACTATTTCGGAGTTCAATTTTGACAAGGTGGAAGAGGCAAAAAAGAAATTATTGGCAATATAAACAAAGAATTTAATGACAGTAGACACAAAGACTATTATTCAGAAGATAGTTGAGGGAATGCAGGAACGAAAGGCTAAGAAAATCGTTACTGTAGATATGACTGAGTTGGAAAACTACAGCTGTCCGTACTTCGTGATTTGTGAAGGTAATTCGACCACTCACGTCGTCAGCATCGCTGATTCCGTGAAACATTATGTTAGAAGTGAGTTGAAGGTTCATTTTATCGTAGCGGATGGTTATGAGAATGGTCAGTGGATTGCCATCGATTATGGAGAAATCATTGTTCACGTTATGCTTCCGGAAATGCGTGAGTTTTATCGCATAGAGGAGCTATGGGAAGACGCGAAGATAACAGAAATACCTGATTTAGATTAAATTATATGGCCCAAGAAAGTAACAATAAACCAAAGATGCCAAATTTCAAGTCATCATCAGGCCTTTATTGGCTGTATGGCTTGGTGGCGATCTTTTTGGTTGGAATTTATTTTTCAGACGACAATCATTCAGCAAAGGAGATTGGCTACAACGAGATCAAGTATCTTGTGGAAACCAATTCTGTCTCTAAAATCACCGTCATCACAAACGACAAATATGCTGAGGCTACAGTAAAGGAGGGCAAGATGCGTAACGCATTCGGTTCCGACTCTACAAAATATGCCGCTAATCCTAAGGTTCATGTGAAGATACCTTCAGCAGATCGTTTCACGGAGGATTTGACAGAGTGGCAGAAAGAGGATGGAGTCGAAAAGGTAGACCTTACATTTACGGAAGACAGCAGTATGTTTGAGGGATTCCTTTACACATTCGGTCCATTCATCTTGCTTATATTCTTCTGGATGTTCATCATGCAAAGAATGGGTGGCGGAGGAGCAGGTCCTGGTGGCGTGTTCAACGTAGGAAAGAGTAAGGCTCAGCTATTTGATAAAGGAAACAATCCTAACAAGGTGACTTTCAAAGATGTAGCTGGATTAAGTGAGGCTAAACAGGAGGTCGAGGAGATTGTGGAATTCCTTAAGAATCCAGCCCGCTATACAGAACTTGGAGGTAAGATTCCAAAAGGAGCTATCCTTGTTGGCCCTCCGGGAACAGGTAAGACTCTTCTTGCAAAGGCTGTGGCTGGTGAGGCTGACGTGCCGTTCTTCTCTCTATCAGGTTCTGATTTCGTGGAGATGTTTGTCGGTGTGGGAGCAAGCCGTGTAAGAGATTTGTTCCGTCAGGCAAAAGAGAAGGCTCCATGTATCATATTTATCGACGAGATTGATGCCATCGGTAGAGCTCGAGGCAAGAATGCAAGCATGGGCGGTGGCAACGATGAGCGTGAAAGCACTCTTAACCAGTTGCTTACAGAGATGGATGGATTCGGTACAAACTCTGGTGTCATCCTATTGGCTGCGACAAACCGCGTCGACATTCTTGATAAGGCATTGGTCCGTGCCGGACGTTTCGACCGTCAGATTCACGTTGATCTTCCGGATGTTCATGATAGAAAGGCAATTTTCAATGTCCATTTGTCAAAATTGAAACTTGCGGATGATATTGATGTTGATTTCTTGTCACGTCAGACACCAGGATTCAGCGGTGCGGATATTGCCAACGTCTGCAATGAGGCAGCTTTGATAGCAGCTCGTCGTAACAAGACACGTGTAGATAAGGAAGATTTCTTGAGTGCCGTCGACAGAATTATCGGTGGATTGGAGAAGAAAAATAAAATCACCACTCGTTCTGAAAAATGGTCTATTGCAGTGCATGAGGCAGGACATGCAACAATCAGTTGGATGCTTCAGTATGCTGATCCATTGGTGAAAGTGACAATCGTTCCGCGTGGAATGGCTTTAGGAGCCGCATGGTATTTGCCAGAAGAGCGACAGTTGATCACTAAAGAGAATCTTCTCGACAAAATGTGTTCTCTTCTTGGAGGACGTGCTGCGGAAGAACTGGTTCTTGGTACAATTGGTACGGGAGCCATTAATGATTTGGAGCGAAGCACTAAGCAGGCATACGCTATGGTGGCATATTATGGTATGAGCGACAAACTTACAAACTTGTGCTACTATGATTCTCAGGCAGACTATTCGTTTACGAAACCATATTCGGAAGAGACGGCAAAATTAATAGATGATGAAGTCAAAACGTTGATTAACAGTCAGTATGAGCGAGCAAAACAGGTGTTGCGTGAAAATGCTGAAGGTCATCGTAAGTTGGCAGAACTTCTTGTTGAGCGTGAGGTGATATTTGCCGATGATCTTGAAAAAATCTTTGGCAAACGAAAGTGGGAATCTCGTAATGAAGAACTTATGCGTGAGAACGAGAATGCTCAGGCAGAGAAAAAAGAAGACAGTTCTGTAACTGTTTCTGAGGAATCTCAAAATAATGAAAACAAGGAAAAAGAAATTCCTGAAGTAGACGTAGAGAAACCAAAGGAAGATTAATAATTAGTGCGTACGCTTTCAATAGCGTATGCACTTTTTTATAAATGCTTATTAAGGACTGAACAAAAAAAGATTTGCTTAATAATACAAACAACGAACATTTATTTTCTATGACAATTAAAAAGATTCTTTCACTTTTATTCTATTTCATCAGTATTCTTAGTGCGATGGCGCAAGGCTACACTATCAAGGGTAGGGTTGTGGACGCCAAGACTGGAGAGACAATACCATTCGCGAATGTGGAATTGAAATCAGCAGACGGGTCAAAGGTAGAGCATGGCTTGTTTACTGGTGATGACGGACGTTTCGTGATGGAAAATGTAGCTGAAAATAATTATCAGCTTGTCATCTCCTTTATGGGATATAATGATTATAACGGAAAAATCACACCTGAAATTCTAAAACGTAAGGGCGGAGCCCATTTCACAATCAAATTGCGTGAAGACGTTGCGCTTTTGAGTCAGGTGGAGATTGTCGGTAACCGCTCGCAAATGCAAATGGATGTTGACAAGAAGACATTCTTGGTCAATGAAGGTGCCGCTTCTGTAGGAGTGTCAGCTACCGACGTACTTCGTGATATCCCTACTGTGGATGTGGATATGGAAGGAAATATCTCATTACGTAATAATGAGAATGTGGAGGTGTTCATCAACGGAAGAAGTGTCGGCCTTTCTGGTGATGCTCAGGGAGAGTTGCTTGAACAGTTTCCAGCTGGAAGTATTGAAAAAATCGAGGTTATCACCAATCCATCGTCTAAATATTCAGCTGAAGGTTCTGCGGGAATCATCAATATTGTGATGAAACAGGATGTTCCAGCAGGAGTGTTTGGAAATGTTACAGCCGGACTTTCATATCCGTCCGAAGGAAAATTGGGAGGTAATCTTGGAGCCTCTGTAAATATAACAAAAAACAAGTGGACTATTCTGTCTTCATTAGGATACCAGCGTCGTACATTCAGAGGAACTTCTGATATTGATCGTGAACAATATTTGAACAGGGGCACTGAAATCGATAGTGTCTACAATGTGACAGATGGAGGAAGAGATTTTGTTATGAATTCATATTTTGCTCGACTAGGTGTGGATTATAAGATAAATGATAAAAACAGAGTCGGATTCTCTGGCGTCTTATCTCTTGGAAAAAACAGAAGAAACGAAGACTTTGAGTATAATTTCGGTAGAATAGAGAATGGAGAAAGAATAGATACATCGTATTCGAGCAGAACAGCGTCGGCACAAAGCCCTCGAAACATGTATACGCTAAAGGTTGATTACACACATACATTCAGAGAAAATACAGAACTTACTTTTCTTGCCCAGACGTCGTGCAATAGCCAGAATCACGATGTGACTTACTATCAGTCACGTTATGACATGTCTAATCAACTTTTGAACTATTCTGAACAGAGGCAGACAAACGATCGCTCAATACGCAAAAATCAGTTTGCAATCGATTATACATCACCTGTAGGAAAATTGAGCAAATTGGAATTGGGTATCAATATCGATTTGACAAACGAAAGGAATAACGCTTTAAGTTTTGATCGTGGTAGTAGTTCGGATCCTTTTGTTCAGCAGGATAATCTGACAAATGATTTCGAGTACATTCAGAATGTATATGCATGGTATGGCATGTGGAGTGGAAAAGTGAAAAGATTGGGATATAAGGTAGGACTACGTGGTGAATTGTCGGACATCTCATGGAAGCAACACAACACAGGAGCTTATGATGATCTTGATTTGTATGGAAATCTTTTCCCGTCGTTATTCCTATCATACAATATCACAGATAATGACGAGTTGCAGTTTAGCGCTATACGAAGAATCTCACGTCCGCGAGGATTCCGATTGAATCCTAATCCTAATATGTCGGATTCAACAAACATCAGTTACGGTAACCCAGATTTGCATCCGGAGGAGGCATTTTCTGGTGAGATGAATTATCTTCACACCACTGAGAAAGGACATGTTTATACAGTTTCCGCTTATTATAAGTTCACAGATGATGTGGTAGAGCAATATAGTTGGACAGAGGTGTCGGACAATACGGCGATATTGAAAAGCACATTTGCCAATCTGAACCGTTCTCATTCGACGGGATTGGAATTTATCGCAAAAAATAAATTTAAGGCGGTTACCTTTACAACCAATGTGAATTTCTATTACTACAATCTTGTAGGAGGAGAATCATCAATAGAAATAGCCGATTCAGAAGGTGTATTGAAGAAAAGAATGTTGACATTGAAACAGCGTAACGGATTCAGTTGGGATTTGAAGGAAGGAATAGATTTCCGTTTGCCTAAGGCAATTACAGGACAGTTTACATTCAATTACCGTTCACCAAGAGTTGCGGCTCAGGGAAAGAATATGAACACATTCTTCATGAACATAGGATTCAAGCGACAGTTCATGGACAACAGATTATCGTTGTCGTTCAACGTTAGAGATATTCTCAATTCCAACAAGCGAAAGAGAGAGACATGGTCTGATTCTTTCTATCAGGTGTCAAAAACCACTCGTAATGGAAGAACATTTAATTTGACTGCTTCTTATTCATTCGGAAACAATCATCACAAGAGTGGCAAAAAGAAGGGCAAAGATGGAAAAGTAGACATGGATGACGATATGAATTTTGAAGATTTTTAATTCCGTCGGAGACATGAATATAGAGATAGAAAGAAAATTCTTAATGGCAGACGACTCCTGGCGTGCTGAGGCAGGCGAAGGAGTGCATTATGCCCAAGGATATTTGAATAAGAAGGGCAATACAGTGAGAGTGCGAGTTGCCGGAGAGAAAGGATACTTGACAATCAAGAGCAAGACACAGAGTTTCAGCCGTCTGGAGTTTGAGTATCAGATACCCCTTGGCGACGCGAATGCCATGTTGGAATTGAGCCAGACCCCAATAGTTGAGAAATACAGGTATAAGATAAAGCGAGGCAATCACACGTGGGAGATAGATGAGTTTCTTGGCGACAACAAAGGATTGATAGTTGCTGAGATCGAGTTGCAGAGTGAGCAGGAAGCCTTTGAGATGCCAGAATGGATCGGTTTTGAGGTCACTGCGGACAAACGGTATTATAACTCACATCTTGCGGAGAATCCGTACAAGAATTGGGGAAAAGTATAGAAAGTTTGGGAATAAGGGAATATTGATTAGAAGAAGACGGTGGGGTTTGGAATTCCACCGTCTTTCTGTATATAATCACAGACGAAAGATCAATCAAAAAGTGTATTGCCTTTCGGGCAAAGTTGTGATGCCGTCGCTATCCCCGAGACTTCGTCCCGGGTTACGCTCGCTTTGCTTGGTAGCGTCTTTCAGACGCATAAATCAGGGACGATATACTCGAAAAAATTTAAATACACCGTCAGGTGTTTTATATCGGTAGATATATAATCATGATGACGGGATTTCCCCGTTAGGGGATAAATATTTAGACCAAAGCGAGAATATCGGGAGAAAAGCTTTTTTGGATATGGTTCGCAAAGAATTTAGCGATTTCTTCTCTGCTAAAGCCCAACATAGACTCTCCTAATTCCATTATCGTGTCTACCTCAATAGATTCGATTTTTTGTAAAGAATTTTATACGGATAATATCCGAAGACATATCTACCATTAAAGAAACAAAAAGATGTTGTCTATTTCTTTGAATATGAGAAAATATAATAATTTTGTAGTACTAAATCACAAAATATGAGAAACATCAAAAATACTATTAAAAAAGTAATCTCTGCAGTTAAAGGTCGGTTTATAAATTGGTGGGTAGAGATTCGTCGAGACACCAAACAAATGATAGTTTTTGGAACATCTCGTGCCGGTAAAACAACATGGTTTGAATATTTAAGAACTGGTAAAATAAAAGAAGTTGAACCGACTAATGGTCCCGATAAAATAGAGTCTTTTGATTTTAAGCGTTCTGATGGTTCAATCATTAGAATTAAAGAAACAATCGATGTTCCTGGAGAAAAATACTATTTAGACAAAAATCTTTTACCAAAAATTAAAAGCGACGAATCTAAAGTTATTTTCTATTTTTTTAGTGGTGTTGAATTTCTGAAAAATGAAAAAGTTTTGGATTCTATATCCGTTAAATATAGAGAATATGTGGTTCATGAACTTGAATATATCTATATTAAAAGTGGAAAGAACACACAAATATATGTCATACTTACATTTGCAAATGAAATAGAAGATCCCGAAGATGTATTAAAGCAATTATATAATATGGTTAAATTAGATGTTGAGGGAGTTAATTTTAACGGATATTGGAATTATTTGAACATGAAAGATGAAGACCAAATGCAAAATTTCAAAAATAAATTAAAACTATGAATATAACAATATGGGTTCAGGAAGACGGAAAAAAACGTTGGATTGAAGACAATGACGTTAAGTATTTTCCTAATGAAGAAAAATACAAAAGACTACTTGATAAAATAAATAAGGAGAAAGAAGTTATAGATGAATCGTCTGATTCTAAAGTGTCCATTTATGTCGTGACAGGATACTTCTTAGAAAAAGATGAGTTTAATTCACATATTCCATTTATGGCACTTGTCGGTCCTGAGATAAAAAGTATGGCAATAAAACAATTAGAACAGAAAGTGATAGATTTAGGATTCCATATAAAAGAAAAAAAGATATGGACAAGAGAATCTTTTTTAAGGAAACATTGGAAAAAAATTGTGGGATTGAGTGCAATAATAGCAGCGATAGTATTTTTTTATCTTTACAATAACAATTGATATCATTATACATGATGGAGACACAATATTTACCTCAAGTCGTAATCATCAACGAAGATGGGGTGGTAGCCGAAAAAGAGAGAGAAATTCCAAAGAATCTCAAAGAAAAGGTTGATATTCTAGATATGAATTTTGTAGATGATAAAGATTATGCAGAGTATCTTCCATCAACAGCATGGAAAGGAGATATTTGTCTAAAAAGCCCTTTTGAAGATAAGTATATCTTGATGAATGAGTTCGAAGAAACCTTAAAATTAGATAAGATAGATTTTATCTGCTGCATACTCCAACAATTAGGAGCCACGAAGGTTTCCTATACAACAAAAAGAACGGAAAGCGAAACGGTCACTTGGGATGCAAAAGGAAAATTGACGGTAAAACCTAAAGGGAAAGGAGAAATTGATGTTAAGGGGTCCAATTCAAATACAGACGAGGGATCTCTTTCTCAAGAAATCGTTTATTCTGGATTAAATTCAAATCCTGTAGACCAATCAGTTCTTCAAGAATGTTGGGAATTGGCGAAACAAAAAGCTAAAGATTTCAATCTTGAAAATGACAGTTTTGTTAGATTCGTACTTGAATCTAGAAATCCAAAAAATAAAAATGTTCAACTCAGTTTTAGTCGAACAACAGAATTGACAAGTGAATGCAACTCCACCTTAAATATAGTTGGTAGACTGAGTGCGGTTAAATTATTTTCAGTTTCAGGAGAATTTGAAAGAATAGTAAATGTTAGAAATCACTCAATAACAACTTTTAAGGTTGAATTTTAAGTGACTCTAAG
>CACZOA010000081.1 GCA_902782665.1 uncultured Bacteroidales bacterium
ATCCTTATGTATGTTTTTTTTCAAATCTAAATTCAAATAGATTTCAGCATTCTGGAAAATCTCTTCTTTCTTTTCTAGCATTTTGGATATCAAAAGAGAATAATTAAGGCCCTTCGAATCCTCAATACAATGATAAAGGGAAGGAAAGTCCAAACACTTCTTCACATTTTCTTCCCATATTGGATAGATAACAAAAAATGGTTGTATTTCGCCACGTATCTTCATAAGTTCAAAACCTATAGCAAAACAACCTACAATTTTATAGTATTTTGATTGAGTGACTGCCGTTAAATCATACCGGTTTATCCATTCGTTTTTTAGTATTGTTTCTTCTTTCATATTTGGCTTATTATAAATACTTGATACAAACTTGATGTTTCCATCGGCATCAGTGACGTAAGATGTGATTCCACATGATCTTGATGATAAGAAAAACGTCTCTTCCATTTCTTTCCGCTCGCCCTTACGGGCTCTCGAAAGTGGTGGGAAGCAAGGGCGTTCCGCCCTTTGAAATCCTCATCTCATATTTCCAACTTCAGCATGATTATTTAAAAATCGCATTCTCATTTCCGCAAAGATAATCATCTTTCACTCAACACCAACCGTGGAAACAGCTATCAGAACAAGCTATGATTGGCAAACGTCGAAGGCGATTGGATACCGTGGCCGATGATTTAAAAATCCTCAATTAAATTATCATTACCTCCTTGCTGTAATGGTTCTCCTATAGTTTCAATGGAAAATTCGTAACAGTAGAACCTTAAATACCCTTCTGTACTAAGGTCAAAATTAAACTGAACTATATACCCTTCTTCTACTTTTTTGTAAGAAAATCCTGTGATTTCAAACCCGTAACATAAGGGCAGTTTGAAATATTCATTTTGCCGAATAGAACACTGAAACTTAGAACAATACCTAACAACAAAACTGATTCTCTCCAATTGTGTATCTCCACTGCCATCTTTCCAATCAATCAGGATCGTAAGAGTAGTTTTTTCTTCGTCGAAAATGATGCCACTTAAAAAACTCTCAAAAAGATTTATGGCATCTGTCTCCTCGTTTTTATAAATCATTATTTTTCCTCCTTTGATAAATAAAAGTGCTCATATGTCGGTACAAAGGAATCTTTTTCATCAACTAATTCTTGAACACTTTTCTGTAGACATTAATTTATCCTTTTTCGTAGTTTTCTTTTATATTTTACAAAAGTAGTATTATTTTTTGATTTGTAAATTTTGTTTCCACACCCAACGAAAAGCTTTCATTCTCAGAAATAGAGATTATTATGTCAATCTATCAATTTTGAAAAATACTAGGGTTTTCAACTTATTATTACAATATAGTTTATATATTTGCGTTGTTAACGTATTTGATTAACTAATAGGGTATTTATATGAAAAAGATTTTTAATGTGATCGGCATCTGTGCCTTGATGAGTTATCTCTTTATATTTCCTTCTTGTGAAAAAGCTTATGATGAGGAGGAACTTTTGAGTGATATTGAGAAAAAGAGGAATGAAAGAGAAACGAAAGAGAGAACATTTGTCTATGCGGGAGATACATTTCAATTGCCTGCAAAAATCAAACAAATTGATTCCATATCTGTTTATGGTTATCCAGATGAAGTTTCTTACACTTACTCGTTCAACGCTTCCGACAAAGAAGCCATCAAGCAACAGCTGTTTGAATTGACTTCAAAGCTTTCTGAGTACGGGAATTTTGAGCTTGACAGACAATATATATATTTGGGAGTCACACCATTAAGTGAAGCTAAAATTGATGCTTCAAATGATGTTACATATTGGTATTTCGTAGGTTCTAATGGCAATTTATATTATATTTCGTTCGATTCAGATTCTGAGATTCCCAATTTCTCAATCGGTAAACGTACCTATACCCTAAATGAAGACAACACATTAGACATTCAACTTGGTGAAATTTCCCATCCAATTGTTGTTTCTGATTGATCAACAAAAAGGAATCTATATGAAAAAGATTTTTAATATAATCGGCATCTGTGCCTTGATGTGTTATCTCTTCATATTTCCTTCTTGTGAAAAAACTTATGATGAGGATGAACTTTTAAGTGATATCGAGAAAAAAAGGAATGAAATTGAATTAAAAGAGAGGACTCTTGTCTTTGCTGGAGACACATTTCAATTGCCTGCAAGAATACATCAAATTGACTCCACATATTTTTATGGTTCTCCCGATTTTAATACTTACACTTACTCGTTCAACACTTCCGACAAAGAAGCTATCAAACAACGTCTGTTCGAATTGACGTCAAAGCTGTCTGAATACGGGAACTTTGAGCTACAAAGGGAAGATATACGTTTACGTTACGGTGTCACACCTTTAAGTGAAGCTAAAATTGAAGTTTCAAATGATGCTACACATTGGTATTTTTTGGGTTCTAATAGCAGTTTATACTATATTTCATTCGATTCCGAGAACCCATATTTCTCTATCGGTTTAGGATCGTACTCTATAAATGAAGACTACATTATAGACGCTCCTAGTATTCCTATACCTCCTATAATCGTTTAACTAATAGTTTATATATGAAAAAGATTTTCAATGTGATCGGCATCTGTGCCTTGATGAGTTATCTCTTTATATTTACATCTTGTGAAAGTGCTTATGACGAGGAAGAACTTTTGAGTGATATCGAGAAAAAGAGGAATGAAAACAAAAAAATAGAAGAGGCACAAAAAGCTCTTATTGAAGCACAAAAAACATTCATAATCGATTTTGAAGGTGATACATTCACTTTACCGGTGAAAGTTTTGCCTGTATTTTACAATGTATATACAACCCAAAAAGACACTGGCTACTTTTGTTATAAATTCAACATATCTGACAAGGATACAATTATGAAATGTTTGTTTGAACAAACTGAAAAAAAATCCATCCATAAAAATTTTCATATTGAGCCCCACTTATTTGATGAAGAACTTGACGTTTTTTTGAAAAATGTGATTGTTGAAGTACCCGAAGGAAATTATTACTGGCACTATATCAAAAGCCCAAATGATACTGTCAGGACTATCAGTTTTAACGATGATTCTGAAGATCCTTATTTTTTTATAAAAAAAGACAGTTATTACATAGACGATAATGACAATGTTGAATACCTCATTTATCCAATTTATATCGTTCCAAACGGCACATCCAATTAAAAATAATCCCCGAAAGAATCTCTATCTTTCGGGGATTTATACATTTTATAGATCTATCAATCAGCGACTTTTCCGAACAAATCAAAATAGTCGCAGTCTGTTATTTCTACATTGTAGAATTCTCCAATGGTCATGTCATTGTCTGATTTCTTAACCAACACCTCCTGATCCACCTCTGGAGAATCAAACTCTGTGCGGCAGATGAAATACTCCGCGTCTTCACGGTCAACAATCACCTTCATCGTCTGTCCTACTTTCTCGCCATTCTTCTGCAATGCGATCTTCTCCTGCACCTTCATCAATTGGTCGAGTCTTTCCTGCTTTGTCTCAAACGGGATATCATCCTTATAGTGTCGCGCTGAATAGGTGCCCTCCTCCTCGGAATATGCGAAAGCTCCCATACGATCGAATTTTGTATCCTTGACAAACTGCAAAAGTTCATTGAAATCCTCTTCTGTCTCGCCGGGATGTCCTACTATGAATGTTGTTCTCAATGTGATGCCTGGCACTTCTCGTCTCACTCTTTCTATAAACTCAATGGTCTCCTCTTTTGTGACGTGGCGAAGCATCTTTTTCAGCATTCCTGTGGAGATATGTTGGAATGCGACATCTAGATATTTGCAGACGTTGCTGCGTTCATTCATCACTCGCAACAAGTCCCATGGAAAATCAGACGGATATGCGTAATGCAGACGTATCCACTCAACTCCTGGAATGTCCGACAGTTTCTCTACAAGCTCCGGAAGCATCACCTTGCCATACAGATCCTTGCCATACGACGACAAATCCTGCGCAATTACCTGCAACTCCTTCACTCCCGTCGCAACCAGCCTTTTCGCCTCATCAACCAACTCCTCCATCGGAATGGATGTATGCGGACCGGTTATAATCGGTATCGCACAATATGAGCAACGTCGGTTACAACCTTCTGAAATCTTCAAATACGCATAATGCTTGGGTGTTGTGACATCACGGCTAGTGGAAAGTGAGTCATCATAAGTGTGGCCAAGATCCGCCAACATCTTCTTCCAAGTAAACTTGCCATAAAATTTGTCTACCTCTGGTATCTCCTGCTCCAAATCAGAAAGATAACGTTCAGACAGGCATCCCATCACAAACAACTTCTCAATCTTATGCTTCTTCTTAAGTTCACATAGATTCAAAATTGTGTTGATAGACTCCTCTTTAGCATCCCCGATAAATCCACATGTGTTCACGACAACCGTGGATCCAATGATTTTATCTGAATCGTGGCGGCAATTATAGCCCTGTTTCTGCAACTGTGCACTCAGATGCTCCGAATCTACAAGATTCTTCGAACATCCAAGATTTATAAACTCAATAGTGTTATTTTTCCTCATTCTTGAAAAGAGAATCTACAAACTCACGGCGATCAAACACCTGCAAATGCTCGATACCCTCACCTACTCCTATATATCTTACTGGGATCTTAAACTGATCAGAAATACCAATCACCACTCCACCCTTTGCAGTTCCGTCTAGTTTTGTGATAGCAAGGGAAGTTACATCTGTAGCCTTTGTAAACTGTTTTGCCTGTTCATAAGCGTTCTGACCTGTAGAGCCGTCAAGCACAAGCATCACATCATGTGGAGCATCAGGGATGATCTTCTTCATCACCTGCTTGATCTTAGTTAGCTCGTTCATAAGGTTGATCTTATTATGAAGACGACCTGCAGTATCTATAATAACGACGTCGGCATCCTGAGCTTTTGCGGAAGATATAGTGTCATAAGCCACAGCAGCGGGATCTGATCCCATGTTCTGGCGGACAACAGGACAACCCACACGTTCACCCCACACTGCAAGCTGCTCAATGGCTGCCGCACGGAAAGTGTCGGCCGCACCTAGCACCACCTTCTTTCCAGCCTTCTTATACTGGTATGCAAGTTTTCCGATTGTGGTAGTCTTTCCAGCACCGTTCACGCCAACAACCATAATCACATATGGATGTTTGCCTTCTGGCACGTCAAAATCTCCCTTCAGATCAGTGTTGTTCTCTTCTAGCAACGACGCAATCTCATCTCGTAAGATTTCATTTAGCTCATCTGTGGAAACATACTTATCTCTTGCCACACGTGCCTCTATACGCTCGATGATACGCAACGTAGTGTCAACACCGACATCAGAAGTGACAAGCACCTCCTCAAGATTGTCGAGGACCTCCTCGTCTACCTTGCTTTTTCCAGCGATAGCACGTGAGATTTTAGAAAAAACGCTGGTTTTTGTCTTTTCAAGACCTTTGTCCAACGCCTCCTTTTTCTCTTTTCCAAATAAACTGCTAAAGAAACCCATAATAATAAGAGTAAGATTACGTTACAAAATTAGTGCAAAAAAGGAAAAAAGCAATACATTCCTTTTGAATATTGCAAAATATTAGTATTTTTGCATCCGTTTTCCTACGCGGTTCAGTAAGTCTTCTCATAAAGAGATGCACCGCCGGATCTAATTTTTTATTTTATAAAAATATGTACGCAATAGTTGAGATTGCAGGACAGCAATTCAAGGTTGAGAAAGACCAGACATTGTTCGTTCACCACTTGGACGCTGAGCAGGGCGCTAAGATTGAGTTTGACAAGGTGTTGTTGATCGACAACAACGGAAGTGTAACTGTAGGAGCTCCTACAATTTCTGGTGCTAAGGTAGTAGCAGAGGTTGTTTCTCCACTAGTTAAGGGTGAGAAGGTTCTTGTATTCCACAAGAAGAGACGCAAAGGTTACCGCAAGTTGAACGGTCACCGTCAGCAGTTCACTCAGGTTAAGGTTAACGATGTTGTTGCATAATTAAGGAAAGGGTAAAGAAATGGCACACAAAAAAGGTGTAGGTAGTTCTAAGAACGGACGTGAATCAGCAAGTAAGAGACTTGGTGTAAAGCTTTTCGGTGGTCAGTTTGCAAAGGCAGGCAACATCATCGTACGTCAGAGAGGTACAGTTCATCACCCAGGTGATAACGTAGGTATGGGTAGCGACCATACATTGTTTGCTTTGGTTGACGGAATCGTTGTATTCCGCAAGAAGAAAGACAACAGATCTTTCGTTTCTGTTGAGGCTAAAGCAGCAGTAGCTGAATAACGAATTGTTTGTTCATAGCTTATAAATTTTGGGGCATCTCACAAATTTGTTTTGTGAGGTGTCTTTTTTTTGTTTAGTTAAAAATTAAGAATTAAGGATTAAGAATTCCACGCTCAAATTAGGACAACGACAGTCAAAATTATATTTTTGTATACAATCAAAACATGACAAATATATGATCAGCATTAAAAAGAATTTTTCTCTTAAGAACTATAATACTTTCGGTCTTGACCAACGTTGCAGTGAGTTCATAGAATACGACGATGTGGCTGAACTTCAATCATTTATCAAAGACGGCAGCATCTCCGGCAAACGTTTGTTCCAACTTGGCAGCGGCAGCAACATCCTCCTTTGCGACGATTTTGACGGCACTATGATGCACTCGCAAATCAAAGGGATTGAGATAGTGTATGAGGATGCTGAGTTTGTCGACGTGAAGGTCGGAGCCGGAGAGATCATGGATGATTTCATCGCATGGTCGGTGGAAAATGGATATTGTGGTGCTGAAAACCTCTCTATTATCCCTGGCACTGTCGGAGCATCAGCAGTCCAGAATGTCGGAGCGTACGGTGTGGAGGCGAAAGATATAATCAAAGAGGTGGAAATGATAAAAATTGAAGACGGTAGCATCCACGTCGCTCCGAATGAGGAACTCCATTTCGGATACCGTCTCAGCCGATTTAAGGAGGATTGGAAAGATAAGTTTATCGTCACCCACGTCACCTACAGATTAAAAAAACAGCCTGATTTCAAATTAAGCTATGGTGGACTTGCCAAGGAATTGGAAGGAAAAGAAATCAATTTGAAATCCATCCGTGAAACGATTATCAGCATAAGAAACAACAAGTTACCAGAGGTTGGCAAAGTGGGAAGCGCAGGCAGTTTCTTCAAGAATCCAATTGTTTCTCGCTCAATATATGATGAGATATGCCGACGCGAGAAAGCCCTTGACGAATCTGTGATCGTCCCTAAATACGACATTTCCGAGACAGAGGTGAAGATTCCTGCCGGATGGATGATCGAGCGTTGCGGATGGAAAGGTCAAAGCCACAACGGAGCTGGAGTTTGGCACAAACAGGCTCTTATCCTCGTCAACAATGGAAATGCGAAAAGCAGTGACATTATTGAATTAGCAAACACAATCCAAGTCGACGTATGGAGCAGATTCGGAATTAAGATTGAACCGGAAGTGATATATATCAAATAGAATTGAATTCTAACATAAAAGCTGGCGAGCACATCACCAGCTTTTTTTATCAATATGTAACGCCTACGGCGTAATTTGGGGTATCTGTAGAGACGCGACACAAAAAAGAGACGCCGCAATGCGACGTCTCTACGGCAAATGTATTTTTCTACAGTGATTTATTTCCTCACCAACAATGTGTAATTCTTGCCTTTTGAATTTCTCAAAATATAGAATCCGCTCTTCAAGCTGTTTTTATAAGAATTATGCGAGACGGAGATCTTCTTGACAAATCTGCCGGCTATATCATAAACAGAATAGTCTCCGTCAGGAATCAATCCGTTCTCAGCGGAAATAGACTCAACACCAGTCGGGTTGACACATCTGAATGTGAAGCAGTCGATGTCTACCCAGTCTCCAGTGATCTCCACCTTCAAAATATGAGTTCCCTTAGTCAACTTGTTCAACTTAGTCTCCACAATCTCAAATGTATCCCAGTCGCCTGTGTTTGGAACATTCACGAATCCTCCAGGAGTACCGTCGTCGCCAGGGACAATAAAACTATTATCCAAATAGAATGTGAACGCCGCGCCATTTGCTCCGGATGCCACTTTCGACTCAACGATATACTCGTCTTCATACTGAATATCAACAGTATACTCAAGCCACTCTCCAGTCTGTGTGTATCCGACAGCAGTCGCACTCATATCCACTCCCTCATTACGCGTTGTTCCATTACGATTCTCCTCATCATTATCGTGGTAAGCATTACCCTCGCCTCCATTATCAAACTCCTCAGCCTCGATTTTTCCAGGGATTTTGAATGGAGTGCCGTTGAATGGAGTCTGAGGCATAAAGATAGTCACCTCCTTCTTAGAAGTCGTATACTCCTTGTTGTTATTGTCGTAAGCCACAGCCCAAACAGTGTGTGTACCCTCCGACACATTGCTCCATACATACTTTGTCTCACCACTCACAAGTTTCTGTCCATCCGCATAGATTTCAATCGACTTTGTGTTTTCAATCTCATTGTTGACGTAGATCTCCACCTCTCCTGGTTCTGACTCCTTATTGACAAATGTTTCAATTTTGATGCCAGCCTGAGGTGTTGAGCTACCGTTCTTATCCAAAATCTCAAGCATCTTCTCTGCGTATCTCTTACCCAACAAAGTATATCCGGCTACAGTGAAATGGTATTCATCACCAGCCGCCTCACAACCTTCTGCAGAGATAACATAAGAGTTTGGAATCACACTTGGCACTTTTCTGATCACATTGTTATGACCACTACATGGACCTGTGTAACGAACCTCACCAACTAGCAAAGGAACGTCAGCTCCGTTAAGACCAAGATCTTCCAACATATTCTGATAAACCTCTTTCAAATTATTTGGCCAGTTCTGGTCTCCACTGTTTGTCTCACCCTGATGAACCAAGATTCCCTTGATGACACCGACCTTCTGAGCCTCCTTTGCAACCTCGATAATACGGCCATAAGGATTGCTTCCGTATGACTTCGCATAATCCTGTAGCCAACTTGCCGCAGAACTCAAATAACTCTGATATTTAGTCTTACGGAAAGCATCAATACTTGCGCCACCGATAGCGACGTCGATCACTCCCACTCTTATACTTGGATCAAGTTCTTTCACCAAAGTACGGCCGAAATAGTCAACAGGACCGAAACCACCATTATTCCAGTGGAAACAACGAGCCAATGGAGGAACAGCAGTATACTCACCGCATTTTTTCTTACCACACTGGGAACAGTTGTCAGCTGTATAGAACATTCTGAATCTCTCGTCAATTCCTTGTTTTTCACTATCAGGCACAGTGGCATTACCTTCCATGTTCGACTGTCCCCAACATATGTAAATATGATAATTAGGATCTGGTTCAGCCAAAGCCAAAGAAGAGCCTCCGATCATGCATAGAGAAAGAGCTATGCGTAAAAGCTTAAGTAAAATTGTGTGTTTCATGTCGTAAAAGTTTTCAAATTCATACGACAAATATAAAAAGTTAAATCAGCAATACATTTTAAAGAGCCAAGAAAATGACAAAAAGGGAAAAATTGGCACCAATAATGGGAATAATAGCATTGATAAAAGACGGTGGAAAGGGAGATTTTTACAAATTTCACTTTGTCTTACCAGATTAAATTGCCATATTTACAACCGGTTTTACGAAGAAGAAAAAAGCTTCGTCTTCACTATGAAAATTCAAAACTCTATGAAATCCACTAATATAATATCATACATAGGTCTGACTTTATTTACCGCCTACGCCATCTTCTATTGGATATCACCGAACATGGCAGATCTAACGCTATTCTTTGTTTGTTTGTACACATTCGGTGTTTTTTTTCTGTTCCTATTGGCGAGTTGCGGTTTTATACTCAAATCATGTATAAAAGCCTTTTCGGATAAGGAAAACATACATTATAGGATCTGTGCAATCTGGACAGCATTACTGATCATATTTTGGATCCTCATTCCAAGTGGAGATTGTGATCCGTATATACAAGAAGAGTATTATGAAAGTCACAAAGATGAAATTTTGGAAACAGCTCATCAAATAGATAAAATATGTAAAGACAAGTGTCAAGTACACATAAGTGAAGGCAAATCATATACAGAATTTTCTAAATATCATCCTGACTGTCTGTCCCTATCCGAATTTGACCAAATCAAAAAATTGATTGACGACGCCGATTTTGAATTCGTCTCATATTCAGACAGCATATGTGAATTTGGATTCAGAAGAATGGGGTTAGGATTATACAGTTATACATTAGGGCTTCATGGCAAAAAAATAGAAGACGAGTATTCACGTATAATCTACAATGATTCCGTCGCCTTCGTGTATGAAGCAGGAGCAATTGGTAGCAATTTCTATCCTAATAAAGAAGAATACCTACAACAAAGGCAAAAGAAATGAATTCTACTAATATAATATCATACATAAGTTTGACTTTATTTACTGCCTACACCATCTTCTATTGGATATCACCGAACTATGCAGGTCTTACACTATTCATTCTTATTTTGTACACATTAGGAATTTGGATTCTTTTCTTATTGACATGTTGCAGTTTTATAATCTTCTCATGTCTAATTGCTTTTTTGGATAAGACTAACATACATTACAGAATCTGTGTAATCTGGACTGCACTACTTATCACATTTTGGTTTGTGATTCCGAGTGGAGATTGAGAATAACAACTCTACTGCCCTAAAAATCACTTAATTTAAATTTCATTTTGTCAAGTCGGAAAAAATTGCCATATTTACACCCGTTTTCTGCGTAGTAGTGAGTAAATTCCGTCTACGCCACATATAAGAAATTGAAATACAATAAAATAACAGAATGAAAGTAGATGTTTTACTCGGTTTGCAATGGGGCGACGAGGGTAAAGGAAAAGTAGTAGACGTATTGACGCCAAACTATGATGTCGTAACACGCTTTCAAGGAGGTCCGAATGCAGGACACACACTTGAGTTTGAAGGCCAGAAATACGTGCTTAGATCAGTGCCATCAGGAATTTTCCAGGGAGGCAAGGTCAATGTCATCGGAAATGGCGTAGTGCTAGACCCAGCATTGTTCAAGCAGGAAATCGAGCAACTTGAGGCATCTGGCCACAATTTGACAGAGCGCCTATACATATCAAAGAAGGCTCACCTTATCCTTCCTACACACCGTCTTTTGGACAAGGCTTATGAAATGGCCAAAGGAGCAGGAAAGATCGGTACTACAGGTAAGGGTATTGGCCCAACATACACAGACAAGATTTCCCGTAATGGTTTGAGAGTAGGTGATTTGCTTAACAACTTCGATGAGAAGTATGCAAAGGCTATTGCTCGCCACAAAGAGATCCTTTCTCACTACGATTTCGACTACAAGCAGGAATTGGAGACTATCGAGAAGGATTGGAAGGAAGGAGTCAAGAAGTTGAGAGAGTTCATCTTCATCGACAGCGAATATTTCTTGAACGACACTTTGGAAGAGGGTAAATCAATCCTTGCTGAGGGTGCACAAGGTACAATGCTTGACGTAGACTTCGGTTCATACCCATTCGTTACATCATCAAACACAATCTGTGCTGGTGCTTGTACAGGTCTTGGAATCGCTCCACGTAAGATCGGAGATGTTTACGGTATCTTCAAAGCATACTGTACACGTGTAGGTTCAGGTCCATTCCCAACAGAGTTGTTTGACGAGACTGGTAAGAAGATCCGTGATCTTGGTCACGAATATGGTGCTGTCACTGGCCGTGAGAGAAGATGTGGTTGGATCGACCTTGTAGCATTGAAATATGCGGTTATGATCAACGGTGTAACTAAGTTGATCATGATGAAGAGCGACGTGCTTGACGATTTCGACACAATCAAGGCTTGCGTTGCATACAATATCAATGGTGAGGAGACAGATGAGTTCCCATTCGATATCAAAGAGACTAACTTCACTCCTGTTTACAAAGAGTTCAAGGGTTGGAAGAAGGATATGACTAAGACAAAGAAGACTTCTGAGTTCCCTGAGGAATACAACGACTATCTTGACTTCTTGGAGGATTATCTTGAAGTTCCTATCAAGATTGTTTCTGTCGGTCCAGACCGTGAGCAGACAATCGTTCGCTACACAGCAGAAGACTAATAATCAAGATATTATTAAAAAAGGTCGGAGAAATCCGACCTTTTTTCGTTTATTGCAAATAAAACTTCATATTAGATGCTGTATTAGTTTTATTGATGATTGTTAAGGGCGGAACGCCCTAACCCTCCTATCTTCTGCGAGTTCGTAAGAACGAGCAGTTACCAAACAAAAGGTAATGATGATTATTGAAAATTGTATAGATATTAAAACAGCGTATAATCTCAATCCTTCTTCTCGTCTCTCTCAACCTTAGTCTTTGAAAAATCCTGTAAGAACCATTCCACACTTTTCCACTGATCATCATACTCGATTCTATATTCCATCTCACGAGGATAACTGTTCTCCTCTATGATTGACTGTAAATACTGGTGAACAGGTTCAGGCTCATTCAGCTGCCAAAACACATTTATTTGGCCATCACATGTCTCTCTTGCCACAAAAAGAGCGTTAGGATGATCCGGATCTCCTTTAATGGCAGAATCGAGTTTTTCGACGTAGTCAAGCACAATATCCGATTCTTCATGCGTAGGCATGCCATTTTCTTTCAAGTCTTTGTAATAGATGGTGAGCGAGCAAGTCCATCCGAAAACATCCTTCTCCTTAAAGTCCCGTAAATTGGAATTAAGAACAATTATCGCAGGTTTGTCTTCTTCATAAAGACATTCCACAACATGATATTTTTCTTCCGGGACTATAATACTAACTTCTTTCATCCCGTCTAAACATTTTTCCTTTTTCGCTTTTTTGCGATACCATAGGAAAAAACAAAAGCAAATAACAACAATAGTTATAACAAATTTCATAATTATGTCTTTTGATTGTTTATAAACACGTAAGATTTGGCAAACACCATCATTCAAATATAATTAATGGGAAAGCATAAACAATCCAAATTTACGATATTTATCTAATCAAAGTGAAATGTCCTGTATACACTTTGTCGATATCATTGATATTGATTTCATACCAATAGTCTGTCGCCGGCATTTTAATTCCATTATAGACTCCATCCCAATCGGCATCGTCTCCGGCTCTGTACGAAGCAAGTTTTTTACCCCAACGATCAAAGATTATCACCTCTGCATCCGGATATCCTTCTGCCAAACCTTTAACCACAAACTTTTCATTTTCACCATCACCATTTGGAGTTATGAAGATTGGAATCTCAATACCAGGCATATTAACAACAAATGTCATCTCTGTTTGGCATCCATAACTATCTTCAACCATAAGAGTATGGGTAGCATAAGAAAGTCCACTTCGCAGATTATTCTCGACTTCCGGATCATCTGTTTTTCCATCTATGACATACTTATATGGTCCATTGTAATTTGTTTCATCGAGCTGGATTTCAACCGTCTTATATGTGATAGAATCAACCTGAGCTACAACTGGCAAATGAATAACCTCAACAGTTTTGGAATCTTCAGCCTCACACAATCCTCTTGTCACGTGAAGTGTGAATTTTGCCAACTCTGGCTCCGGCACAAACGATAAAATAGGATCTGTAGATGTAGTTTGATTATTTTCATATATCCACTCATATTCATTCGCTTTATACGAAGATGCGTCGAGAGTAAGAAGATCATTTTCACATATTTGTGAAGGTGCGTCAATGCTACCTTCAAGTGGTTTGTGTACCTCAACAGGAATAAAATATGGTTTAGCAGCACAATACTGATTCTTTGCAATAACCTTGTATTGTTTAGTGATAGGAGCCTCACCTGATCCGTCGTACACTGGGATGATTATTGCGCCTGCCATATTTCCAAAAACTTCGCCTTCTGGATTATCACTCCAATCAAGTTCCTCTACGTATTCATTAGGTGTCACATCTATCTTCACCGACGCTTCACCATCTCCACATACTGGAGTAACAGAAGACAGTGTCAGATCAACTCCTGCATAGACAACTAACTCATTTCCATCAGCAATTTGTTGATCAAACCTACATCCTTCAGAGATTAGAGAAAACGAGTAAACGCCTCCATCAGTTGTTTTCGCTGGATTTAGTTCCAACCTTTTTCCAGTTTGGTTTGGAATCACATTTCCGTCATGTTGCCATTCTATTGTAGTGTTGGAAGGACCTTTTAGATCAACTATCTGAGCCCACCACTTCTCATTCTCACAAATTGCTAATGCTTCATTATTGGATTTAGCACTAACACTCTTGTCAACAATCTTAAATGAAAAACTCGTAGGACACTCATTGATATATGAAACCGTGTAATTTCCAGCGCCAAGTTCCATTTCCGTCGCACCGGAAGTCTCATCAGAGAATGATCCTGTACTTGTTTCTGTTCCAGTCAAAGTATATGTGCCTCCATTTTTATTGGCGACGTCGGACAAATCAACAGTCACTATTCCTCCACAAGAGTTGAACGACAGATTGTTTGCTGAGATCACATCAGATAATTGCTGTGCATTGTCAGGTTCAGAAATCTTGATATTTCCGACAAGGCGGCCTTCTCCCACAACAATCTCCTTAACCTTCTTCACCGCATTAGCTCCGTAACATGCCGAGCTCGACACCTCTACCGTCACTTTCATCAAATCACCTGCATTGTTAAGGCCAGCAGAGCCTGTGTTGTAAGTTTTGGTCTTTGCCTTAGTATTATTTAAACTGTTTGTCCAAGAGTAAACAAGATCATTCTCAACGAGTCCGCCTCCCAACGTAAGGTCAAGATCCAAATCTACAGCAACATTCGGACAAGTTTTATCCGAACCTATGAGTTCTGCTTTCAACTCATGGAACACAACATTAAGTTCTTCCTCTTCGGACGAGCAAGTCTGCTCATCTGCCTCACCCTTATTGATGACGTATGATCCAGTCACCAAATACTTACCAGCTTCAGTAACGTCGGCAGTTGTAGGAGTACCGTCTTCATAATAACGGACTTCACAATCCTCAATGCTTATGTTGTACATTTCTTTCAAATTCTGACTCTCTCCCAAACACTTAGGTGCAGTCTCAATCGCAGCAAGTTTAGGATTTGTGTAGACAGTCACAGTCAGAGCAACGGGAGCACTCTCTGCCGCCGGATTGGATTTCAAACGCTGACGTACATAGTAAGTGTATTTCTTTGTCCTCTCAGTAGGAGATGCTTTCTGAATTGTTGGAGACAACTCAATCTTGCTAAACTCCTGAGAATCATCTATTGTTCCGTCTTCTTTACTATTATACCAAACCAATTCAAACTCAGAAGCGGAATTTCCGCCATCCACGCCATTTGTTGTTGCCACAAGTGTATCTTTCAACAATGGAGAATTCTCACACACTGAAAAATCCTTCACTGTTGGAGCTGGATATCCCGACACGATTATCGAAACTGGAACGAATTCACTTTCACAGCCAAGAGCATTAACTTGCTTAATTTTGTACTTTTTTGTCAAATTTCCAGTCAAGCCAACTACTTCTGCCGGTGTCGGTGTTGCATCTTCCTCATCAATCGGACCTGTTTCATCATCATTATACCAAACAATCTGGCAAGACGATTCTCCTACAATAGCGTTCGGAGCTTGCGCAGTTGGCTTTAACACATTTCCATTCTCCACTTCTGTCTTCAAATATGTAATCGGGCTTACCAACGGCTCACCTACACTCTGCACTTTGACCACATATTCCGTCATATCTCCACGACAACCAGTCTTCTCGTCGTTCAGCGCATACCAGAATGATTTTGGAGATTCATCTTGTGTCACAGCTCCGACTACCGGTTCTGAAATGGATTTCGCTCTCACAGAATCAGAGCCATCGTACCAATCAAGTTTGAAGCCAGTTATTGTTTTTATTGGTTCCGACGCAAGTGTTCCCTCGCAGAATTCATCAGGATTGATCAATTTCTCTGTAGGATGATCGGCTGCTACGACGTGGATACTATCCCATCTCCAGCAGACTTTTCCATCTTCATTAGGGAATTCCATATCCTTCACTAACAGATAATACCAATCTGCGTCCTTCCACGTCACATTATAAAATGAGACGCGACTGCCAGCTGCAGAACCAGATCCCGCCACACCAGATGCATTCTTTGATCCCTTATGCCAAGATGCGACATACCTGCGAGGCTCATCATTTGGTCCGACACTGATTCCCATCACACTTGGATTCGTTGGCATAAATGTCTCTGTCGTAAGATTAGCCATTTTGTCGGGACAAAGGACCACCTCCTTCTCCTGATTGGCGTTTATTGTAATCAAAGTCGACGGATCTGCTGAAATAATTGATGCCTTCTCTACAGGCTCACACAAGTCGCAATTCAATGCTGCCTCAACTGGAATAGTAGAGAATGAGACATTTCTACATGGACTCATCTCATCCAAGGATTCCCATAATGCACGCTGATCCTTTAGATAATTAAACTCTCCTATCACCACACGGAATCGTACTTTCTCTTTTCTCTCCACATTTTCAAAAGCAGGATGGTTGGCAGGATCAGGAATAATATATTCATCCTCTTCCTGAACTTCACCCAAGTCTTTCCAATCAGAAATAGGATCAAAAGATGAATCACTTGGATCTTTGGTAGTGTATTGGAAAAGGTAACCTGGAATTGGTTTTTCAAAATAACCTTTAGCTTTAATCTGTGCTTTCAAGACAAAATCATCGTCCACACACAAATTCAACAAATCATTAGTTTTGCTGGACGCTACAACCTCAACCTTCGGAGGAGTACAGACACGGAAAGCAATATCATCCAACGCGATATCTCCACGTTGAGCCGCTTTATAATCATCTTCTTTGCTGATAATCTGAATTTTAACGGACTCTACACCTTCAGGCAACTTAAAATCATACGTTTTTCTCGGCTCCACCCATCCTACTGTGTCCAACACATAAGTATCCTCAATAGGAGTACCATCAGCAAGAATCACTTCATTTGTCTTGGAATTCACAAGACGAACCTGTATTGTAGCATTTGTTGTGAATCCAGAAGTTGGTTTTTTATTGATTGCACCGACGGCTGCAGAAAAAGAGATTGGTCGTTCTGGACACAAATCCGTAATCTCTTGTTCATAAACCACCTTATCCAACCAACCGTCGCCCTTCATATCTATCTGCAAGAATGCTCCTCCTTTTTCTCCTGTAGCATCAAACATAGTTGCAGGAGAATTATAGGCATTTTCTGTTGCGATAGCGTAAGCACCATTACGGAAATTTGTTCCCGAATATTTCAATTCTTTTGCAAAAGCAGCTCCTCTATTCAACTGATCATCAATACTATATCCATGATTGCCATTTCCGACCAATATTTCTTTTGCTTTTACTGTTTGCTCATTTCCATTTTTATCTCTGTAATAATAGGTGCTACCTGAGAATCTTCCAAAATCATCCAAATAGATATCAGTCAAAGCCATAGGATTACCATCTCCGTCATCGCAACACTCTCCTACCGACAAATCGCGGGTCGCCGTCGCAATACATCCATCAGGAGTGGACACAGTGCAAGTGATAGTGTAATTATCAGGATTTGGCGGGAAGAAGATCATGGATTGATCTTCCGACGTTTCTCCTGTAGACTTTTCATTCCAAAAATAAGTTGTGCCATCAGGGAAGACGGAATTCAATTTCAACACAGCTGGCATTTGTGGACACGGATTCCCAACAACTCTGATTACGGGTTCAAACTCACCCTCTATTCTTAAATTATCCAAAGACAATGGCCCGAAGTCCGCATTCGTTCCCGCAAAATAAAAAGTCACATTACCAGAATTGTCTGCCTTTGCAGTCAAAATCAACGTTTGAGATTCACCCCAGTCGAGCTTATTTGTCGTTTTTCTATTTGCCGCGCCACCAAAACCTCCAGGTTGCGATGTGCTTACACTCAACTGTGGAGCAGGAGCAGTGAATGGATCCAACTCTCCTTTTATATAACTTAGTTTTCTTCCAAGTTTGATTTCTGTCTCCAAATCATCTGGATCAGCAACGTCTTCATTCATATACTGCAACGCTTTTTCCAGATTGTCAGGGGAAAGGAGATTATACACATCGACACTCAGAGTGACAGAAGAACCTGGGATTAATCCGGATACTGAGTATGTCAATACGGAAACATTCTGACCATTTCCATAGATTACAAACTGGTTTGATCCGCTTCCTTCATTTAGATATGGGCTGATTGTGCGTGGATTAGCAACAATGCCAGCAAAACCCTTAGCGGTATTGTTGATGTTTTTTGTCAGATAATCGCTCCACTTAGCAGTCAGAGTTGCAGAGGAAGAAACGTTGCCCGACGCCATTCCAAGAAGTGTGGCGGCTTCAACATCTGAAGAATATTCGCATGATGTTCCGCACTCTTTTTTAAGGAGTTGGTCAAGGTCTTCACTAAACCATCCTTCTCCATCATTAGACAACGACGGATTAAACAAAGCACTTGATGTCTCAAAATCGGAGCCACCAACAAGACAATTGGACGCAAATGTCTCGACCGCATTAAACAATCCAACACTAAATATTAGAACGAGTATATTATATCTCATAATGTTTTTACATTCAATATGTTATAATATGTTATAGAGTTCAATAAAGTACTTATATAGAAATTGTCCTTATATGAGGGTTGTTAATGGCATTCCTCCCTTCACTCATCCACGCAAACCCGAAGGACGTTCGTAAAAAATACGATCAAATGCTATAAAATACCTTAAATGTATTAATCAAAATAAATATTGAATGCGTATTTTTAGATTGATGCGCCTAATGTAGTACTTTTTTTTGTATCATATTCACTTTTATCACTTTTTATTAAATTTTGGTGATTTTGAAAACATAAAAATTCGCTTTTGTTTAGAAAACGTAAATTTTTCCGCAAATCTGTAAAAGGACAAATTTGGCATAATAGAAATCATGCCCGTTTGGAAATGGATTCTACAATAAAAAATGTATTTTTGCACCTCGTAGAGACGCACGGACGTGCGTGTCCACAGAACAATAGATTTCCTTCGAATATATGAGAACAATATTTCTATTCATATCATTAGTGATCTCCGCATCATTATCAGCAGAGATGATTTCATCCACTCGCTTCGAATCTGCGGAAGCAGGCAAACCGTTTTTGCTTGAGAACTGGAAAAACGAAGGTTTCTCAACAGGCACATGGGATAACGGTCTGAAAGACAGAACTATAATCGACACCACATATTCGGTGTCGGGCAGAAAATCATTGCGTGTGGAATATCCGAAAGGTGGTGTCGGACCACAGGAGACAGGAGCTCAAGTGGAGTTGAAATTTCCATCACGTGATGTGGCTTACATGTCATATTGGATGCGATTCTCCGACAATTTCAGTTTCGGCACAACAAACGAAGGAGGCAAACTGCCTGGATTATGCGGAGGAAACAACTGTTCAGGAGGAGACAACTGTGACGGCACAAACGGATTCTCCGCACGATTCATGTGGAGAGCCGGCGGACAGATAGTGCTTTATCTCTACCACATGGACAAGCCAGAGAAATATGGGGAAGACCATCCATTGAAATATGCAGATGGAAGCAATGTGATATTCGAGAGAGGCACATGGCACCACATCGAAGAACGAGTAAAAATCAATTCTGCAGGAGATGTATACGACGGTGAGGTGCAGGCTTGGGTAGACGGCAAAGAGGTGCTGTCGCTAAAGGGTCTCAGATTCACAAATAATGGAGACAAAGTGGACAAACTATACATCTCGACATTCCATGGTGGAGACGACGAGACATGGGCACCTACTGAAACCTGCCATATTTGGTTTGACGACATCAGAATCGGAACAAGCCGTATAGAATCCCGTCTCTACACATGTGCCGGGCCTTCCCTTGGTAAAAACAGAGCGTTGTGTGCAGGCTCTCCTATCCTACTCTCCGCATCAGACACCGACTACGATTCATACGTCTGGACGAAAGGCAACACATTGATATCCAACAGCAAAAGCATCACCGTCGACAAAAGCGGAACATATACACTAGCTGTAGACAGCGGATGGTGTGCGAAAAAAAGCACCGTCTACATCAGTGAACAATTAGAACCGAATTTGGGAAAAGACAGAGCTATCTGCAAAACATCATTCGAGATCCTTGAGTGTGGCATAGAAAGCAAAAACAACCTTTCTTACCAATGGTTGAAAGATGGAAGAGATTTGCAAACAACCGAGCCATCCATCAAAGTAAAAGATGCTGGAACATATACAGTCAAAGTGAAAGCAGAAGGATGTGAAGAGGCCTCAACAAACGTAAGACTTACGTCAAAGCTATTGAATATCCAAGATGTCACAGACGAACCAGGCAAAACAGTGGAGATAAAACCGTCTCCAGCAAAGGAATATATTTGGAAAGACGAAAATGGCCTTCCATTCAGTATTGGAAGCAGTTGCAAAGTGGAAATTCCAAATGGAGAAAAATACATTTACGTATCTGATGCCGACTCATATTCCGGATATGTAGGCAAGAAAAGCATAAGCGTCAACGAATCATTCACAGAAAACAGATTCGACAAGAAAATGAGATTCGAGACATTCAGAGATGTCACAATCGACTCACTGTCAATATATACCGCTGACGCACAAGACGTCGTGTTGCGAATCATAACAGACGGAGAAGAGAATATAGTATGGGAGCAGAAATATCCAGGACTTGGTATAGGAGAGCACCGTCTACCTATCAACGCCACACTGACAAAAGGCAAATATATGATGGATGCGGTGGGCAGCACCGGCAGACTGCGACACTCCAACCAAAAAGACACAGATATAAAGTTTCCATATACAGTAGACGGAATCATAACCATCACAGGCTCCAACGTCGAATGGATAGACGCGTCGCCATACTATATGTTCTTCTACAACTGGAAAATATCCGCTGGCAACACATGTGCGAGCACACCTGTAAAAATATCCAACATCAATGATGTCAGCAATCTCAGCGAAATGCCAAATGATGTTTTCATAGTCTACAAAAGAGGCAGTAAGATCAACATCATAGCGAACGACATAATAAAAGAGGTGAAAGTCACAAAAGCAAATGGGAAGGAGAAAACCTTCAAAGCCAATGGAGTAACCAACAACAGTTGGGAAATCTCCGTGCATTCAAAAGAACCTATGATAATCACAGTGCAAACCATAGACGGAAAAATCATGACTCAGAAATTGGTATATTGATTTAATGCGTAATGCATAATTTAATGTGTACTGGCGATCCCTCGTTACGTCGTCAGACGTTAAATATCGGTAGACACGCCATCCATTACCCCATTCGGGGTTATATTTTCCGATGTCACAAATTCCGTTTCCAAAAGATAGAGATTTTATATTTTTATACCCGAAAAAAGTGTAATTTTGCAAACTGAAGAGAAGAAGGGTCTGTCGCTGGCGTACATGATGCGTCAGAGGAAAGTCCGGGCAACACAGAGCGACCATGCTTCCTAACGGGAAGTCTTTCGTGAGAGAGAATGTACGGTAACAGAAATATACCGCTGCTTTCGGGCAGTAAGGGTGAAAAGGCGGGGTAAGAGCCCACCGGTCGTGTGGCGACATGCGGCGTCAATATCGGTCATGGGTTGCAAGATCATGTATACCGACGTTTGAGGGCTGCTCGTCCGAGTCGGAGGGTAGATTGCTAGAGGTGTGTGGTGACGCACATCGTAGATAAATGGCAGACGCACGGCTTTTTAGTAATAATTGGCCGTGGCACATAACCCGGCTTATACTTCCTCTCTTCTTTTTTTCTAAACCACTAACACTTAATCGACAACAGTTTTGGAAGCAAAAGCGAAAGATATAATAGACAAGTTGAAAAAAGGATTCGTCTCATTCTTTAAAGATCCACAAGAGTACATCTATGAAGCCATCAACAATCTCCGTAAAGGCGGCGATATAAAAGGTATCGGATGGATATTTGAATTAGTGGCGACGGTGCTGCTATGCTTCATAGGCTTCAAACAAAAGTCTATCGGTCAGAAATCGAAGGTGCTGACCTACCACACCGTGTTTTCCATGATACCTGTGTTCGCATTCATAATTGCGATCGCCAAAGGATTTGGTGGATATGATGAGAAAATCATAGACCTGATCAACGAATACGTAGGAGAGAACTCCGACAAAGTCATGCAGCTGTACAACACTGCGCAAAAGCAGCTTGAATACTCACAAGGTGGCGTCATCCTGGGTGTCGGTATAATCTTCCTCACATGGTCAGTCTACAGCATCTTCTCTGAAGTCGAATCATTCTTCAACGACATCTGGAGAATAATGAATTCAAGAAGTTTCATAAGACGAGTGTCTAACTATATCGCGTCGCTATTCATCATAACTATTCTTTTGATATGCAGCGTAGGTTTCAGAGTCTACACCAACGAAATAGGAGGTGCGATAGGGACAATAGTCAAATGGGGAACACCATGGATAGCAACACTCCTTATGTTCTTCTTCCTCTACACTGCCATTCCAAACACACGAGTCAAGGCAAGCAAAGCCATCATCTCAGCATTCATCGCAAGTTTGGCCTTCATCGTGCTATATTTTGTGTTCACCACGATCATGTTCAAAGCGGCCAGCTACAACCAAGTGTACGGTAGTATCGCGATAATCGTGTTGGGATTAATGTTTGTCAACTACTTCTGGGTAATCACATTGAGTGGAGCTGAACTATGTTTTTCAATGCAGAGCGACGGAAACCTGTCATTCATTTCTACCGGAGACAAAAAGAAATCCGACTACGAAAACGACTTCTACAGATTAAGAATAGCATCATCCATATACAGACGTTTCAGTGAAGCGAAAGATGGCAAAATCAGTTTTTCTGAAGTGAAGACACTGAGTGAGGAGTGCGCGTTATCATCACACCAAGTGATGGATTATCTGGAAAAACTGCGTGTGGCAGGAATCGTAAGCCAAGTACAGATCGACACAAGAGAAGACTGTTTTCAGCCTGCTATGCCTGTGGAACTGATGACAATGAGATTGTTCTTCAACAAGATCCATACAGCCGACTTCAACAAAGAAGATGAGACACAAACTCAAAGCGAGATAAGCAAGCATTTCAACAATCACGTCGCCAACATTGAGAATGCCACAAGCGATATGCTGATCAAGGATTTATAAGCTGGTTGATGATTGATGATTGATGGTTGATGATTCGTTCCCGAAGGGAACACATTGAAGAATTCAACCGTATCCGATTGTTGTATAACTTGTTATACAACTGTCGGAGAGAGAGTCACAAAGCGTGTTATACAACTGTCGGACACAACACAACAAAAAAGGACGCCACATTGTGACGTCCTATATTTATTTTCTGGATTCAACTATTAGTATACCTGAATCTCAACTCGTCTGTTCTTCTCTGGGATATCGCTGATTGGCTTTGAAGCACCCATTCCCTGATAAGACAATCTGCTTCCATCAACACCCTGCTTCTTAATATGATCAGTCACTGCCTTAGCACGTGCCATTGAAAGAGGAATATTGATCTCATCAGTACCGTCTGTACTTGTATGGCCTACAACCTGTATCTTCTTATCTGGATTGTCCTTCAAGAACTTCACAATACCATCAAGAGCATTCATTGAACCTTCACTCAACTCAGCACTTCCTGTCTCGAAATTGATATTGTCGAAACTTGAAGAGACTCCCTTTTCCATATTGTCTTCAATCGCCTTAGCAATATCTTCTACAGTCTCAGCTGTCACGATCACATCCTTAATAGTGTCTCTTGCTGCAGCCAAACTATCAGCCAACGCTTTTGCACGGAATACAGAATCCTGATACAAACTATCTCTTACAAATGTCTCTCTGTCCTCATATCCGCAAGTGAAATCTTTATCATCGTTGCAAGCCTTCATCATAAAGAATCCGAAAAGCAAAAGCATCAAGATGACAGGAATCCACTTACAGTTGCATGACGCATTAGAATCATCATCCGAAACCTCCTCAACTCCTTTCTTTGAATTAGGCAACGACGCTGCCGCAGCCATAAAAGGATCCGCATCGTCATTGTCGCGTGGACTCTCTATTTTACTTCCGATAGCACGTGTCTCTAATGGTTCTTCTGTTTTTTCCTCATGAGCGACTGGAGCATTGCCAGCAGCCAATGCCTTGAAATTTTCCTGAGCAGCCTCAACATCATAGTCGTTCAAGCCTTCAAGCCAGAAACTTCCTCTTTCACCTGGACGCTTTGTCTTGCTGAACTCAGCGACCTCAATTCCGAACTGTTTTGCGTGCTCCACCACCTTGTTGTAGTCAGCATTGTTCCAAGCCTCAATCATTGCAAGCTCAGTGCCATCAGCCAAGAAAATAGTCTCGTCGTCACGCTCAAAGTATCTCTTCTCGTAATTTTTCACATTACCTTTCTCTCTGACGTCAAGGAACAAAGATTTTCCAGCCGCAGAACTAAGTGTCTCTGGAAATGCCTTATCCAAATCCTCTTTTGTTGATTCAGGATGAAGTAGCAAGTATGCCTCGACAATACCCAATACAGTACGGCTCTGAGCTCGGCCGTGAACTTTTATTTTGCTATCCATAATTCTTTTGTGATCTTTGATTTATTCGTAATTACAAAAATATAAAAAGAATTGATAACTTTGCAGAAATTTACAAATTTGTAGCAAACTATGGCTGTTAAAGCAGAAGAGGAAATCGAAACAGAGCAGATTGAAGTTTACGGAGCAAGAGTCCACAATCTTAAAAACATTGACGTGTCTATTCCACGCAACAAACTGACGGTGATCACCGGACTCAGTGGCAGTGGAAAGTCGTCTCTCGCATTCGACACTATCTTCGCTGAAGGCCAACGCAGATATATCGAGACTTTTTCTGCATACGCCCGCAACTTCCTTGGCAATGTGGAGCGTCCAGACGTGGATAAAATCACAGGATTGAGCCCCGTCATCTCTATCGAACAGAAAACAACCAATAAGAATCCTCGCTCCACCGTCGGCACAACAACCGAAATCTACGACTTCCTGCGTCTTCTTTTCGCAAGAGCCGGAGAAGCTTTCTCCTACGAGACAGGAGAAAAAATGGTGAAATACAGTGAGGAACAGATTCTAAACCTTATCGAATCTGACTATGAAGGAGACGGAATCATCATTTTGGCTCCAGTCGTGAAAGCCAGAAAAGGTCACTATAAAGAACTCTTCGAGCAGATCCGCAAAAAAGGATTCCATAATGTCCGTATAGACGGTGAGATCCGCCAGATCGTCCTTGGAATGAAGGTGGACCGTTATAAGAACCACAACATCGAGATCGAGGTAGACAAGCTTATGGTTCATGCCAAAGATGCCCACAGAATCAGAGAATCTGTGCGTCTGGCGATGAAATTGGGAGATGGAGAAGTGATGATCGTGCGACGTGGAGAAGACCAAGCCCGTCATTTCAGCCGACATCTGATGTGCCCGACTTCCGGAATATCTTATGCGGAGCCAGCACCACACAATTTTTCATTCAACTCACCCCACGGAGCCTGTCCTCATTGTAAAGGATTGGGAATGGTCACGACTGTGGATGTCGACAAGATCATCCCCGACAAAAGCATCAGCATCTATTCAGGAGGTATAGTGCCACTTGGAAAATATAAAAAGAATGTCTTCTTCTCTCAGCTTGAGGTGATCGCAGAGAAATATGGATTCACACTTAAAGATCCTATCAGCGACATTCCGGAAGAGGCATTGGACATCATCCTCAACGGTACAGACGAATTGATCCAAGTGAAGAATGATGCCACAGGAGTAGTCAGCCGTCCTCTTGGATTCGAGGGTGTGATGCAATACGTGGAGATGCAGCAGGAGGACGATGCGTCCGCCACAGCACAGAAATGGGCATCTCAGTTTAGCAAAACCACCGTCTGCCCAGAATGTCAAGGACAGAGACTGAAGAAAGAAGCCTTGCATTTCCGTATCAACGGAATGAACATCGCCCAACTTTCCGAAATGGACTTGGCTCAATTGATGGAATGGTGCAAGACAGCCGAATCTGGCATGAGCGACAAACAGAAAGCTATCGCAAGCGAGATTTTGAAAGAGATCAGCACCCGAATACAATTTTTGCTCGACGTCGGTTTGGAATACCTGAGTCTCAACCGTGCAAGCGTAACGCTATCAGGAGGAGAAAGCCAACGTATCCGTCTGGCCACTCAGATCGGATCACAACTCGTCAACGTGCTTTATATCCTTGACGAGCCAAGCATCGGTCTGCATCAGAGAGACAACATCCGATTAATCAACTCATTAAAGAATCTTCGTGATGTCGGCAACACAGTCATCGTTGTCGAACACGACAAAGATATGATGCTCAACGCAGACTATATTGTGGATATCGGGCCTAAAGCGGGACGTCTTGGTGGAGAGGTCGTATTCTCTGGCACACCGAAAGAGATGCTGAAGAAAGGCACCACCACTGCCCAATATCTGTCTGGTGACAAAAACATTCTCCCTAATGAGACACTGCGTGAGGGCAACGGCAAAGCCATCACTCTATATGGAGCAAGAGGCAACAACCTAAAAGGTGCTACAGTGACATTCCCACTTGGAATGTTGATTGTGGTGTCGGGAGTGTCAGGAAGTGGAAAAAGTACACTTATCAACGACACACTGCAGCCAATTCTCAGCCAGAAATTCTACCGTTCATTGCAGGATCCACTTCCATACGATGCGATAGACGGAATTGAGAACATAGACAAGGTCATCAACGTCGACCAGACTCCGATCGGCCGCACACCTCGTTCAAATCCAGCCACTTACACAGGAATATTCTCCGACATACGAGCATTGTTTGTAAATGCTCCAGAGTCTAAGATAAGAGGATACAGACCCGGCAGATTCTCATTCAACGTGAAAGGAGGAAGATGCGAAGCTTGTATGGGCAACGGATTCAAAACAATCGAGATGAATTTCTTGCCAGACGTGTTGACTCCATGTGAAGAATGCCATGGAAAACGCTACAACCGAGAGACACTTGAAGTCCGCTTCAAAGGAAAGAGCATCGCAGACGTGTTGGACATGACAATCAACATGGCTGTAGAGTTTTTCGAGAACGTGCCGACTATATATCAGAAAGTCAAGATATTGCAAGAGATCGGTTTGGGCTATATCAAACTCGGCCAGCCATCCACTACCTTATCAGGAGGAGAGAGCCAACGAATAAAACTGGCGACAGAACTGATCAAAAAAGATACCGGTCACACAATGTATATATTAGACGAGCCGACGACAGGACTTCATTTTGAAGACATAAAAGTATTGCTTGGTGTATTGCAACGTCTTGTAGACAAAGGCAATACTGTTGTCGTGATCGAACATAATCTGGATGTGATCAAAGTGGCAGATTATATCATAGACATGGGTCCAGGCGGAGGACGCAACGGAGGAAAAGTCGTTTGTTGCGGACGTCCAAATGAAGTGGCAGCATGCGAAGAAAGCTATACAGGCAAATTCTTGAAAGAAGAATTTGAATGGATAAAGAAACATACTAAATAAACGTAAAGACGCACGTCTGTGCGTCTTTACGCGTCTAAATAGAGACATAATATCTTATTTTCAGACGAGGATTTTCTAAACAAATCGAGAGATAACTAATGTTCAGAAAGACAAATGAATAAATGGCATAATATAAAAGAATGTGGGAAATTCATACTGAAATCCCATATATGTTTTCTTCTAATGTGTACGGTGATAAGGATCACAGGAATCATCACATGCAGTCACCTGATGTTGGAAGAAAGCAGAAATGATTATGCGAAAATCACAGAAGGTGTGCTACGCGGGATGGTGTTCGACAACGCCGTATCCTGCATGTTCCTGCTTTTGCCAGTCTTAACATTAGGTTTGTTCTGCACATTCGGAATCATAAAGAAAACAGCACTTAATATATTCGCTGTTATAATAGGATTTCTGTATGCTCTGTCAGTTGCCGTTTCAGTTGGCAACATACCATACCTCACATACAAAATGGCCAATGTCTGTTTGGCTGACCTATCATATCTGAGCAAGCCAGGGGAAATGATCGGCATGTTGACGGGAGAACCGTTATATTTAGCATTTTTCATTACAGGATGGATTCTGATAGCCGCAATCATCTACATCATCTGGAGATTCGCAAAAGCCGCTGACATAAAAGAGGCAAAGCAATCATCTTTTTCATGGCAAAATCTGACGGTGACTCTGTTGGCTTTCGTCATCTGCTTTCTGATGGGAAGAGGCAACAATCCACCTGTGAAAAAAAATGGAGCCATATTCGGCAGTCCTATGACATTCATTTTCGCTATTTATTCCGACGATGCGTTTTTGAATCTGTCCGCACAATCACCGACATTCGGATTATTGAAAGAGGTGTCCCGTCTAGGGAAAAAAATCAAAACTGGAATAAGCGACGACGAAGCTATCGCCTACGCCAACAACATCCAAAGCAGAACAATAGCCTCATTAACAGACACTTGTGCAAAAAGGAAAAATATAGTGATGATCATCATGGAGAGTTTGTCTGCACACTACATGAAAACATTCGGTAATCCAGCCGGACTCACCCCATGTCTAGACTCGCTGTTCGCAAATTCCCTTGCCTATTATAATGCATGGAGCAACGGAGCAAGAACCAACAATGCGATATTCTCCACACAGACATCTTTGCCAGGATGCCTTAACATCAACATGTTAGACACACCATTAAGCAAAGATTACACATCATTGGCTCCTGTCTTATCCACTAATGGATACAGCACAGACTTCTTCATATCGCATTCAAAGACATTCGACAACATATCCGTCTTCTTCGTAGCTCAACCTTTTGACAAAATACATTCCGAAGAAGAGTATGGATACAAAGAAATGGAATGGGGATTAAGAGACTCCACCCTATTGGCAGTGGCATTAGACTCCATCAGGCACTTGGCAAAAGACACCACCAAGCCATTCTATTCAGCCATATTGACATGCAGCAACCATCCGACGTTCTCCATTCCGTCGCCATACTGCGACATGTACCCAGACATTGAGCAATGCGCTGTAAGATATTCTGATGCTTCTATAGACACATTTATGAGTAGAGCATCAAAAGAGCCATGGTTCGACAACACCATTTTCGTGTTCACCGGAGACCACGGAAGACTTGTAGGCACACCAGACGGAGTGGCTGCCACATCGCTAAACCACGTTCCTATCTTTTTCTATGGGAAAGACATAGAGCCAGCCAAAGACTCGTCTCTTACCATGCAGATAGATTTGGAACCTACAATATTAGGAATGCTTGGTCTACAATGTCCTAACTTTGCCGGACTTGGAATCAACAGAATGAAAATGAAGAGAGACACCGCCGTCTACACATCCAACAATTTCTTTGTCGCCAGAACGTTAGACAAAGCATACTTCCTGAACATGGAGACAAATGTAGGAACGCTTTATAACCTCAAAAAAGATTTCACATTATCAAACCCGACGACAGGGAACAATCCTGATTTCGACAGACAGATAATGCTACAAATCCAGGCTCTTTACGCAATCCAGAATAGAGAAAAATAATCAGAATCATAAAAAAAACTTATTGTACACAATATATAAATAGTACATATCCGTTAACATATTTTAAATATTGAACGTTCATTCAATTTTTTCCTATGTATTGAACGTTCATTCAAAAAAAAGTTTTACTTTTGCATTGTTTTATATCTATCTTATAGATTATGAGGGATAACATGAAAGATATAATAGTGCAAAAAGCATTCGAGCAGTACCTGATCGATGGATATGAAAAGGTGACTGTATCGACGTTGCAGAAATCACTTGACATTGGTCGAGCGACGATGTACTATTATTTCAAAAGCAAAGAAGAATTGTTTGAGGCCGTAATGAGGAAGTATTTCTTAGACTTCATCAACGGAGGATTAGACAAAGTGACAGATTCGACAACAATATTAGATTTGATCGACATCTACGTCAACTGCTTCAAAGTGATTGCCAGAAGCATGGCGGACTTGAAAAATCCGAACATCACATTTTCAAACTACACGGGAATTCTATTCTACGCATTCTCACATGACGAGTATCTAGCCACAGCAATCAGCGATGTGAAGAAAAAGATCCATTCTGTTTGGGTAGCGGCGATACAGAAAAGTATTGAGAACGGAGAAATCAGATCCGACATTGATGTTGACACAATCGCATACACATTTGAGAGTGTGAAAGGAAATTTCGGAGAGACGAAAGCAGACGAAACGACAATCAAACACGAGTTGGAATTGTTCAAAAAGTCACACTTAGAGTTATATAAGTTGCTAAAAAAGTAAAAAATATAAATTTTTGACGAACGGTTGTTCGCAAACATAAAAAAAAATGATAGTTTTGCGTTGTTTTAGGTATTGTATGTGTAACATACGAATATTGGGACAATACAGAAAAAGATAAAGCTTAAAGATTATGGATAGAAGGGTTGTCATTACGGGAATGGGAATATACTCATGTTTGGGTAAGACCCTTGATGAGGTTCGTGATTCTCTATACACTGGCAAAAGTGGTATCATTTTTGACCAGGAGAGAAAAGACATGGGATTTCGTTCAGCTTTGACATCAAAGCTTGAGATTCCTGATTTGAAGAAAGAACTTTCTCGCCAGCAGCGTCAGTTCATGCCAGAGCAGGCTAAATATGCATACTGTGCGACAGTAGATGCATTGCGTCAGGCAGGTCTTGACCAAGATTTTCTCGACAAGAACGACGTCGGTCTTATCTATGGTAATGACAGTTCTGCAGTTCCAGTTGTAGAGTCAGTTGAGAAGATCAAAGCAAAGAAAGACACAACCCTATGTGGTAGTGGTGCGATCTTCCAGTCGATGAACTCTACAGTAACTATGAATCTTGGTTGTATTTTCAAACTAAAAGGAATCAACCTTACTATATCAGCTGCATGTGCCAGCTCATCACACTCAATTGGTCTTGGTGCCCTATTGATCAAGAACGGACTACAGGACATCGTTGTTTGCGGTGGAGCACAGGAGATCAATCCTTACGCAGTAGGAAGCTTCGATGGTATCAGTGCTTTCTCTACACGTGAGTCTGAGCCAACAAAGGCATCTCGTCCATTCGACAGAGACCGTGACGGTTTGGTGCCAGGCGGTGGTGCAGCGACTGTGATTATCGAATCACTTGAGAGTGCTAAGCGTAGAGGTGCTACAATCCTTGGCGAAATCCTTGGTTGGGGATTCTCTTCAAACGGTGACCATATCTCTTCTCCTAATGTTGAGGGTCCATCAAAATCATTGGAGATGGCAATCAGAGAGAGCAAGGTAGACTTGAAGAAAGTGGCATACTTGAACGCGCACGCAACAAGTACACATATCGGAGATGCACGTGAAGCAACTGCTATCGCTAACGTTCTTGGCGAATACAAGCCATACGTAGCGTCGACAAAGGGATTCACTGGACACGAGATGTGGATGGCCGGAGCTTCAGAAATCATCTACTCTATGATAATGATGAAGAACGGCTTTATCGCAGAGAACTTGAATTTCGAGAATCCAGACGAGGACACTTGCAGACTAAACATCCCTGCAAGCAGAATCGACACTGGCTTCGACACATTCATCTCTAACTCATTCGGTTTCGGCGGTACAAACTCAACACTTGTCGTAACTGATTACAAAGAATAAACAAAAGGAAAAACTAAACAATTAAACAATAAGAAAATGGCAAATCAAGAACTAATCGAAAAGATTAACACAGTGTTGTCTGAGGAGTTTGAAGTGGATATCGAAAACATCACTCCAGATGCTAACATCAAATCTACACTTGAGCTTGATTCACTTGCAATTGTAGACCTAGTAGGTTTGGTAGAGAACGAGTTTGGTGTTAAGATTCCAAGTGCGGAGGTAGGTACAATCCTTACTTTCCAGAGTCTTTATGATTACATCGCTGAGCACCAGGCATAAGCTAAATTACTAAAGATGAAACAACCTTTGTACGAAGGAGAAAGTATCAAAAAGCTCATACCACAGCGTATGCCGATCATGATGGTCGACACGTTCTATGATGCTACTCCGGAAGAAGGGCATACAGGTTTGACTGTTGCCGAAGATAACTTTTTCTGTCGCGAAGGACACTTTATTGAGCCGGGTTTGATTGAGCACATCGCTCAATCAGCCTCGGCTTTTGCTGGTTATAACGCCATCGCAGAAGGAAAAGAGACTCCAATTGGATTCATTGGAGAAGTAAAGAATTTCAAGATGAATTTTCTGCCTAAGGCTGGAGACAGAATCCTTACAGAAATAAAGATCCAGAGTGTGGTCATGAACATCACCCTGCTTACCGCGGAAGCAAAAGTAGACGGTAATGTCGCAGCAAGCTGCACAATGAAGATCTTCATCAAAGAGTAAAAAAGTCTAAAAGATTGCCATGGCAACGACGGATTTGAAAGTCAACGAGCTGAAAGACTTCATCAAAATCAAGGTCCGCTTCTCTGAAGTGGATTCAATACGCGTCGTTTGGCACGGCAGTTATGTGGCATATCTGGAAGACGGAAGAGAAGCGTTCGGCAGACGCTATGGTCTCGGATATAACGACATGTTCAAAGCTGGACTGACGGCTCCTATAGTCGACGTGAGCATTCAATACAAATCGCCAGCCACAGTGGACGACATATTGGTGTTGGAGACAAGATATGTGCCATCAAGAGGCGCCAAACTTGTGTTCGACTACTTATTGTATAAACTCGAAAACAGGGATCTTTCGGATGAAGAAGCTTTTTCTCCGAAAGAAGACACACATAAACTAATTCTTACTGCCCGCACGACACAACTGTGGATGACAGGCAGTGAGTTGGAAATATCAACACCAAAATTTTTCCAAGACTGGAAAGACAAATATGGTTTTGGTGTAAAAAAATAAATTGCAATGTTGCTTAACAGTTATTTTGAAATCACAAACAAGGTTGCTACAGACGATGGGTTCCGCTATTCTGTGAAACTTAATCCAGACCACGAGGTATATAAGGGACATTTCCCTGGAATGCCAGTCTGTCCGGGCGTTTGCAGCACACAAATGATACGCGAGTGTATTCAAGAAGCCACAGGTGTGAAGTTACTCATTTCAGAACTCAAACAAGTGAAGTTTTCTTCGTTAATCACTCCAAACGAAAATCCGAATCTTGACATTGTATTCTCCCTTTCTGACGAAGGCGAATCATTCAAGGCAAAATGCACAATCGAAAGTGGAGACACCACATTCCTAACACTAAAAGGAGACTTTAAAAAAGTGCAATAAGAGAAAGAAAAATAAAAATGGCAAGTATAGCACTAGCGATATATCGTTTTTTAGAGCGAAACAGACTGTTAATGTATGTTTTGCTCTTTGTTAGTTTTGCGTTCTTCTTTTATGAAGGAACAAAAATGACTTACGAAGAGGACATCACTCGTCTTCTTCCACAACCTAAGAATGAACACGGTGAAAACGTCGTGTTCTCCAACTTGAAGGTGAAGGATAAAATATATTTGGTGTTCAAACCAAATTCAGATTCAATAGACCATGAGACGTTAGCGGCCCGTTGCGACGAATACATGGACTCATTGATCGTGCGTGACAGTGCAAACAAGTATATTGCCGACATTCTTTACAAGATAGACAACAACGTGATGATGGGTGCGATGGAATACCTGTCTAAAAGTTTGCCTATATATCTTGAAGACGAAGATTACAAAGCAATAGACTCACTGCTTACTCCAGAGACTGTAAAAGCATCAATGGAACGTAACGCGGCATTGGTTTACTCTCCGATGATGGGGCTATCTGATCTTGTTGCCAGAGATCCTCTTGGAATGAAAGATGTTTTGCTTGGCAAAGTAGACAAGATGAAGGAAGGTCTTGGAGGCAGCTACTCTATGATCAACCAGCATTTCTTCACTCCAGACTCTGCTCTCTGCATCGCATTTATGTCGCCTGGATTCGCGTCGACAGATTCCAAGAAATCAGCCAAACTGGTGACTGAGATGGAGGATGTCATCAAGGATTTCGTAGAATTGCACCCCGACGTCGACATCTACTATCACGGAGCTCCTGTGCAGAGTGTATATAATTCACGTCAGACAAAGAAGGATCTTGCATACACATTGTCGGTGTCTATGATTTTCATCTGCATCGTCATCTGCTTCTGTTTCAAAAATTGGGACACATTGCCGATGCTTCTTCTTCCCGTAGTCTACGGTGCATTCTTCGCTCTTGCCACACTCCACATGTATCAGGGATCAATGTCGTTGCTTGCATTGGGAATCGGAGGTGTAGTGCTTGGCGTAGCATTAAGCTACTGTCTGCACGTGCTTGTCCACTACAAGTATGTATCCGATCCGGAGACGGTGATAAAAGACCAGACAACACCTGTCATACTTGGCTGTCTGACAACAATCGGAGCCTTCATGAGCCTTATGTTCACAGAGGCATCATTGCTTCGCGACTTCGGTAAATTCGCATCATTGGCATTGGTCGGAACAACTTTCTTCTCACTCGTTTTCCTTCCTCACTTCTTCAGTGTGAACAGAAACAAGAAGAATGAGAAAGCGTTCAAGAAATTAGAGGAGATCAATTCATATCCATTTGAAAAGAAGACGTGGTTGATCATATCTATCTTGGTCGTCAGCATCATCTGTTTGTTCACAAAGAGTTTGGTGGAGTTCGACACAGACCTAAAGAACATCGGCTACAACGAGCCAAGAGTTTTGGAGAGTCAGGAACTTCTTGCCGAGCACTCAACAAAAGAATACCGCACAATCTACTATGCTACGATAGATGAGGATCTTGATTCCGCACTGACATTCAACAAGACTCTATACGCAGAGTTGGAGAATCAAAAGACCAACAAGAAAGTGTCAAGCTACGGAAACACAGCATCTTTGTTCATCACTACAAAAGAGCAGGTTCGCAGAATAGAAAAATGGAATGATTTCTGGTACGGAAAAGATAAACGTGCTGAGAAACTAAATACAATGATGGCGGCAGAGTGTCCTCAATATGGATTCTCTATGGATTTCTTCCAGCCATTCTGGGGAATGTTGAATGCCCATTATGAGCCAACTTCCCTATTTGAGTCAAACGCTTTCCCAAGCAGTTTGAAATCAAACATGATAGAGAAGACTGATGGCAAATATATATTGTTCACACCTGTACAGTTGAAGCCATCCGACAAAAACGAAGTGACTGACAGAATCGTAGAGACTGAAGTTTCAGGAGCCAGACGATTCATCATCATCGATCCGTTCTATTATACAAACGCTTTGGTCGAGATCATGAACAACGACTTCAACGTCGCATTGTTCATCTCAAGTATTTTCGTATTCCTAGTGCTTCTGATATCATTCCGCAGCACAACGCTAGCATTGATCGGCTTCATACCGATGTCGCTAAGCTGGTATATCGTGCTAGGCATCATGGGAATTCTGGGAATCAAGTTCAATCTGGTCAACATTGTAATCAGCACATTCATCTATGGTATCGGAGTGGACTACTCTATCTTCATCATGGATGGATTGTTATCGAATTTCCGAACTAAAAAGCAATTGCTTGTCTACCATAAGACAGCGATCCTATTCTCAGCGTTTGTGCTTATAGTCGGAATATCATCACTATTGTTCGCCACACATCCTGCAATGAAGAGCATCGGATTCTCTACACTGGTAGGAATGTCGGCAACTGTGATCATCGCATACTCGTTGCAGCCATTCTTGTTCTACTGGTTTATCAAGCGACGCACTCGCAAAGGACTTGCACCTGTCACTTTATACAACCTGATGCATCCAAAATCATTCTTCCGTCCTAACGGAATGAATGACTCTCAGAAGCTAAGAAACAACTATGAATACAAAGGCATAGATGTGGAGCAAGGCTTAAAGGATGAACTTACAGCGACTACGCATTACAAACTATTCCTACGCGACGTGTTTGCCGCAGAGAATGTGCTAAACTACGGTTGTGGAGCCGCATACTTGTCTTATTGGTTTATCCTTAAGAATGACATTGTGAAAGTATTCTCTTTCGACGACGACAAGGATGATCTGCTTACAATCGCGTCGTTCTGCTATTTGCGTAATTCAAGAATGACATTCTCTACTGAGATAGACGACTTGGCAACAGTGCCAAGAAACGTGGAAAACGGTTCGTTTGAGTTTGATAAACCAGACAACAGATTCTCTATTGTAATCATCAACCGCTCTTTGCCAAACACTGACACTGACATGCTTGAGATTGCAAGCAAAGCTAAGATCATATATGTCAGAAAGAGTGCGTTGGATACATTCGCGTCTTCTGTCAGCAATCTTGGATTCATCCAGACCGCTGAGGATGATGTGTTTGTCCGTTACGAAAAGAATTAATCGATTTAACAGAAAGAGGCGATGAAATATGATGTTGTGATAATAGGAGCTGGTTTGGGAGGCCTTGAATGCGGATACATCTGTGCAAAACACGGAAAGAGTGTCTGTGTGCTTGAACAAGGCATCACACTTGGCGGATCACTACAGGTGTTCAAGCGCAAAGGTCATACATTCGACACTGGCTATCACTACATCGGAGCCTACGACAACGGTCAGTCTCTGCACCGTCTATTCGATTATTTCAACCTTACACATCTTCCTTTCCAGAAGATGGATTCCGACTATTTCGACGAGGTTGTCTACAAAGGCAAATCCTATCGTTTTGCAAACGGTTACGATAATTTCGTTGATGCGTTGGCTGAAGAATTTCCTCATCAACGTCAGAATCTGAAAAAATACGTTGACTTTCTTTCTAAAGTCGGCGACAATATCTTCAACCAATTCTCTCCTAAAGATCTTGATTCGTTCTACACCGCTTCCCTATTCGGACAGTCGGCCTACGATTTCTTGAAAGAGACATTCACAGATGAAGATCTGATAAACGTCGTATCTGGCACAAGCTTAAAACTTGAGTTGAAGAAAGAGACGTTGCCACTATATACATTCGCTCAGATCAACGACAGTTTCATCCGCAGTGCCTACCGATTGAAAGGAGGAGGCGGACAAATAGCGGACTCTCTTGCCGCAGACATCGAAAAGATGGGTGGAATTGTGAAGAAAAACGCAAAAGTCGACGAGTTGGTAGAAGTCGACGGAAGGATCGCCTACGCACGTCTTGCCAACGGAGAAGAGATCCAGGGTGAAACATTTATTTCTAGTGCACACCCTGCCGCCACTTTGGATTTGGTGAAAGAGAGTTCAAAGATCCGCAAGATATACCGCAACAGAATCACCCGTCTGCAGAACACAACGGGAATGTTCACCGCAAATATCAAACTGAAAAAAGATACCCTTCCATATTTGAATCGAAACCAGTACTTCTACGACACAGATGATGTCTGGAATGTATGCGATGGCGACGATTCTCAGATCAAAGGAGCATTGATGAGTTACCAAGTGCCAGAAAACGGTGATGAATACGCTGAGAACGTAGACATCATCATTCCTATGTCATGGGCGGCAGTCGAGCAATGGGATGGCACAAAAGTGATGCAGAGAGGAGAAGAATACAATGCGATGAAAAATAAAAAAGCGGAAGAATGCGTAGACTTTGTTTCGAAGTATGTGCCGCAATTGAAAAATGCGGTAGACACAATCTACACAAGCACACCGCTTACATATAAAGATTACGTTTCAACTGTAGAAGGTTCCGCATACGGAATCCGCAAAGATTACAACAATGTCATGCAGACGTTGCTGACTCCACGCACCCCTATCGAAAATCTGTTGCTTACAGGACAGAGTCTCAACCTCCATGGTATACTTGGAGTATCAATGACTTCATTGTTCACTACAGCAGAAATCGTAGGTATGGATACCGTAAAAGAGGATCTGAAACTATAAAGATTGCAAAAGGCGGAAATCATTGTATCCACCTGTCACACAAAAAAGAGGATTGTTAAGGACTGAACGCCCTAACCCCCTAATTCTTTGCGACTCCGTCAGGACGAGCATTTATAAATCATTTGCTCTATAAGATGATTTCAATCGTATAATATTTTAGACTATAAAACTTAAACAAATTAGAGTTCTCTGAGTTTGATCAAATCATTTTAAAACACTCCATTATGAAAGCACTTTTTATCGGTGGCACAGGCACTATCAGCATGGCGATCACACGTTCGCTTGCAACAAACCCAGACTGGGAACTGTATCTACTGAACCGAGGCAGCCGTTCGGCCGAGCTTCCTTCAAATGTCAAGGTTATAAATGTAGCCGACGTGAATGATGAAGCCACTGTCGCGAAAGCTATTGAAGGTATGACATTCGACACAGTCTGCGATTTCATCTGTTTCCATAAAGAACAAGTTGAACGAGACATCCGTCTATTCAAAGGCAAGACACGCCAGTTCATGGTTATCAGTTCAGCCTCAGCATACCAGAAACCATTGTCGTCTCACATTGTTAATGAGGCAACTCCCCTTGCCAACCCATATTGGCAGTATTCACGAGAAAAGATAGAGATAGAAGAGAAACTGATGCAGGAATATCGCTCCAACGGTTTTCCGATCACAATAGTTCGTCCAAGCCACACTTATGACGAACGCAGTATTCCTCTTGGAGTACACGGAAAGAACGGTAGTTATCAGGTCATCAAACGAATGCTTGAAGGCAAACAAGTGATAGTACACGGTGATGGCACATCACTTTGGACAATGACTCATAACTCCGATTTTGCAAAAGGATTCATCGGTCTGATGGGCAATACCCACGCAATCGGAGAATCATTCCAGATCACATCAGACGAAGTGTTGACATGGAACCAAGTATATCAGAGCATAGCAGACGCATTGGGAGTGGAATTCAAGCCATGCTATGTAGCATCCTCATTCCTGGCATCTGTGAGCGATTATGATTTCACCGGTTCACTGATAGGAGACAAAGCCAATTCCGTCGTGTTTGATTGTTCCAAACTAAAAAGAGCTGTACCGAGCTATTGCGCTACCACGCGATTCGATCAAGGAGTACGCAAGACCATCGCAAATGTGTTAGCGACCCCAAGTCTGCAACGTCTTGATCCAGAATTTGACGCATGGTGTGACAAAGTTGTGGAAGCGATGGAAACGGCAAAAAAATTGATAATTGGATAAAGCTTGATAGAATATGTATAATAAAAAATTTGTATGGTTTATGGCCTCCATTGCCGCGACGGGAGGTCTACTATTCGGTTTTGACACCGGAGTCATAAGCGGAGCTATCCCATATATGCAAAGTGATTTGAATATCAGCGACAGCGATATAGAAGACATCACAACATTTGCATTAATCGGTGCTATGATAGGAGCATTAGTCAGTGGATATCTAAGTGACAAATTCGGAAGAAAACGAATCATTTTGGTGGCCGCAGTCATCTTCCTTTTGGGAGCGATAGGATGCGGTAGCGCGAGCGGTGTGAGCGGACTGATGGCTGCTCGCATATTCTTAGGTGTAGGTATAGGTGTCGCATCCTTCTCCACCCCACTCTACCTGGCTGAAATATCTCCGGCCAGTATTCGAGGCACATTAGTGTCAATGTTTCAGCTTCTGATCACAGTCGGTTTGCTGGGAGCATTCCTTAGCGACAGTGCCATAGCAGACGACACAAACGCAAGTTGCTGGAGAAACATGTTCTACGTGGGAGTGATTCCTGCCATCATCCTTCTTGTAGGAATGTTCTTCTTGCCAGAAAGTCCACGCTGGTTGCTAAGCAAAGGACAAGAAAAAGAGGCTCTGCAGATTATGGAAAAGATCGAAGACCACTCAGTAATTGAGGAAGAGATCAGCAAAATGAAATCAGACATCGAGCAGACAAAAGAAGAGATGACTATTGCAGAGACATTCAAACAAAAATGGATGTTTTATCCTTTGATGTTGGCAGTACTGATCATGTTTTTCCAACAAGCGGTAGGTATCAACACCGTCATCTACTATGGACCAAGCATATTCCAAAAAGCAGGATTTGAGAGTGGAGAGGCGGCCCTTATGGCACAAGTCAGCGTCGGAGTAGTGAATGTGATATTTACAATTGCCAGTCTGTTCCTTATCGACAAGATCGGCCGTAGAAAACTATTCTTCTTAGGTATGGCGGGAATGGTTGTGACATTGTTGATGATTTCATACGGATTCATAAGTTTGTCGGACGACGGTTCAAACGGACGTTACTTGGTAGTCGCAAGCATGTTGCTGTACATTGTGTTCTTTGCTGTCAGTATGGGACCATTAGGATGGTTGATCATCACAGAAGTTTTCCCAGTCAAGGTACGTGGAGTCGGCAGTTCAATAGGTTCATTGGCAAACTGGGGATTCAACTCACTTATCGTCTGGACATTCTATAAGTCGATAAATAAATTCACACATTTCTTTGGAGGAGATGCCGCATACGGTACAGCAGGAGTGTTCTGTATGTTTGCAATAATCGCCATCATCGGAATCGTATGGGGATATTTCTTCCTTCCCGAGACAAAAGGTAAGAAGTTGGAGGATATTGAGAGCCATTGGAAAAAAGGAGGCTCACCAAGAACATTATAACAGAAACTTCAACAATATAAAAAAGCAAAGACGAGGCATGCCCCGTCTTTGCTTTTTTATATTTTCATTTTGTATTCCACATTTAGCATTCACTTCAGGTTTTCTGTCCTCTCTATGACATACAATGGTCTTCTCTTAACCTCTTTATAGATTTTTCCTACATACTCTCCCACTACTCCTATCGCCAACAGGATTGAGCCTCCTATCAACCAAAGACTGACTAGCAACGATGTCCAGCCAGGAATTGTATATCCCACGAAATGAGAGTACAATCCATATCCAATCGCCACAATAGCAATCAAAATGAAGAAGATTCCAAAAGAGAAGATAAGACGTAGAGGCTTGACACTGAATGACGTGATTCCGTCGACTGCAAAATTCAACATCTTCGTCAACGGATATTTGCTCTCACCTGCAAATCTCTCACTGCGGTCGTAGAAGACATCCGCTTCCTTAAAACCAAGAGTGCGGACCATTCCACGAAGGAACAGATTTCGCTCTGGCATAGCCACCAAAGCCTTCAATGCAGCACTTCCCATCAATCGGAAATCAGCATGGTTATACTTGACATCTGTACCCATCACCGACATCATCCTATAGAAAGCCAATGCCGTGTTTCGCTTGAACCATGTGTCTGTGGTACGCTCACGTCTAACACCATACACAACCTCCACTCCTTCGTTATATTTATCCACCATCTCAAAAATGGCATTCGTGTCGTCCTGCAAATCGGCATCGATGCTCACCGCCATATCACAACATTCTGATACGAGAGTCAGACCTGCAAACAAAGCGTTCTGATGCCCGGCATTGTGTGCAAGCTTGATTCCTGCCACATGAGAATCCGACTTCGACAACTCGTCTATTATCTCCCATGTCTTGTCTCGGCTACCGTCGTCAACATAAACGACCCCTCCCGAAACAATCTTGCCAGACTGCTCCATCGTCGTAATCACCTCAAGCAATCGTTTGTTTGTCTCTTGCAAAACTTCCTCCTCATTATAGCAAGGAACAACTATTTTCAAAACTCCCTTTCTCATAAAATTACTTTAATAAAGTCGTTTTCTTTTGTAAAACCAGATATTCGTATGCCGCAAAACGTCGACGTAACAAACTATCCAAATATTGGCATGAATCCTTCGACACCTCTATATACTTATCACGAATATCATAAGCTTTGGAGATTCCAGATCGTGGATCCACCAAATATAAATATGAAGAATCTCTCGAGCAAAGCATGTCATCTGTAGAATATGATACTGTAGACGGTGCTTTATCCAAGACATTGTTTCCAAAACCAAGATTGTCATACTCCACGCCAAGCAACGATAATAATATCGCAGGGATATCAGATTGGCAGCATGGCATTGTCAATTTCTTTTTTCCTAGACGTGGAGAATGAATCATCAACGGTATATGATTGAAACTCTCCGCGACCTCACATTCTGGTCGTCCCACAATCTTTCCATGATCGGCGACGAAAACGAATACGGTATTGTCATAAAGTCCACGTTTCTTCATCCCCTCAAAAAACTGCTTCAAACAATAATCCGCATACAATACAATCGCGTACTCTGCATCCCAACCATGCGCATCCAGCCAGTCTGGCACTACGTATGGCGGATGATTAGAGATCGTCAGCAACACACTGAAGAATGGCTGTTGCATCGTCTGCATCTCATTCAACGCATAATTGACCAAAAAGCCATCACTGACACCAAAACTATTGACTATCGAATCTCTCGGATAATCCTCCTGAGATCTGATATGTTTGAATCCATTGGTACGCAAAAAAGCGTTCATGTTGTCGTATTGGCTTTCATGCGTCATATAGAAAGCCGTATGGTATCCTTGTTCCGCCAAGACGTTGGGCATTCCATAATACGTCGGGATATCCGTGCCTTTCATGGCATTCCTCGACAACACCGTAGGGAATCCATACAATGTGGAATAGATACCTTGGTTAGTATGATTACCGACACTGTAGAAATTCTCAAACGACAAACTCTCATTCCACAAACTGTCCAAAAACGGAGTCATTGTAACATCACAACCGAAACTTTGCATCAGTTTGGCACTCATACTCTCCATCAGCACAATCACAACATTCGGTTTTTCTCCGTCCACAAAAACAGCGGATGAGTCTCGTTTACAATGACGTTGCAACGAAAGCGTGTCTGCCACAAAAATATCCGAAGAACCCATCTGCATTGCAGAACGGAGTTCACGCAAAGCAGTAGCTCCATCCATCAGTTCCAAACCTCGGTTTTCACGACGATTGCTGTCGATATAAGTGTTGAGCAGATTGAATGCCGCATTCACCCCAAGTCGGTTCAGGAAATAGTCATCGCAATAATATGCCGCCGACACTTTTATCGGATTATATCCCATTCTTCCACGGATTCCAAACAGACATAATCCTATAACCACAACAGAAACAGCAAGCATCTTCATTCTGTCGACGGAAGTGACCGATGAATTGTCAGACAACAACCCAGAGAGAGTCTTTTCCGACTGTTTCCAAATGAAAACAGCAAATAAACCAATGAGAGATAATCCACATATGATCAGCACCCAGTATGACGGTTCCTCAAGAATCATCGTCACCGCTGTACCCGCCTCCTCCTTCCACTCAAAAATAGAAGCATTGATAACGTTAGAGAAATATTTGAAATACTGAATATTAGCGGCTTGAAGTGCAATCTCAACAGACAAGGTTGCTATCACAACCGAAACTACAGTCCGCCAAACATACTTGTTGAAAAAAGGGATTATCGAACTGACAAACAGCAACAACACGTATGGCAGAACCATCACATAGCAAACCGCCACATTGTCGAGCCAAAGTCCACGCACAAAAGCCGGCCAAACAGGATTGGAAACTGTAGCGTCGACAAAATCATTGAGATATAAATATTGCGCAAGTCGCAACACAGATAATACCAATAGTGCTGCGAGATGCGTAGTTAAAACAAATTTGAAAGCCTTAAAGAAACTATTCATAGAGATGATACTTTTTTGACTTTCGTCGCCACGACGATTCTGAATCTCTCCATATATCCTTCACATCATCAAAACGATATCTTTCCGACATTTTCAAACGAATCTTGTTTGTGCCACAGACATTGTCAAAACTCTTTTTTGTCTTTTCTGAGCACATTCCGAATATATCTTTCGAAGGGTAAAGATTATGTAATGCCTCCAAAACTCTAAACTGGACTTCTGTCAGTCTGGCTTTCTGCAAATCATCCACATAGACCTGCACTCCCTGCACTATCTTTCCTGAAAGAGCCGAGAATTGTGGTTTATATACTATAGGACGGAAAGAAAGACCTTCCAACTTCATTTTATTCAACTCCATTGCCAGAGAATCGGCATTCACCCAGTCGGCAGCAAAAGCGTCGAATGGGATAGTATACCCCACTCCAATCTGAAGAACACCAAGTTCACCAACTATTCCGCTCATCGGATAATAAGCAGCACATTGCCAATAAGGGATCTGCGGAGAAGTCATCACCCAACGCAATCCCGTCTGTGAATAATCCATATCTCGCTTCCAGCCCTCCATCGGCACAACTGTAAGATTGCACTTCTTTTTGGTAAGACCTTCTTCGTTAAGTAAATTGGCAAGTTCACCAGCCGTCAATCCATAGACGTACGGGATAGGATATTTGCTGATGAAACTGAAATACCCCTCACTCACAAGCGGTCCCTCCACCTTGTTTCCACCAAGCGGATTAGGGCGGTCGAGCACAACAACCTCCTTACCATTTTCTCCTGCAGCCTCCATCAACAGTCCAAGAGAGCTGATAAAAGTGTAAGAGCGGCAACCGACATCCTGAATATCATAGACAACCACGTCAACGTCCTTCAACATCTCGACTGTAGGCTTCTTTGTCTTGCCATAAAGGCTATGGACTTTCAATCCCGTCTTCGTATCTACTGATCCATTCACAGTTCCTCCCGCATAGACATTGCCTCGCACACCATGTTCGGGAGCGAAAAGGCAGACGAGATTGACGCCGTCCGCTGAATTAAGGACATCAATCGTACTTTGCAAATTGGAATCCACACCTGTGGCATTCGTGAGCAGACCTACCCTCTTGCCCTTCAATATATCAAAATCACGCTGTTTGAGCACATCGATTCCAAGCGTCACCTGAGCAAACGCCAACAGAACAGAAAAGCACGATATGCAAAGCAACAAGATTCTTTTCATTACCTTTTAATTTTATTATCGAATACAAAAATACTCTTATTTTTTTGAATTTCATATTGACATTTGATTTCATCAGCCTATATAATCCAAAAATCAATGTCTCCATAAGATTTGCAATAATAAATGAATGATCACAATGCCATTTATTGGTTTGTTATTAGTATTTTTGCAAAGAACTTATATGATTTACGAAACATGAGAACTTATTTGAGCGCTATTGCGTTCCTTCTTTCCATTATTATGATGCCTGTTCAAGCGGCAAAAAAACATGAACTACGAGGAGCGTGGATCGCGACTGTCGCCAATATCGACTGGCCATCTACAAAAGGTAATTATGAAAAGCAAAAAGACGAGATGATTGCAATGCTTGATTCACTTCACCGCTGTAACATCAATACAATATTCCTCCAAGTGCGTCCGTGCGCCGACGCTCTCTACCAATCTGAAATGGAGCCATGGAGTGCTTATCTCTCTGGCAAACAAGGTACAGAAGTGAGCTACGACCCGTTGGCTTTCGCAATTGAGGAATGCCACAAAAGATGCATGGAAGTTCATGCGTGGATCAACCCATACCGTGTGACCAATGGTGAAGGAGTGGACAAATTGAGTAAGAATCATCTTTATTTCCGTCGCCCTGAACTTTTTCTGACATACGGAGGAAAGGTATATTTCAATCCTGGACTCGAAGAGGTGCGTGACTATCTGACAAGCATTGTGATGGATATTGTTCTCCGTTATGATGTCGACGGAATTCACATGGACGACTACTTCTATCCATACAAAGTGGCTGGTGAAGAATTCCCTGATTTTGAGACATTCAAGAATCATCACCGTGATCAATATGACCGTCAGGCATGGCGACGCGATAATGTCAACCTAGTTGTGAAAATGATACATGAAGCAATCCAGAGAGCAAAGCCTTGGGTATGGTTTGGAGTCAGTCCGTTCGGAGTATACCGCAATGAGAAAGACGACTGGAGAGCCACAAAAGCAGGTGCGTCATGCACCAATTATGATGAGCTATGCGCAGACGTGCTATTGTGGTTGGAAAAGGGTTGGATCGATTACGCCGCGCCACAGCTATATTGGGAACTTGGACGTGATGGACTCGACTACGGAGTGTTGAGCAAATGGTGGGGAGACTGGTCGTACGGCAGAAACATGTTCGTCGGACTTTATGCAAGCGGATTAGCGGTGAAGAAAGACAAGGCATGGAAAGAAGGCAACGAAGTGATCCGTCAGCTTAACACAAGCTACAACAACAACAAAATCAACGGATATATCTTCTACAGTGCAAAGTATCTACGTGATGACTACCGTGGATTGAGAACAGATTTGCAGAAAGACCTGTTCAGATATCCAGCACTCGTGCCAGTCGATCCAAATACAGAAAGTTCACCGTCAGCAGCCCCAAAAGGAATAAAGATAGAGGGTGATATGATGCGATGGAAACCAGTAGTCAAGAAAGGAGGATTCGACACAAGATACTACACCATCTACTGTTTTGGAGAGTTTGAAGAAGTAGATTTGAACAAAGTGGAGAGAATCATCGCATTCACACAAGCATCAGAAGTTGATCTCCAAGAATTCCGTCTGCCAAACGGCAACTATAAATTCGTGATCACGTCTATCAACAAATTCAGACACGAATCAAAAGCTTCAAAGCCAGTAATATTTGAGAAAAGGTGACACTCGTAGAGAACGCACGAACGTGCGTCTCTACTGACATATAAATAATGGACACGTGTCAAGACATACAAACCAACGAACATGAAAAAATCAATTCTAATTATAGTATGTAGTTTCATCACGCTATGTGCCTTTGCCACAGAACAGACTAGCGGATACTACAACCGTATAAAAAAAGAGGTCGAACAGATAGCCTCCGAATTCAAATTCCAATACGATTCTATAATTGTATTTTCTAACGACAGTCGTCATCTAATAATTACCAATAAGAATATTTACGACGAAGGAAAATTGTTAGGACTTGAAATGTTCCAAGGAAGGACCGTAAACGACACATTAACATTTGAAAAATTCGATGAAACCGACAGCAACTTGCCATGCACTTTTTCAAAAGAAGTATTCAAACTGAACACATCTATCAAATGCAATTTTGAAGAAGATAAAGACTATTTAGAAAAGGTCAACAAAACATTGAATGTATTATCCATTATTGAAAATGGGAATGTGAAATGCAAACATATATTAGAACAAAAATGCATAATTGATAATAAATACGACCTAAAAGACGATATAGTCGGCTATGCTATTTTATTGTTTCTCTATGCAGATAGCAAAGACAGAGAAAGAGTAATAATCAAGCCATAATTTCAAATAATTCGTGGTCACATCAATCAACAAATTCAGACACGAATCAAAAGCTTCAAAGCCAGTAATATTTGAGAAAAGGTGACACTCGTAAAGACGCACGGACGTGCGTGTCAACTAGCATTCTAATCAACAGACGATATAATAAAAAGAAATCCAAATCACAGATTATTGCGATTTGGATTTCTTTTGTTCCGACGGAAGATAAAACAAATTTACTATCTATTCCATTAACCAAAGAGTTTAAAGAAAATGAACAATAAAAATACCAGCAGCAAGCCCAAGGCGATAGCACTGACAGAGAATGTTTCAGGATCTATCGAGACTGGTTCACGAGGTGTTTCATCTTCAGATATAACATCTTGAGCAATAGTATCCACCACATTTTCCTTAACCTTATCAGGATCAACCGTAACACTTGCCATAAGCGTATGTTTAGAATCAAACACTTTTACTTCATACTTTGACACTAGTGTAGAATCGGAATATTTGTACAATTCTGATATATTGCCATTGGCAGGGACAACCAATTCTTGGCTGGCAATACACTCCTCCAAATCGTTCATTTTCACATAAAAAGTATCACAGAAATCGTCATATCCAGAGTTTTTAAGATCCAGTTTGACAAACTTACCGTCTTCCTGCTCAATAATTGAGAGATTAGCTTTTAAAGAATATGGAGTCGGAAGAGAAACCTTGATTCTACCATTTTCAACGATAACATCAAAATACTTGTAATAGGCGTTTTCCATCGGCTCCCAATCCTTGCCATCACACTTTTCCAACGGTACAATACGGTACGTTGTATTATCTTTAAATTTGCAATTTATGCGAATATTTTGTCCGACTCCATAGCCATACTTACCCGTGTATCCATAGCCTTCACCTACCAAGACCCACTTCCCATTTTCATTCATATAGCCAGCATTTATCTGCGATGAGATCTCTTTATATGTATTTGAGTGAATAGTACATAGTATCGTTCCTTTAAGATCACCGGAAGCAGAAAGAGTCTCCGGGAAATCATGTTCTTCGAAACTAGACACCCATAAATTCGTTGTCATTGGTTTGTCTGGATCTCCTATATTAGGAACGACTCCAAGTGTTGCGGCCAAAGCGTTATAAGCAAATCCAGATTTGTCGTCTTCACATTCTGGAGCAAGTAACGACATACTGAAATAGCCATTCATGAGACCACCCCATCCCCAATTCACATGAAACAAACCGTTTTCATAACCATCACAAACAAACGCATGGTTACTATTACCTAAAAGAACAGGTCTTTTTTTGGAAAGTTCATTGTAAACGAGTTTTTCAAATTGAGTAATGTTATAATGGTTCGACTTAATCACATGGATTTTATCTCTATCATATCCAAAATAATCTACCAGTGCTTTATATGCATGGTCTGTACTAGTAGGAGATCCCTTAACATTTAAATCTGTATAACAAGACGTACAAATGATTTTCATAAGGAAAGCGACAGCAGCTTTCTTTTCCTTGCTTTTGTGGGAATCATAACAAGGTTCAATATTTTGCCAGTCCAATAGTGTTGTTTTAGGAATTGAATCCATAGTTAATCCAGCTGTTCTTGTCTTAAATCCTGGAATGTCAGCTGTGGTAAATGGAGGATAATTGTAATATTTCATCACCTGAGCCAATGCGACAGGAAAACAACCCGTAATACACCTTTTCTCATTATACAATGGCAATGCTTCATTATATGGTTCATTTTGACCAAATTCTATATTTGAAAGCAAAGGAGATATAGTATCATATACCGATTTAGGCATCAATAGTTTTTTCTTATGAGGAAAAATAACTGATTCTAACGAGCTTTTTGTAAAACAGCCAGATTTAGAATAAGCAACCACACATGAGTCTTTTACAATACAAAAACCACCATTCTTTGCACTATAAACCTTATATCCTACAGTATCCTTATAAAGAGTAAGTGATTTTTTGTTTAATTTTCTTTTAGCAATTTCTAATTCATTTGCAAAAGAAAAAGGTACAGTCAGCAACAAAGCCAACAAACAAAGAGATATTTTCTGTATCATAAATTTAAGTGTTATGATTAAAAAAAATCCGAACACTTACGTGTCCGGATTTTATATTTAGGGAAGCTATTGATTACTCCTCGTTCAAAGTGAATCTCTTGAATGCAACTACAGAGATACCCTTCTTAGCGATGAACTCCTTAACAGAGATCTTACCTGCCTCGTCGCCACCACCTTCGTACTTCTGATCAAGAAGAGTGCACTCCTTGAAGAACTTAGACATACGACCGTCAACGATCTTCTCAACCTTAACCATGTTGATGTTAGCAGCAGCCTCAGCGCCAACCTTAGCGATGATCTCGCGAGCCTGAGCAGCCTGCTCCTCAGTCAACCAACCCTTAGTAACGTTAGAGTTGATATGATCCTCACTGTCAACGTGAGCTGGATTGATACCTGCCTTCTTGATAGCTACCTCAACAGCACGGTCAACCTCTTCCTTCTTAGTCTTCTCGATAGCGATAGCACGCTCGCTGTCCTTAGTAGCCTGAGGAATAGAAGCCTCATCAAGAGCAGCTGGAGCCATAGCAGCAACGTGCATAGCGACACCACGAGCAGCCTCTACATCAGCGTTAGCCTCATTGAATGCGATAACTGTAGCAAGCTTGTTACCTGGGTGAACATAGCTAACAGTAGAAGCACCCTTAACTACCTCGTAAGCACCCATTTCCATCTTCTCACCTGTTACACCTGAACGCTCAGCGATCAAATCAGCAACTGAACGGCCATCAATTGAAGCAGCTAGAAGAGCGTCCTTATCTGCAACCTTATTAGCAAGAGCGAAATCAAGAATCTTCTTTGTAAGAGCGATGAAATCAGCATTCTTAGCAACGAAGTCTGTCTCACACTTAATAGCTACGATACATGCGAAATCTCCGTTAACACCTGCAAGTACACAACCCTCTGATGCCTCACGGTCGCTTCTCTTAGCTGCGATTGCCTGTCCACGCTTACGGATAAGAGCGATTGCCTGCTCCATATCACCATTAGCCTCTGTAAGTGCGTTCTTACAATCCATCATACCTGCGTTTGTAAGATCACGAAGCTTCTTAATATCTGACATTGAAACTGCCATAACTTTCTAAACTTTTATAATGTTGTAAAATAAAAGAACCTCGAATCAGCCTCAAAAATGAAGAGCCGTTTCGAGGTTCATTCTTTATAATCTAAAACTTTGGATTACTCCTCTGTTGCAGCCTCTGGCTTGCTCTTCTTTGCAGAACGAGTTCTACGCTCCTTCTTTGGCTCTGCAGCCTCAGCCGACTCAGTCTCAGTCTTCTCAGCCTTACGCTCCTCAAGACCCTCACGGATTGCACCGTTAACAGCGTCAAGGATAACCTCGATAGACTTAGTTGCGTCATCGTTAGCAGGGATTACGAAATCAACTGCGTTAGGGTTAGAGTTTGTATCAACGATACCGAAAACTGGAATACCTAGACGCTTAGCCTCCTTGATAGCGATGTGCTCCTTCATAACATCGATAACGAAAAGAGCAGATGGAAGGCGGCTTAGGTCAGCGATAGAACCTAGGTTCTTCTCCAACTTGTTTCTCTGGCGAGAAATCTGAAGCTTCTCACGCTTTGACAAGTTATCGAATGTACCGTCAGAGATGTTCTTATCGATCTGAGCCATCTTCTTAACAGCCTTACGGATTGTAGGGAAGTTTGTCAACATACCACCAGCCCAACGCTCAGTGATGTATGGCATACCAACCTCTGTTGCCTTGTCTGCTACGATCTGCTTAGCCTGCTTCTTAGTAGCTACGAAAAGGACTTTCTTGCCCGACTTTACTATCTGTTTCAAAGCTGCAGCGGCCTCATCAACCTTTGCTACAGTTTTGTGAAGATCAATAATATGAATACCGTTACGCTCCATGAAAATGTAAGGAGCCATAGCTGGATTCCATTTTTTCTTGAGGTGACCAAAGTGGCAACCTGCCTCAAGTAATGCATCAAAATTAGTTCTTGACATTTTTTTGATTTTTAATCGTTTACCTTCTTTTAATTAAATCAATGAGATAGTAGCTATAAAAGGTCTACCCCATTTAGATACTAAACGTATACTTATGCTGCAATTAAGCTGCAACGCCAAGTACTAACGTTTGCTGAACTGGAACTTGCGTCTTGCCTTTGGCTGACCTGGCTTCTTACGCTCAACCTCACGAGCGTCACGAGTCAAGAATCCATTAGACTTAAGAGCTAGCTTGTTCTCAGCATCAAGCTTAACCAATGCTCTAGCAATTGCCAAACGCAAAGCCTCTGCCTGACCCTTGATACCACCACCGTCAAGGTTAGCCTTGATATCAAACTTACCCTGAACTCCTAGCTCGTTCAATGGCTGCAAAACTACATACTGAAGCAAGCCTGATGGGAAGTATGCTGCAAGCTCTTTCTTGTTAATAGTAACTGCACCTGTACCTGCTGACAAATATACTCTAGCAACAGCTGCTTTTCTTCTACCGATTGCGTTAATAACTTCCATAATCTTACTTAAGTGAGTTTAAATCAATTACTTTTGGCTGCTGAGCCTGCTTATCATGATCTGGACCAGCGAAAATGTAAAGATTGTTTAGAAGAGCATCACCTAGACGATTCTTTGGCAACATTCCCTTCAATACCTTACGATACAACTTCTTTGGATCCTTCTGCAAAAGAACTGCAGGAGTTGTCTCTCTCTGTCCACCTGGATAACCAGTGTAACTCAAATAAACACGATCTGTCATCTTTAGACCTGTCAACTTAACCTTGTCAGCATTGACAATGATTACGTTGTCTCCACAATCTACGTGTGGAGTGAAACTTGGCTTGTACTTACCTCTAAGCAACTTAGCCACTTTAGATCCCAAACGACCAAGCGCCTGATCTGTAGCGTCAACAACGACCCACTCCTTCTTTACAGTGTTCTTGTTGGCAGAAATGGTTTTAAAACTTAAAGTATCCACTTTAAAAACTTTTTTAATTAATCTTCAATTTGGCTCAATGTTCGGGCAAACATCTTCGCCTTTTTAACGTATGGATAATAATTCGGGTGCAAAAGTATAAAAAAATCATTAACCAATAAAATATTTTTCGTCTTTTTTACGAATATTTTAATCTCACGTCTCATAATCACCATTCGCGTCGTCCTAAATTTCCCAAAAACCAAAGAAAACCTCCATATTTTTACCGATAATCATAACGGGAAACACGACAAAAATGAGATTCAAAACGCAATTATTCCACCAAAATCACCCCTTTTTCTCAAAATCTCGCGTCTTATACCATATATATAATAAAAAAGCATTATTTTTGCACCCCGTAAAAATGTAAAATATATATTCAAAATAAAAACATGAAAACAGCTAAAGAGATTCGTAAGTCGTTCACCGACTTCTTCGCTAGCAAGGGTCACACTATCGTGCCTTCGGCTCCGATGGTTGTTAAGAACGACCCGACACTTATGTTCACCAATGCAGGTATGAACCAGTTCAAGGACATTTTCCTTGGTAACACTCCAAGAAAATACCCTCGCGTCGCGGACTCTCAGAAATGTCTTCGTGTTTCAGGTAAGCACAACGATCTTGAGGAGGTAGGACATGACACTTACCACCACACTATGTTCGAGATGCTTGGAAACTGGTCGTTCGGCGACTACTTCAAGAAAGAGGCTATCGCTTGGGCTTGGGAGTATCTTGTTGACGTGTTGAAGCTTGATCCAAACCGTCTTTACGCCACTGTGTTCGAGGGTAGCAAGGAGGATGGTCTTGACCGTGACGACGAGGCTGCTGGCTACTGGGCAAAAGTGCTTCCTACAGACAGAATCATCAACGGTAACAAGCATGACAATTTCTGGGAAATGGGTGATACAGGTCCTTGTGGTCCATGCTCGGAAATCCATATCGACCTTCGTTCTGACGATGAGCGTGCCAAGATTTCTGGCCGCGACCTTGTAAACCACGATCATCCTCAGGTTATTGAGATCTGGAACCTTGTGTTCATGCAGTTCAACCGTAAGGCTGACGGTTCTCTTGAGCCACTACCAGCAAAGGCTATCGACACAGGTATGGGATTTGAGCGTCTTTGTATGGCACTTCAGGGAAAGCAGTCAAACTATGACACTGATGTGTTCCAACCACTTCTTAAAGAGATCGGAAAGATCTGTTCTTGTGAATACGGAAAGAAGAAGGAGACTGATATCGCGATGCGTGTGATCGCAGACCATATCCGTACAATCGCATTCTCAATCACTGACGGTCAGTTGCCATCTAATGCAAAAGCAGGTTACGTTATCCGCCGTATCTTGCGTCGTGCCGTTCGCTACGGATACACATTCCTTGGACAGCGTCAGTCATTCATGCACAAGCTAATCCCTGCTCTGATCGACAGCATGGGTGAGGCTTATCCAGAGTTGGTAGCTCAGCAAGAGTTGGTTGTAAAAGTAATCAAGGAGGAGGAAGACGCATTCTTGAGAACTCTTGAGACTGGTATCCGTCTACTTGACAAGGTGATGGCAGACACTAAGGCAGCTGGAAAGACAGAGATCTCAGGTGTGGAAGGATTCACACTTTACGACACATACGGATTCCCTCTTGACCTTACAGAGTTGATCCTTCGTGAGAACGGAATGACAGTCAACGAGACTGAGTTCAACGCAGAGATGCAGAAGCAGAAAGAGAGAGCTAGAAACGCTGCAGCTGTTGAGACTGGCGACTGGGTTGAGTTAAAGGCAGGAGAGAGTGAATTCATCGGTTATGACTTCCTTGATGCAGACGTTGAGATTCTAAAATATAGAAAGATCAAACAGAAAAATAAGGAGATGTTCCAGATTGTATTCGACCGCACTCCATTCTACGCAGAGATGGGAGGACAGATGGGAGATTCTGGTTACATCGAAAGTGCTGAAGGCAAGTTTGAGATCATCGACACAAAGAAGGAGAACAACCTAAGTGTTCATTTGGCAACAAAGATGCCTTCAGATCCAACAGCATCATTCCACGCATACGTCAACACAGAGAAGCGTCAGAATACAGCTTGCAACCATACAGCAACACATATTCTTGACTACGCACTACGCACAGTGCTTGGAAGCCATGTTGAGCAGAAGGGTTCCTTGGTATCAAGTGAGATGTTGAGATTCGACTTCTCTCACTTCCAGAAAGTCACTCCAGAGGAACTTCGTCAAGTAGAGAAACTTGCCAACAAGATGGTCCGCGAGAACATCGCACTTGAAGAGGCAAGAGACATGCCAATCGACGAGGCACGTGCAATGGGAGCTATCGCATTGTTCGGTGAGAAATATGGAGACAAGGTACGTGTCGTTAAATACGGTCCATCTGTTGAACTTTGTGGAGGAACACACGTAAAGAGCACAGGTATGATCGGAATGATCAAGATCTTGTCTGAGAGTTCAGTTGCAGCAGGAGTACGCCGTATTGAGGCAGTATCAGGAGAAGCTGCAGAAAACTATATCGACGCAACATTTGATGAAGTAAATTCATTGAAAGAGTTCTTCGCTGGCACACCAAGCCTATTGAACTCAGTGAAGAAGTCAATCGAAGAGAATGCAAGCCTAAAGAAAGAGGTTGAGAAATACATGCAGGAGCGCATCCAGGTCATTAAAGACAAGATGATCGAGCAGGCGACTACACTTGGCGACTACAAGTTGGTGGTGCTTAAGGGTGAGTACAACGCAGAGTTCGCAAAGAGCATCGCATTCCAGGTTCGTAACACAATGAAAGAAAATCTTGTGTTCATCGGTGCGACAGAGCATTCTGGCAAACCAACACTTACTCTTGCAATCTCAGACGACCTAGTTGCAGCAGGCAAGAACGCGACAGCCATCGCACGTGAGGCAGCCAAGGAAATCCAAGGTGGTGGTGGTGGTCAACCATTCTTCGCACAGGCAGGAGGAAAGAAAGTAGACGGACTAAACGCCGCATTCGACAAGCTTATCGCTGCATTCAAATAAGAAGCAGACACATATTAAATATAAAGAGCATCGTGAAGACGGTGCTCTTTATTTATCAGTAACGTTTATCTATTTTCAAATTGATTAATAATACTCATATACATAGACATCCGTATACGATTTACCGCCATCATCATCGATGTAATATTTTCCTGTAATGTTACCGACAGAATCATATTCATAGTATAACTCGTCGCAATTTTTACAAGATATCTCAAATACAATTTTGTGGTTCTCGTCGTATTCCCAATATTTAGATCGTTCATAATGTTGATTGACAATTTCTATCAAGTCTCCATTATTATTATACTTATACCTTTCGACTTTCGTATCATTAGTTTTACTTTCTACCAATTGATTCTTTTCGTTGTATGTATTTAAGCAGACACTTTCAGAACCAGAGCCTCGCCATAAAGATTTTACTAAATTTCCACGTTCATCATAATACAAATACACATTTTCAACGTTGTCTGCTTCTTTCATCGTCACACATTTATTTTTCAGATCATATGTATAAAAATAATGATTACATCTATTCTTTTCTTCTGTCAATCGACCATACTTGTCATATATAAATGTAGATTTGGACTCTTTGCCATCAACAATTTGACCATTTTCATACCATATACAATTACCACTAATCAATCTTCCATTATCATCAAACTCATACACAAACTTTCTATCTATTGTATTATCACTATGCCAAATGATATACTCAGCACTTTTATCAAAGTAAGACCATGTATATCTACCTGCACAACGTCTATTTTCATAATCATCATATTCATTAGATATAGCATCTGGATCAATATCTCCACAACCATCCCATGCCAACATTTCTGTTGGTTTTCCTTCTGTATTAAAGCGGACCATTGTTTTGGGGTCATTTCTCAACTCTGGTTGATTTATACAGTCAACATCGTAATAAGTCGCAGACTTTACATGACCAACTAACATATCAAATCCCTCTATTGCAGAATAAAGAGATGATTCTTTATGAGAATGAGAAAAATTAAAATGTTGCCAATCAGGATGCTTGATATAGCAAGCTATACTATCCTCCTCCATTTCAATATTTTCTACATCAACTGTTTCCGAAATCTGAGCAGAATCAGATATGTCAACACTATCAGAAACAGCGACTATTTTTTCATTCTGCGAACAAGAACAAAATAGGACACCATTCAATATGGCAAATAGTATAGCCTTAAATTTCATAAAATCCTAAATTTACAATTCATTTTTTGCCCTACTTTTTTCGTACCGGGCGAATAGGCAGTCCAAGAAAGCGGTCTATGTTGTCACTGGTTGCCTTGTTGGAGTCAAAATTCAGATAATGGGCATAACTTTCTAATCCTACACGTACTGATGACGACCAATAATAGCCATAACTGTCTGCCCCACTGACTCCAGAACCAATACGGAAACCTGCCGCAGGGAAAAAAATAGATTTGCCGTTAGCACCAGTTAATCTAGCACCTTTCACACCATTGATCTCTGTCCAAGCGTATTGGCAATAATTTATAAGTTCATCAAACTCTTCACTTGTTGGTGTTCTCCAGTCGTCGCCCCAGTTAACAGTGGCTGCATCATCCCTAGAATCCAATACCTTATAATCATTATCAGGTGTATATTTTAAAAACGATTGGGACTTGGAATCAATCCATGTATAAGTGCTCTTGTCGTAGGACGGCTTTTCTCTTGTCTCGCCCCATGCAAAATAATAGCCGTAATCTTCTGGTTTGACAGCCCCTATATTACTTATCGACCATATTGTTCCACTTGGCAAACCAAGATCTACAACATCATTGGCAGGTGTAGTGTCAGAAGGATTTTTATATATTGAATCATTATCTATGGGGATTACCATACCATGTTTGACTGATTTTATATAATATTCCTTCTTTTTACGAGCAAAAGAAGAAACAGATGCGACAACACCTATCGAAATAAGGCTAAGGATAAAGAGAGGATGCTTTTTCATACAACGTTATTATTTTCCTACAAGCAATTAACCATGCAAATATAAATATCATATACTATCAAACAAAAATATTTATATATTTTTTAAAGTTGATTCATAATTTTCTATTAAGCTATGCTTATCAGTAATATCAAATTTAAAATGCTAAGAAATCTTAAAAACATGATCAAAAACAATATTTAGATGCAAAACAGTCGGGAAAATACAATTAATATGTCTAATTTTGCAAATTGTTAGTTAGGCTCTTTATTAAGTAAAAAAAAATAATAAATATATGAAATCACTATTGATGAAACTGGGGGTCGTTTGGATAATGCTAACAAGCCTACTCCCTGCCGTATTCTCACAAGGAGTACTGGTAATTGAGATTTCCGACACTTTAAACACGCCATTGTCGGATTATCCTGTAAGAATTAAAGACTCGAACGGCACAATCAAGAGCTACAGAACAGATTCTGAAGGACGTGTCCGTGATGATAATTTCCCTGTAGGAGAATACACTTATAGTTTTTCTTACGGAGATTACAACACAGGAAGTTTCAAAGTCATATCAGGAGAACCTACGTGGATTGACATCGACTTCCGTCGTGTAGCAGTGAATTTCAAAGATGAAAACGGCAAGCCATCAAGTGGCAATTTCGTCTCTCTATATAAAAGAGAGGCCGACGGGACTCGTACACTTGTAGCACAAAAAACATCAGAAGACAACGGTACTGCGTTATTCGTTGTGCCAGAAGGAAACTATACATACGTCGCAGCTGACGGAGAACACGATATTGTTGTTGCCGACAAGAACATCAACACAAATGTATCAGTATCTTCAAAATTAGTGACATATAAGACATCATTCAGATTCATCAAGGATGGCAAGACAATAAGTATTTTTGCCAGAGACGTGAATGTTCTCCAATTTCAAAATGGATACTATAGAGATTTTGGAATCGTACTTGCACATGGAGACACACAATCTAACGGATATGTTGAATACAATATTACTGACGGAAAAATCTCATGTCCTGTCGGCGAATACAAATATTCCGTCTACACAAGAGATTATGGCACTCTTGAAGGAACATTCTACGTGACCAATAAAGATTCAGAATCGAACAACATCGTCGACATAATAATTAAGGAGGAAGTGCTTCCAGAAGACTCAATAATCACACCTAACGAAAAAGATCCGACTTTCGAGCTAAAACTTTATGTCACAGACTGTGAGACAGGAGAGCCTCTTCCAAATATAGCAAGCAGATATTCAATACCAGGAACAGGAAACAGTAAATTTTCAGCCACAAACATACGTGGTATTGCATCATTCAAAGTCAATGCCGGAACATATGATGTCAGCATTCCGTCAGAAACAAAACCTGGAATAGTTGTAACAAAAGACACAACTATCGAATTCTGCACGACATTAAATCCACAAGAGCCTGACACGGCATCACAAAAGATCTACTTTGAGTTTTACTACAAAGGAGAAGAGGTCTTTCCTCAGACAATTAATAAAATAGACGTCAAAAAAGTCGAGAATGGAACATATCTTTCATACGTATCATTAACACCTAAGAAAGATTCTGTGTCTGAAATAAATAAATTTATAGATCCAGTGGTAACAGTCGCTGGCAGATACTACTTCTCATTCTCCATTGATGAATTCAATATCACTTCTTATTCAGGAAACTTTGCTTCGACCCCTGACAAACCTATCGACACTGTGAAAATTGTGTTCGAAGAGAAACTCAATGTAGACATCTATGTGCTACATCAGGATTCAACACCTGTTTCTGGCTCATACAGTGTATCATATATAGACAAATATAAGAATAACCGTCGCACTGATGACACTGGACATATTCAATTAGTTTTACCAGCTGGTGAATATACATTCACAGCGTTAGACCAATCATGTTCATTCAATTTGAAGAATGACACTACACTTTATTTCTTCCTTCCAGATCCAGAACATACGCGAAATGTATATTTCAAGTTCTTGCACGACGGTGAGATAGTCTATCCAAACGTGACAACACTATCTTTCTACCGAGGTCAATCGACTCAGCAATACGCATATCTATCTTCTACATTATATGATAATTATGAGGATATAGGAAGAGCATATGTGTTTGACAAACCGATAGAGTTGCCAGTAGACACATTAACAGCCAGCTACTACATCGACGATTATGAGTTTGACGGACAGATGTATCACAAATTCAACTTGAATGCGTCACCAAACGACACAACAATATATATAGTTGTGCCAGTGAAAAGAACTGTCGAAATCCAGATCAAAGATGCAAATGGAGCCAACGTACAAGGTGTGTTTGCCAAAATATACAAATACAACGAAGATGGTGAGTTAGATCCATATTTGGATTATGACGGAAACTCACACTCACGACTAATGTCAGACGCTACAGGTATCGTTCGCGACCACTTGGTCCCTGGCCGTTACCAAATCCAGATTTTGGATATCGTAAGAGACTTTGAGGTGACAGACTACGATCTACGCTTCACTATTCTTTCTAACGTTGAAATGTACAACGTGAAATTTACAGTTCTTTACAGCGATGATCATGCACCTGTACCGAACTTGAAGCTAGATGTAAAGAAAGGAAATGAGTTCTACAACAGTGCTATCACTGATGGAGAAGGGATAATCAAGTTCCAAAGTGAGGCAGGCAACTACTCATACATACTTTACTACGGAAACGGAATCAGCGACAACTATAAGATTACAAAAGACGAAGAGTTTATAATCTACGTTGACCGCCCTGTACTTGTGGACACTATAGCTCTGATCGGAGGAGAATACTGTCTGAAGGCTGGAGAATCAACAAAATTCACAGCTATAATCACTCCAAGCAACGCGACACAAAAAAATGTGGAATGGTCTATCGACAATAACGTCATCGCTAAGATTTCAAGCGACGGTACATTGACAGCCAACACAATCGGATTAACCGGAGTTGTCACACTTACAGCAAAAGCCAAGGATGAAAGCGGAGCTTCAGCAAGCGTGACAATCAACATCAGCGCTGAAGAGTGTGTGAAATCATACACATTGGCATTCGGCGACGGATCAACAGAGATGTGGCTCGACGACTATGTGTTCGATTTGGTTGTCACACCATCAATCCTCAAGAAAGAGTATTATGGATACCAGACCAGCCAAGATGGAATCCACTGGTCTTCTGCTGCCGACTTCACACAAGATCCAAGAGTGACAGTCAATTCAGACAGATACATGCACAATGGATCACATTTGTTCCGCGCTGTCGCCGCAGATGACGCATACGAGTTGTTGCAGATTCTTGACGGACATGTAGAGCCAACTCCTGAGAATATGACTAACATCATCATTCTTCACAACTACGAGGACAACCGCCCTATCACAGACAAGATTGAGATTCCTACCGTCTTCACTCCTCACGAGGTGAATGGAGCGAATGATGACTTCATGCCAGGCTACACAGTAGTAATCTACAACAGATTCGGAGATGTGATCTGCAAGTCTGACAACGGATGGAACGGCAAATACAAAGGAGAAACAGCCGACGCAGGAGTCTACATCTACGTCTTGACAATGAAAGACGGAACAGAGAGAAAGGGAACAATCCAATTGTATAGAAAATAAGAATAAGGTAAAACAGAAATGAGAAAGACGATAACAGCCATTCTGCTTTCCGCACCATGTCTCATGGCTAATGCATTGGAGAGTTTGGAATGCAATTTCATAAATAAATTCGTGAATGTGGATGGATTCGAAGCCGTCTCACATTTAAACGACACGACAATCATCATTAAGCGTTCCGACAGTCTGTTTGTTGCAAAGACAGACAACCTAGGCAAGGTATACGACTATGTATACGACAAGAATCTGACATCACTTAAAGCGGAAGGTCAGATCGCGTATGACGGAAAGGAGTCGTACTACTACACCAACGGAGGCAAGATGTATGTGGCCAAAATCAAAAAAGGCAAGATAGAGTCAACATCGCCTGCGGAGATTCCTGGAACAGTTATGGGTCGAGAGAAATACGACCATTCAGCCCTTGTGTATGCAAGTTGGCACTACAAACCAGAAGACACTGTCCGTGTAAGCAACCCTACTCTATCACAAAACGGAAAACAGATTTTCTTCTCAGCGAACTTAAAAGGTTCAAAGGGAAGAGACATCTACTCTTCCAATATAAACAGCAATGGAACATTCTCACAGCCAAGAAAACTTGGCAAGAGTGTCAATTCTGATGGAGACGAGGATTTCCCATACATCCGTAAAGATGGACAGATCACATTCTGTTCCAACAGAAAAAACTCGTCAGCGCTAACAGACAAAGACAAATACAATGTGTACATATCAAAGACGAACACTACAGATGCACCTGAGTTGATGCAAACATTCGTCGAGAGAAACACTCCTGAGATTGTCAAGGTCGAAGTTGATACAACACCAGCACCAGACACTCTGATCGCTGTGGTTCCAGACACAATCAAACCAACAGTTCCAGACACATTGATGGCAATTGCTGAACCAGTGAAAAAAGTGGAGCCTGCAAAACCAGTTGAAAAGAAAGATGACGAATACGTGGATGAGCCAAATGAAAACGGAAGAATCCTTCAGGCTCTATCATACGATTCCGACAGCACAGGATATCCAGTATCAGCAAAAGCACTGTCTGATATCTTCCAGGACGACCAAGACGCGATGGTGATGGCATCTAAGCACGTCGTCGCAGGTGTGGACAAACGAATATTCTATTTCGACTACGACACTGACGTACTTAACAACAAGGAATATGAGAAAGACATACAGTGTATCGTCGACTTCATCAACTTCTATCCAGGCAACTCATTCCTTATCATCGGACACACAGATGAAAGAGGAACCCGCGAATATAACAACGCTTTGAGTCTTCGCCGAGCAAAGAAAATAGAAAGTATTCTTGCCCAAAGAGGAATCTCACGATCTAGAATGTTCGTTATGGGTCTTGGAGAAGACAGACCTGTGATCCGCCATGCCCAGACAGAGGAGCAGCACCAGAAGAATCGTCGTGTGGAGATTTTGAAAATGGAGTAAAACCAATGTATAAATAAGAAACAATGAAAAGGAATATATATATAAGATTGTTGACGGTGCTGTTTGCGTTGGCTTATGGAATAAGTTCTTACGCTCAGCAAGACCTAATGGTGTCGCAACAGATTTTTTCGCGAATGAACATCAACCCTGCAGGAACAGGTAACATTGAACGTTTTGACGCATTCCTACTAGGCCGACTCCAATGGGCAGGTGTAGACAACACTCCAAGGACAGGATTGCTAAACTTCGTATACTACAACGAGCCACTTCGTTCAAGCATTGGTCTTACAGCCAACTACGACAACCAAGGTATCGGAAACAGCCAGACTAATGTGCAAGCAGTGTACGCATACCATCTCGACTTGAATGAGAAGTATATCCTTTCAATGGGATTGTCCGCAGGTGTAAACATCGGAAGTTTTGACCCTTATGCCAACTCATTGAGAGACGAAGAGCCTGATTTTTCATCTTACGTGAAAGACAAGACTACAGAAACGACACCAGACTTCAATATCGGACTTGAATTAACTTCAAAGAGCTGGATGATAGGAGTTTCAGCAACACACCTTTTGAAATCTGAGCCAACTACATTCAAGAGAGGCCGACATATCTATGCATACGCACGTTGCCTTGTTCCACTAGGAGAATCACTAGATTTGGCACCAATGGTATCATACATCCATCAGAACCAGGTGAACGAAGGAGAAATTGGAGCGATGTTGTTTATCAAGAAAATGTTCTGGGGCGGAGCAACATGGAAACCAGACTTTGGCAATTTCGGAGACATGTCGTTACTCGCAATCGATTTGGGAGTTGAAGTCAAGAATTTCCGTGTCGGTTATGCATACACATTCAACGTTGGAAAATACAACAACCTTCCTTCCAACACTCACGAATTATTGCTAAGCGTACATTTCTAATCACAACATAGAATTAGATTGATGCTATTGCGTTTTGAAATAAAAAGGGATATGTCAGTTTTGACATATTCCTTTTTCATGCGTTTTGATGAAGTTGTCCGAGAACAAATGACAGCAAATATTTGTTTATAGCCACAAAATTCACCTGAAAAGTGGGCAAATAGTACCATTTTGCAATGCATATTTAGTTAAAAAAATATAAACGCCATTATCATTAAGCATTTTTGCGTAATTTTGCAAAACGATGGCATAATACATATTCTATTATACTCAACTAGGTAGATTAGTAGAGCAGCCAAAGAAGAAATGGAAAAAAATATACAAAAAATATATGAATAAAAGATTTACTTTATTGAAAGCCTTATTGGCTTTCATGCTGAGTTTCGTCGGGCAACTATCATTTGCCGATGGAATTTTGGTATTTCAAGTGACAGACACCAAAAACAAACCGTTGGAAGGTGTGAAAATCAAGTTGAGCGGAGACAGTGCTATCGCCGATTTGGAACTTACTACAGATGCATTAGGAAGGTACACAAATCCTAAATTCACATCAGGCACATACAACTATGAAGTAGTGTATGGAGACTGGGCGAAAGGATCCATTACTGTTCCTGAGGAAGAGTTCGGATGGGCAAACGTCAATTTCCGTGAGTTGATGATCAGTTTCAAGGACAACGATGGAAACGTGATTGTCGGCAGAACAGCCAAATTGTATGTTGACAACAACGGAGAAAAAGGAGAGTTCATTGGAACCAAGATGAGCGATTCAACAGGTCTCGTTAAATTTGTCATTCCAGAAGGAAAATATATTTATGAGACACTAAAAGGAACCGCAAAAGTAACAGTTGACGATAAAGTAAAGACACAGGAAGTTGATATTCCGAGTGGAGATATCACTCACAAGACATTCTTTGAGTTCCAGAAAGACAGTTTGCCATATAAAGTCAGTTCGGAAGCGATCAAGGTATATATTCCGTCAGAGAGTGGCAAGGATTCATTATTTGGTGAAGTACAGGTGCCATTCGGAGAATACTCAAGAACAAAAAGTAAGGTTAACACAAAAGCCGGATCATACAAATTTGAAGTAAACACAGACCAGTTCGGATTGGTTGTCGGAACATTTAATGTTGACGACAACGACCCTATTGACAGCCTTATCATCCCAATCAACATCAACTCATACTACAAAGGTCAAGGTGGAGACGCAGGTGAAGGAGGAGAACAGAGTGGAGACACGACAAAACCATTCGAGAAGGAATTGGCTGTTTGGGATACTGTCCCAGGAATTGGAACATATGTAAATATAAATGTTTACGACCCAGATGTTCCAGGCAAGCCATTGGAAAATGTATTCTGTTATATGGATATGTTGAGTGTTGGCAAGCCAATGCCTTACGCATTGACTAATGAAAACGGACAATGTACACTTATGGCCAAGCCAGGAGAAGCATACACGCTTCATATAGCAAACCTTAAGATTGACATTCCTAATCTTCAGTCAGACACTACAATCACCATCAATTTAAATAGGGATGACTATACTGAGCTTCTATTCAAAGTTAGTTTTGAAGGAGAGACATTCAACCCTACAACTATCCAACAAGTTGTATTCGACACAAGATACGAAACAGACAGTTTCTATATGCCAGCAACTCTTGTTATGTTGCCAACAAAGAATGAGACAAACGACACATTGTATTACGTCAACCCATTAAGAGTTGGTGCAGGTGGCTATGACTTTCATTTCACAATCAATGAAATGAGAGACTTTGGATTCAGAGGCCATTACATTTATATCAAGGAAAGTGATCTAAACAGAGATGCACGCCACAATATTGTTCCTGAATACAAAGTAAAAATCGTTCTTTGTAAACTAGACACAGTATCTCGTTACTTGAACGCATTCCCTGTTATTGTCAACAACAATAACTATCACACTGACTTTAACGGAGAATTAATATACAAAACAGAGAAAGACAGCGTGACAATCCAGGCTGCTAAAAAGTCAATGAAGTTCCTTGTGAATAACGACACTACCGTTTACTTCCCATTTGACAAGAGAGTGCAGAACGTTTACTTCAAATTCGTTCACGATGGTCAGGTCGTATATCCAGAGATCCAATATCTTGAGGTCTTCGTTGATGATTCAAGCGATGTCAATGAATCTGCTGGAATCTTGGTGTCAAAGACAGGACAGATTGGAGACAAAACATACAATACATTCCCAGACAGTTTGAACCTTGAAGAAGGAGACTACTTCATCAGATACACAATGAAGGATTTCTACTATGATGGAACATTCGACTGGGACTTCAACATCGAGAATGCTCGTGGTACAGACACTACAATATATATTGTGATTCCGACAAAGAGAAACGTAGAACTTATCATTACTGATGCTCGTGGAGAATATGTAGAAGGTGTGTTTGGTAAAATCTATAAATGGGATGAGTCTGGAGAAAAACTAATCAGCTCATTCACATACGATGCATCTAAACATGATGAGTTAAAGTCGGATGCCAACGGAATTGTTAAAGATCACCTATTGCCAGGCAAATATCAGCTAAGAATCCTTGATATTGTAAAGAACTTCGTTGTAGGCGACTACGATTTGAGATTCGACATCAGAGAGGGTGTGCCTATGAAGCATGTCAAATTCATCGTTAAGAACAAGAATACTCAGAAGCCAATGCAAGGTCTGGAACTGGTTGTCAACAAAGACAGCGTACAATATTCTACAGATGTCACTTCTGAGACTGGAGAAATCATTATCGAGTGTGTGAACGGAGACTATTCTTACGTGCTTAACTATGGCAAAGACCACGCAGACTCATTTACTGTCAAGAATGACACAACAATCTATATTTACGTAGAAGACGAAGTCAAGATCGAGAATCTTGTTTTGGACGCTAAGGATTGTGTGGCAGAAGGCGGTTCTGTACAGGTTGAGCCTATCGTGACTCCAAACAACGCGACAAGAAAGACTTTGAAATGGTCTATGGACAATCCAGTCCTTGGATACATTGACGCTACTGGTAAATTCACTGCCAACACTATCGGATTGACTGGTTTTGTCACAATCATAGCCTCTACAACAGATGGCACAAACATCACTGCAAAAAAGATGATCCAGATCGGAGGAACATCATGTGGTGACAGCATCAAGACCGAATTTGAAGGTGGTGGCGACGAGATCGCACGCACTGACGACAGTTTGAAGATCATCATAACTCCAGGCAAAGAGCCATTCAACCGTTGCTATGCTGTTCAGGAATTGCAAGGAGACAAATGGGTGGTGATCGAAGGACCAACTCATGACACTGCTATTGTAATCTCTACCGTCAACATGAATGAGAAAGAGAATATTGTCCGTGTGATTTCAGGAACAGACTGCGATAAAGTTGCAAACGGAGAAGTCACTGATGGAGATCCTGAATCAGCAGACAGAATAGGAGACACATTGAAGATTAAGAACACAAGCATCTTCTTCAAGTCTACTATCACTGGTATTTGCGAGAAGATGGACGACGTACTTGTTGAGATCGACGGTGACAACCTAGATAATTTGGTTGCTGGAACAAGCATCAAGTGGTATACACAGGCAATCGGTGATTCTGCATTTATTGAGATTCCTAGTGCAGAAAACCAAACAAGCGTCCACTTGAATCTTCAAGGTGAGACTACAATCAAAGTCGCTTTGACAAAAGAGACTACTGAATTGGTTAAGGCACAAAAGAAGATCGTTTCAGAAGACAGTTTGAAGATCAAGTTGACTACTGACAAAGAGAAAGCATGCTACGGAGAGGCAGTCAACCTAAAAGTTGAATCAATCAAGGGAGTATACGCATCTCTAGTTTGGGAAGACAGCAGCGACGTTGCAGAGCGTAATGTGGCAGCCGACACTATCATGTACAAGGTAGTTGCGGAAAGCAAACTTGGTTTCTGTCCTAATGTGGCTGACTCAGTCAAACTTGTTGTTGATTTCAAGCCAGAGGTTGAATTGGCAATCAGCAGAGACGCTGTTTGTGATGACTCAAGCGATGTCAAGCTAACAATCACGTCGGCACAAGAAAGAAACGATTTGATCTACACATGGAAGGATTTTGAGACTAAAGATACTGTCTTAACAGATGCTCCTATGGAGAACAAGACATACGAGGCTACTGTAAGCACAGCACTTGGAATTTGTGAAAGCGTGACATTGAGCAAATCTGTTTCAGTCGCAGGCAACGTTGAGTTTGCCGCAAAAGCTTCAGACAGCATCTTCTGTAAGGGTGACGAGGTGAAGATCACAATTGAGAAAATCAACGGTGGTTCTCTAAACGAAAACATCAGATTCACATTGAACGAGAAAGAGTTCTCTGGAGATTCAGTAAAAGAGTTCGCCAACACACCAATCTTCGCATTGCGTGCCACAGACTTGACTGGCGGATGTCCAGATGCAGTAGACACAATAAGAATCAAGGTCGACGAACCTGTAGAATTCACTTTGAGTCAGACTGCCAATACAATATGTAACGTAGGATCAGACAGCGTCAAGATCTCTATCAATGCAGCACCTTCAACAAGCTACAGCTACGCATGGTCTACTGGAGAGACAGACACAACAATGATCACAGTCTATCCAAATGTAGATTCAACATATACTGTCAAAGGAAACAGTCAATATGGAAAATGTCCTGCATTGGAGCGTACTGCAAGCATCAAAGTCAACGAAGCAGTCAAAGTTTCTATCGAAGCTGATGTCGACAGAATTTGTCAGACAGGTACAGACTCAGTCAAACTTACAGCGATGGCAGAAAACGGAGAGCCTACTTCATGGATCTGGTGGGACGGTGCTGTAACAACAACACCGGTACGTTCATTCCTTCCAACTTCTACAAGTGCAGTATGGGTAAGAGGAAACGACAATGTATGTGCGGTCAGCGACACTGCAAGTGTAACCATCTCAGTAGACGCGCCACACACAGCACACCTTGCGACAACATCAACTAAATTTGTATACGGAGGTTCTATTGACATGGTTGCTTCATTTGATGGCAACGTATCTGGACCTATCACATGGTATAGCGAGAATAACGACAATGAGGTCACAACACTTGGAGAGACTGAAGAGTTGAAGTTCTCTGACATGCCAAGCGGAGATACGAAATACTACTTCGTCGCTAAGAACGGAGCATGTACAGACATCAAGAGTGAAATCATGACAATCAACCTTGTTGACGACATCGAGATCCCTACCGTCTTCACTCCATACGAGAAGAACGGAGAGAACGACGAGTTCATGCTTGGTTACGAAGTTGTGATCTACGACAGATTCGGCAACTTGATCCACCGTGGCGACAACGGTTGGGATGGAACATACAAAGGAGATGTGGCTGACGCAGGTGTCTACGTCTACTCATTGATCCTAAAAGATGGTCGTGAGATGAAGGGTACAATTCAGGTGTTTAAAAGAGACTAAAAAATGAAATCAAAAAATACAATAACGCTATTGGCTGGACTTGCTATCGCAGGCATGGCCATAGCGGCACCTCAGGGTGGATTCAACAAATATGAGAACGCCACAAAAGACAACGTGACTGCCACATACAGAGACGGCTACGTGATTTTAAGAAGTGGTGACAGCATTTTCATCGGCAAGCAGACAGCGAACGGAATCGAGAACAAAGAGTTCAACAAGAGCCTGACTTCATTGAAGGCAGACGGTGCTATCAGCTATGCCAACGGTATGGCATTCTACAGCAAGGATGGTGACATCTATGCGGCAAAGGAGAAAGAGTTCGGAAAATTCAAGAAAGGCAAAAAGCAGTGGATTCCTGGACTTGGAAAAGAAAGAAACGAATTCCACGGAAGCATGTTGGCTTACGCAAGCTGGAGATATCTGCCAAAAGAAGTAGCTTCTGCAAAGAACCCTTCCGTCACATCTGACGGAAATACCATCTACTTCGCTTCCAATGCTGACGGATCTAAGGGATTCGATATTTGGAAGACAAGCATAAACGAAGATGGCGAATGGGCTCCTGCTGAACGACTAGGAAAAGAGGTGAACAGTCTTGGAAACGAGGACTTCCCTATCGTACTTGGAGATTCTCTTATTGCTTTCGGTTCCGACCGTAAAGGATACACGACAATGCCAGACAGCGGAAAATTCCACACTTATATCAGCAAGATCGAAGATTGGAAGAGACCACAGCTATTGTCGAAATACGAGTCGGATAAGAAAAAAGAGGAAGAGAAACAGTTGATTGCGGCAAAAGAGGACAAAAGCGCAAACAACCAATCTTCTTACAACCAGCAGACCACTGTTCAACCAGCTAATGATCAGGTCGCAAACAACGATCAGATAGCAAACAACAATACAGCAAACGGACAGACTGGTTCAAACACGTCTACTGAGGCAAATGCAAACGGACAGGCATCGACAGATTTATCTAATTTGTCTTATTCACCTGTCGTGAACAATGTGAACTCAGAAGAAAAGATCCCTTACAATCCATTCGACGATGGAAAACCAAAAGAAGAGGTATTCAACTATGAGGATGACATCATCGACGACACTAAGTCTGAGAATGACCGTATTCTGGAATTGTTGACAAAAGATGAAATGCCAATGGAGCCAAACAAGAAGGTTTCTGTAGCAGATCTTAACGAAGTTTTCAGCAACGACCAGGAAGCAGTGGTTAAAGCATCCAAGAATGTGGTTGCGACGGCAGACAAACGAATCTTCTACTTTGATTACGACAAAGACGTTGTGAACAACTCCGACTATGAGAAAGACTTTGAGGTAATCTTGGAATTCATCAACTTCTATCCAAAGAACAGTTTCCTTGTTATCGGACACACTGACGAGCGTGGCACATACGAGTATAACGACGCATTGAGTATGAAGCGTGCCAAGAAGATCGAGAGTATCTTGGTCAGCAAGGGTGTCAGCAGAAAACGTCTGTTCACAATGGCATTGGGAGAGTACAAGCCAGTATTCAAAAATGCACAGACAGAAGAGCAGCACCAGAAAAACAGAAGAGTGGAAATCTTAATAATGGAGTAAGAAAATGAAATTCAATATAAAAAGAGCAGTCATTGCTACCGCAGCTTCTTTATCAGCACTATTTTGTTCTGCGCAACAGGATTTGATGGTGTCACAGCAGGTTTTCTCCCGCATCAACGTCAATCCTGCAGGTACAGGTAACAACAAAGGGTTTGACGCATTCTTGCTTGGCCGCATACAGTGGGCAGGAGTCGACAACTCACCAATGACAGGAGTGTTGAACTTCACAGGCTACAGCGAAAATGTGAAATCTAGTTTCGGTTTGACAGTCAACTACGACAACATTGGAGTTGGCAACAGCCAGACAAACGCACAGGCTGTATATGCGTACCACATCGACTTGAATCCAAAGTACATCCTGTCACTTGGTATTTCAGCAGGTTTTAATGTAGGTTCATTCGATCCTCTTAAAAACACACTGAAAGATGAATCCGAGGTTGGCAAGGCCACATACGTCGCAGACAAGACAACAGAGATCAGCCCAGATTTCAACGCCGGAGCTGAGATAAGCAACGAACATTGGATGGCAGGATTCTCTTGCACACACATGCTAAACGACACGTCGACAACATTCAGAAAAGGCCGCCACTTCTACATCTATGGAAGAGGATTCTTCAACCTCACTCCAAGTTTTGATCTTGCGCCACTGTTCTCATACATGCACAAGCACAACACCAACACAACAGAAATTGGATGTCAGGCATTCTTCAAAAAGATGATTTGGGGCGGTGTTGCATGGAAACCAGATTTGAACAGATTCACAGAGATGTCGATGCTGAGTATCACCGCAGGTTTTGAGTGGGCAAACCGTTTCCGATTCGGTTACAGCTACGACATGAACCTTGGAAAATACAACAATCTTCCATCCAACACTCATGAGTTGATGCTGAGTGCACACTTCTAATACACAAAGGGACCCGTAGGGGCAATCCCTTGTGGTTGTCCTACCTTGTGGTTGTCCTACCTTGTGGTTGTCCTACCTTGTGGTTGTCCAAATCCCTTGTGGATATATAAAAACAAAGCGAGAATATGCATTTGCACATTCTCGCTTTTGATTTAGAACACACATGTATAAAACTCTCTATTCTTCTTTTAATTGCATTTCGTTTATTATTTGATACCAAACAATAAAAAATGCAGTTCCTCCGACATAAATGCATATTTATGTCTTCTTTATCTTCCACAACATACATTTTGAAAAATCATACGCAAAATTTGACTTAAACCTTTAAATATGTTAAATTCGCATTTATTAACGAATGCATAAATGAGACGACATATAGAATTATTGTTTTTCGTTGCAGTCATTGCCGTGTTGGCAGTGGTATGCTTTTTCATGCCCAAAGATGGCATTTCAGTGGCAGGAACGACGCTTCGTTTCCCTTCTATCACTGAAGTTCTTACTCCAGCAGACAAATCAAGAATGTCTATTGAAGGTCTTTTGTCGGACCGTGAAAACAGTATGAAAATACAGGCGTTGCCAGACTCTGTTCTTGAGGCGCGTCGCAAACTTATGCAGGCTGCAGACTCTATGCGTGTGCGAGACTCACTGCTTCTTGCCGACACAATCAATTTTTATAAGACTTTCTTTGCTGAAAATCCGTCAAGATTCTATCTTCCAGATTCTTCCGACGTTTCATATATTACAGATCTGATCGCCACTCTTCGCAGAGAATCACGCAAGGGTATTGTGCATATCGCCCACTACGGAGATTCTCAGATTGAAGGAGACCGTATCACTAGTTCTATCCGCTATGGTCTGCAAGACAAATTCGGTGGCGAAGGTCTTGGAATCATCCCTACCCTACAGATGATCCCATCCATCACCGTCCAAGAAACAGTTTCCGACAGTATAAGCCGTTATCTGGTAGACGGTACATTAGTCCAAAAAGCTGACCACAAACGTTATGGAGCGTTAGGACAGTTGTCGGAGCTTAATGGTAAAATAACAATCACAATCAACAACATAGCCACTAAGCATAGGAGTTTCAACAAGATACGTCTTTTCTACTCAACCCGCAAAAAAGGTTTGAAGGCGACATTAACCGCTGGAGACCTTACATATGAGGCAGAAGATGAGCCTGGCAAAAAATACGGCATGATGGAATGGGATATGCCAAACAAAATCTCATCATTCAAAATCAAACTTGAAGGAAGCGCCGAACTGTATGGATTCTGTCTGAGTGGAGACAAAGGTGTGGTTGTGACAAACATCGGACTACGAGGAAGTTCCGGAACATTCTTCACTCGAATAGACGGAAAATCGTTCAAGTACATGCACGAGGCTCTCAATACTCGCCTAGTAATCATGGAGTTCGGAGGAAATGCCACTCCATATCTGAGCACAGACAAAAAGATAGAAGGCTATTACAGCTCGATGGATGCCCAGATCAAATTTGTGAAACAAATGCTTCCTAAAGCCAAGATCATCCTTATCGGACCTGCCGACATGGCTGAGACTGTGGACGGAAAGCTTCAGACATACCGCAATCTTGAAAAGACAGTGGATCTGATGCAACGTGTCGCCAAAGACAACAAAGTGGCATTCTGGAACATGTACGGTGTGATGGGAGGAAAAAATTCCATCATCAGCTGGGTGTCTAACAAACCAGCTCTTGCCGCAAGCGACTACATTCATTTCTCACGTAAAGGTGCAGAAAAGATCGCTCATCTGTTCTTGGAGAGCCTGAATGTGTACGACAATTACTCTATGTTCAAATCTTCGCTCGACAGAAGGAAGAAAGAACAATCGAAAAACAGAAAGAAAAAATTAAAGGAGATGTCGGCTAAGATTCCTGTCGACAAAACTTTTGCCGATTCAATATCAAAAAGATAAGTCCAAAAAGAACTTAAAATGAAGGTTTTCAAAACAATAATAGTGCTGTTGACGTTGCTGAGCTCGACATTCGCGTCGGCACAGGGATTTTTCAAAAACATCCCAAGAGACTACGATTTTATCCAGTACGATAAAAACAAATTGGAGTTTCCTGGAGACACTGGAACCATGCGCTATTTCTACAATAAACTCGACAGCATAGTGCTATGCCGTGAAGGAAAAGTGAACATCCTCCACATTGGAGGCAGCCATGTACAGGCAGATGTGTTCTCCAACCGTATACGACGCAATTTGGATTCTTTGAATCTGGATTTCAAAAGTTCACGTGGACTGGTGTTCCCATTCAAAATCGCAGGGACAAACAATCCGCCTAACTACAATGTGACATACACAGGAAAATGGACATCAAGCCGAATTTTGAAACGTCACGACAACATCGAACTTGGACTGATGGGAATCGCTGTACAAACAAATTCGCCAGACGCAACGATGAAAATCAACCTCA
>CACZOA010000082.1 GCA_902782665.1 uncultured Bacteroidales bacterium
ATAAAAAAAGACAGCGGCTCAGAGAGCCGCTGTCTTTTTTCATATCATTTTCATTCCGACGTTACTTGATCTCGGAGCATTGCCATGTCATACTCTGTGCAAATCCACACATGATGTCATGTCTGTTTATCTTCTGCTTGTCTTCCTTTCCTGTATTTGTTTATCGTCTTATTATTATTTGTTATTATTTTCTTTGCATACATCGTTTTTTCCATTGATTTTTATATTTTTGCTTTTGTGAAACGAGTTGTTTCAAATATAGTATGCGGAACATGATTTTAAGATTAATTACAATACTTTATCTAACATTTGCATTTTGCGGCTTGACATCTGCTGTTAAGCATGTTGACTTGCGTAATAATGTCAAAGAGGTGCATTATAGCATTGCCCAATACACTACTGTCGACGGAATGGGAAGTGACAGGGTTTTTGATTTGATGCAGGATTCACATAAAAATGTATGGATCGCCACGGATTTCTCTCTCGACCGTTTTGATGGCAAAACTTTTCATCACTATACAAAAGACAAATACACTGAATTGCAACGTAATGATTTGAGAATTGTGACTAAGTGTGTGATCAATGGAAAGGAGGAGATTTTTGTCGGTTCTTGCAATGGTCTTTGTATGAGATATGATGAAACGTATGATAAATTTATAGATATCAAACCTTTAGAGTACGAAACCAATATTTATAAAGAGCCACATCAGTTTAAGGTTTGCAATGATGGCAACTGCTATATGTCCACCGTGGATGGCTTTTATAAATACGATGGTGAACGCTTCACTCATGAGTTTGACATGTTTGAGCCAACTCGTAAAATGTTTATTCTGGATTTCTTTGTTGATGATCGCCAACGTTTCTATTTCGGTGATATCCAGAATTTTACTGTGATGGACAAGAGTGGAAAGGTTATCAAGAAATACTCAGAATCAGATGGATGTTCTGGTTTGGTTTTTAAATTCATCGAACTTCCTGGCTCACGTCTTGCTGTTATCAGCAGTGGCTCTGTCATTCAGGTGCTCAACATTGGAGGCGACAGTTTGGAGATAGAATCTGTTGTCAAACTCCCGTTTCTTTCCACATATGATGTTTTCCTTGCGTCTGATGGCAAACTATATATGGCTACTGACGGTGATGGACTATGGCGTGTCGATACTGATTTGAATGAGAAATCTGTGGTCGAGCATATCCTTTCTTATGGAGAACAACCCAAAGAGTTAAGCAAAATCTATACAATTATGCAGAGTGCCGACAATGATATTTGGCTCGGCACACAGATGGGTGGTGTCTTCCGTCTTTCTCTTGACAGGGAGAAGGGAGTGAACTATTCTACTGATTTTGGTTTGGATAATTTTGTTGTTTCTGATTTCTTGGAATTTCCTAACGGAGATATCTTTATGGCTACCGATGGACAGGGAGCTTTTATTCTCGACAATAAATTTCAGGTTAAAAAGAAAATCTCGTTGACTTCAAACAATGTCCTGCGTGCGGAATGGAACAAACGTGGCAAGATTTGGCTTTCCACTTGGGGCGACGGTATTCTTGAAATGGATCCGTTGACATTCAATACCAAGGTCCTTGAGTTTGAATATCCTGAGATGGTGCGACCTAAATGTGTCTACTCTGTGGCTGAGACAGCATCTGGAGAGATCTATCTCTGTACGGCAGGAATGGGTCTGTGGATCCGACGCACTAACGGAAAATGGGAGCCTGTGGATATGCGTGAAGGAGACTATACGGTAGAAGACAATTGGGTTTTCAATGCTTTGGAGACTCCTAATCATAATGTTTGGGTCGTCACTTCTAATTCGATAGCACTTATTAAAGATGGACTCTTGAAGCATGCGTTGCCTTGTGTTGTGATGGAAAAGACTCACAATCCTATCATGTTTGCGGATTCTAAGATTGATGGATACGGAAATCTTTATGTCGCAACGACCCGTGGTATAATGGTGATCATGGAGTCGACTCTGGAATACAAGATGTTGGATTATCTCCCGTCTTCTTTGGATTTCAGATCTATAGAGAAAAAGAACGACGGTACATTTGTTTGTGCGACGTCGGCAGGTATACTAAGTTTCAATCCGACTACGCAGAAATATTCGTTGATACCTACTAACTCGTTGAAATCACAGAAGAAATTTTTTACAAATTCATCGCTGTTGATACGTAAAAGCGGACAGATTCTTGCCGGTACGTCAAGCGGATTCTATATTGTGTCTGATTCGTTGAAGCTGCAATCAAATAAGATTGGAGATTTGAATTGGGGTTCTGTGTATGTAAACGGTAATCGTCTCCATCCGGATGACGTGCTGTCGATAGAGGCGTCACACAACAAAAATGTCAATGTAGAGGTGAGGGTGGCGGATTTCCGTGAGAATGTTCAGGATCGTCTGTATTATAAACTGGAAGGCAAGGATAATAACTGGAGTGAAGTGCCGGAAGACAAGATGATCAGATTCTCGTATTTGCCAAGTGGAAACTTCAAGTTGAAGGTTGCATATTTGGAAGACGCGAATAAAGTAGAGCCTACAGAATTTCTGGAAATGAAGTTGGCTGTCTCACCTGAATGGTATCAGTCGTGGAGGTTCTATCTGATAATGTTGGTTTTCATTGTGTTAGGTTTCAAGGTGGTGTATGAGTACCGTCTACGCAAACACATGATCCAGGAGAAGATTTTGAAAGAGAAAGTCGCTGAACGTACGGAGGAACTTCGTACCGCACTCGATATGAAGGAAAATATCATCTCTGTGATTGCGCATGATCTTAAAAACTCAATGTTTGGAATAGTAGGAGCTTTGTCGCCATACAACGATGAGAATGCACCTAAGAATGCCGAGACAGAGAAACTGAAAAAGGCTTACGAACAGGCAAGCACATTACAGAACACTATGCTTTCACTTGTCAACTGGGCGATTGCGAAGCGAGAGACAACAAAGCCAGTTTTGGTTGAGACGGATGTTGTGGCAATTTTGGAAGAGGTTGTGAACTTGAATTGTGCGGTGATAGAGGATAAGCAGATATCTATTGTGCGTAAATTTAAGACAACAGATTATGCTTCTTCAGATGAAAGAATGTTGTCGACTATACTTCGTAACCTGATGAACAACAGTATCAAGTACACTCCTGAAAATGGAGAGATCGTATTGTCTACATATTCAAATGACGGAAAATTCTTTGTGGAGTTCTGTGACAATGGAAAAGGTATGACGCCAGAACAGTTGGAGGTGTTACGTGCATCTTCAGGCGTTATAAAGAATGGAGAGACTGGTTTCAGCGGAGAGATCTCAACAGGTTTGGGATTCTCTTTGATCTATAGCTATCTTGATATTCTTGGGGCGACGATGCAGATTGAAAGTGAGGTTGGAAAAGGCACACGTATCACTGTCGGAATGCCTGCGGCTGAACAAAAGAATGCTGACAAGAAACTTGATGTGAATGAGAAGATTTCTCTTGATTTCTCATTCATGCAGAATAAACGAATATTGGTAGTTGAGGACGACGAGTTGATTCTCGACAATATTAAGAATCTTCTGTCTGGATATTCCAAAGTCGACACTGCGAACAATGGCCAGGTGGCATACACAAAAGCATTGCAGACTATTCCAGATTTGATTGTCAGCGATTTGCAGATGCCAATTGTGAATGGTTTTGAACTATGTAAGATGCTGCGTTCTCAGGAAAAGACGAAGAATATTCCATTTGTTGTCATGTCTGCTTCTGGAAGTGAGAGAGCAAAATTGTCCACATTGAAAGTAGGAGCACTCGATTATATCAACAAACCATTCAAGAATGAGGAGATGTTGCTCAAGATATACAACATTTTGAAATTGAGGAATGAGTCTCCGGATCAGACTGGCAATATTCAGGACGAGGCATTGGAAATCGGATTTGTGAAGGATTTTAATGCGATGATTGAAGAGCATTATTCAGAAAGTGATTTGACAATCGGAAAGATGGCGTCGCTACTATGTATGAGTACCGCTACATTGGGACGTCGTTGTTCAACTCATTTCGACAAAACTCCGATCCAGTTGCTTCTCGACTATCGTATGAATCTTTCGCACACGATGCTTACGATGCCAAACCAGTCGTTGTCAATCAGTGATATCGCATATAAAGTAGGATTCTCGGATCCTGCATATTTTTCAAAGAAATTCAAGGAATACTTTGGCGTAGCACCGTCGCAGGTGATTGGGTGATAGAGGTATACAAAGTGTTGATTTGGCGTAACTGAAAGTTTTTTTATATCTTTGCCGATAATAAATACGGTCGAATATGACAAAGGAAGGTCATCCTAGAGGACTATATCTGCTCTTCTCAACTGAAATGTGGGAGAGATTCAGTTATTATGGAATGCGTGCGATTTTTACGCTTTTCCTTATTGGTGCGATGAGTTACGATAAAGAGGCGGCATCTGAAATGTACGGAAATTATACTGGTTTAGTTTATCTTACTCCATTGATTGGTGGCTACATAGCGGACAATTACTGGGGCAATAAGCGTTCTATCATTGTTGGTGGTACACTTATGGCGTTAGGCCAGTTTTTACTTTTCCTTTGTGCATCGTTCTTAGGACATGGAATGTTGACCCATTCGTTGCTGATAGGAGGCCTTGGTTTATTGGTCTTGGGTAATGGTTTTTTCAAACCCAATATCTCAAGTATGGTCGGAACATTGTATCCAGACAATGATCCACGCAAGGATTCCGCCTACACAATATTCTACATGGGTATCAATTTCGGAGCGTTCTTCTCACCTCTTGTTTGTGGATTCTTTGGTGTGACTGGAGATCCTGCTGATTTCAAATATGGATTCTTGGCTGCATGTGTTGGAATGATTATAGGTGTCGTTTCATTCTTGTTAGGTAAGGATAAATATTTGGTTACTCCAGAAGGAGAAGAGATAGGTGGAGTGCCATGTATCTCAGAATCGACGATGATGTTGGAATCACATGTCGATGAGACATCTTCATCCCAGATACATACAGACAAGTCAAAAATCGGTTTGTTTGTTTTGTTGGAGGTTCTTGTGTTTGGTTTGCTTTACTGGCTATTCGACGGAGATTATATTGGAGCGTTAATATACAGTTTGAGCTGTGTCGTTCCAGTCTATATCATAACAGACAAAACACTTGTCAAGGAAGAAAAACGAAATATCCTTGTCATCTATATCCTTGCATTCTTCGTGGTGTTTTTCTGGGCTGCGTTTGAGCAGGCAGGAGCATCATTGACATATTTTGCTGAGGAGCAGACAGACAGATTCTTGCCAAACTTTTTTGATTTGGATCTGACATTGACGAGTAAAGTTATCTCAATTGTGATATTTACTGCTTTGTCTGTAGGCTTGACTAAATTAGTCGGTATACGACTGAATAAAAGTTTTGATTTGCCAACATATTTGTCTGTGATTATATTTGCTGTGACAATCTCATTTATATTCTTCAGTTCAGGAGAGGAGGTTAATACCAGCTATTTCGGAAGTTTGAATCCAATTTTCATTATCGTACTTGCACCGGTGATGTCGTCGTTGTGGATGACATTGGAAGGAAAGAATATCCATATCGCATCACCCACAAAACAAGCGATAGGTTTGGCATTGCTTTCATTCGGTTATTTCTTCATAGCATACGGAGTGGATGATGTGCCGGTAGGAGAAAAAGTGTCGATGATGTGGATCACGACCTTGTATTTAGTTTTGAGTATTGGAGAATTGAGTTTGTCGCCGATAGGATTGTCTATGGTCAACAAATTGTCGCCTGCAAGATTCGCCTCATTATTGATGAGCGTATGGCTTTTGTCTTCGGCTACAGCCAATAAGTTTGCAGGTGTGTTGTCTGCACTATATCCAGAGGCTAATGCGGACGGAATTGTGGTAGCCAAATCCTTTTGTGGTTACGAAATTGCGAATTTGCATGATTTTTTCATGGTTTTTGCGATTATGTCTGGAGTGGCATCAATTTTGTTGTTCTTGATTTGTAGATGGATCAATAAGAACGTGAAATGCTAATTCCGTCTCCTTAACTTAAAAGATGATACTTTTTATGGAGTTTGTTTTTAAGCGATATCATGAATTTGTGAAAACCATTATGCTACTAATGGTTTTTATTCTCATGTCTGTTTCTTATGCACGAGCTGAAAAATTCAACGCTTGTGGCGACACATCGATCTGGAGTGCATATTTGATTGATAAAGCTACAGATGAGGTGCTTGAAACATATTATCCAGAGGAGTTCTTTACTGACAGTGGTGGATGTCTTCCTGGCTACAATGCCAATAGAGATCCGTATATAGTTCCTGAGTTTGTCTATGCATTGCAGAGTTGTGACATAGAAACATTCGAGATCCATTTCAGATATAGATATGCTGATCCATATATTTATAACAGAGAATATCGTACTGTAGCCACTATATGGTTTACAACTCAGGAGGAAATGCAATTGGATTTTGACGATATATTGAGAAGTAAAACCAATAAGACGCAGGTGTCGGTATCTGCTGTTGATTCAGGTCCAAAAAATTCTCAATTGAGATATGCCGATTATGAGCAGGAAATGTGGTTCAAATATGAGAATGGTGTTATTCGTAAATCTGGAGGAGGTGTCGTATATTATAACATCTGTACGCTTGATCAGCTAGGTTTGACGTGGGATTACTTGGGTGGAATGATCACATATATGTCAGTCCAAATCAACGATAAATTTTATGAAGAAGACTTTACTGATTGCAGCAATGCAATGAAGTATGACCCATGTCCTCCTAAGGAACCAGATTTTATCAAGGTGATATGTGAGCAGATTCCAGATTGTAAGAATGATATTTACAGGTTCTATACAGAAAGCAATCTCGGTGAGATACATTGGTTGAGCAAGGATGGACTATCACATGAAGGTGATGCACTGACATTGTTGTCAAATGAGTTTAATGGCGGATGTGTGGCAGTGTGGGCACAGAAAGATCCTTGTACACCTCCCGTCTACGATACTATTTGTCCTCCTAAGCCAGATTTGGTTGTTAAAGAGACTGAATTCACGGAATCCATTTGTTGGAATGAACCTTTTGTGGTGGATGGTAAACGAGTGACAGAAAGTGGAGTTTATGAGGAAGTCTATACAGGATCCAACGGCTGTGACAGTATTGTCCGTTATAATGTTACGGTAAGTACTGCGGACACTACTATATCAGACACTCTTTTCAGATGTGGAGTAAAGACTATCTCCAACACAACATATGTAAAGGATACAATAGAGGTTGAGGGAGGTTGTCCTGGATTGCAGATGTCTCCGATTGGAAAAGCAAGTGGACGTAATCATGTCACTATTTCCAGTGTAAAGAACGAATATGATGAAGTCTCCATTGATGTGTTTAACAATATTGGAAATATCACTTATACCACAATTTGGATGGGTAAGGAGGAAGAGGTAAAAGAGTCGGGAGAATTGGAGTTTGATAAGGCAGGAATGTATAAAATCATCGCATACGATGAGATTACAGGATGTAAGGACAGTATGAGCTTCTACCATCGCACTCCGATCAAACCTGATATCTATTTCAACCCAGATGATTCAAATGACAACAAATGGGATATCGCGGGTATAGATAAGTATACTAATTATAGAATCTTCATCTTTGACCGTTTCGGGAAGACGTTGGTGTCATATGAAAATGAGTTCGACGGTTGGGATGGTATCTACAAGGGAAGGACAATGCCGTCGACTGATTATTGGTATGCCATTGAAGTGGATGAGGCGGATCTAAGTATGCGTGGACATTTCACATTGATAAGAACACCATAAGTAAAAGCAGGATCCTATGGGTTCTGCTTTTATCAATCCTGTACTTTTTGAATTTACATTTAAAAAAAATATATAATTTTGCAGAAAAATTTATGATATGTTTTCAGGTATAGTAGAGGGAATGGGCACCGTTCGCAAATTGGTGCAGGAAGGAACGAACTTACATCTGACGCTTTCGTGTCCGTTTACATCAGAATTAAAGATAGACCAAAGTGTGGCTCATAATGGCGTGTGTCTTACAGTGGTCAACATCAGTGGTGATGAATATACAGTTACTGCTATCAAGGAGACTCTTGACAAATCCAATCTTGGCAAATTATCTGTTGGCTCAAAGGTCAATCTGGAACGAAGCATGATGATGAATGGTAGACTTGACGGTCATATCGTTCAGGGACATGTTGACCAGACTGCCACTTGCATTGAACGCAGAGTAGAGCAGGGAAGCCATTACTTTACATTCAAATATGAAGCGGATGATTCTATGATCTCAGCAGGGTATTTCACTGTTGAGAAAGGCTCTGTTACTGTCAACGGAACAAGTTTGACTGTCTGCCGCTCAAAACGAGATCAGTTCACTGTGGCTATTATTCCATACACTTTGGAACATACTAATTTCTGCGACATTCAGGTAGGTTCGGTGGTGAATATTGAGTTTGACATCATCGGCAAGTATATTGCTCGTCTGCAGGGATTGCAAAAATAAGAAACATTGATATTAAGACATAATTACGATGAAAAAACAATTATTCGTATCTCTTTTTGTGGCATCTGCTGTGACAGGCGTTGCACAGGAGGTGAAGGTTGATGAAAACAATGAAGTCAAGTCAGTGGTTACAAGTCTGGCTGTGTCTAACAAGGATGTTGTCAATACTGGCATCGCTGCTGACACTGCTTCGTGGAAGTTCCCTGGAACAATATCATTGAGTGCTGTGCAGACTTCACACAACGCATACTCTGTTGACGGTGATGGAACAGTGGTCGGCGCAAACTTTTCTGCAACGTTGAATGCAAACTATATCCGTGCCAAACATAAGTGGGATTCAAAACTTGAGGTCGCTTATGGAACAAACTTCTCTAAAGATTATGAAGCTGAACCATATTGGAGAAAACAGAATGATGAGTTGAAGGTGTCTACTAAGTATGGTTATTTGGCTGACAAAAACGTCTACTATACTGCTAAAGCTTCTTTTGAGACTCAGTTCACTCCAACATACAGATATGATGATATCGATGACATGTCTGAGAAAGGATTTGAATTTGACAAATGCAGCCGTGAAGAGAGAATCGATACAGGTGTTGTTAAGAATATGTTTGTTAATCCTGCATATTTGAAGCTGTCTCTCGGATTGGATATGAAGATGTCTGACAAAGAAGACCTTTATTTCTATGTCTCTCCACTTTCTGCCCGTTGGACATTCTGTGAGAACGATGTGATCGCATCAAACTATTCAATGGAGAAGACTAAAGATGACGCTGACAATCTGTATAAAAACACTCGTTTTGAGGCCGGTGTACTTTTCAATTTGAATTATTCTAAATCATTCTCTGATGCGTTCTCTTTGAATACATCTCTTGAAGCATTTTTCGCCGCATATGGTAAGGCTCGCGTCTACCAGCTTTCTGATGATGCGATCAGAAATAATATGCTTGTCGACGTGAATAATATCAAGGAAGACTGGAATGATGATGATTATGTGGCAAGACATGGTCGTTATGTTATTTGGAAAACTGAATTTATCCTCAAGGCTACTAAGTATTTGACATTCAACTTGCGTACTCAGTTGAAGTACGACAACTCTGAGGTCGATTACCATAAGGATCTGATCCGTGCCGATAAGGGAGATTGTGACGATACTCGTGTTAGTTTGTTGAATAGCAATGCAAGCTACTATAACTACGGTTATAAGAAAGCATTCTGGCAATTCTGGGAGTCATCATCACTTGGAATCTCATACTCATTTTAATTAAGGGGACTAATTCTTTAAAGTATTGAAGATAATGAAAACAAAATATAATTTGCTTGCATCTGTAGTCGCAGTTATGGGCGTTTCTACAGTCGCTGCTCAGGACGATGTAAATGAAGGTTTGAAGATGATCAAGGAGACTCAGACAACAGTCTCTGAACTTGCAGAGTCTCGTAAGAATGACGTGAATGCTGATTGGGCTTCTGATACCGCATCTTGGAAATTCCCTGGTATGGTGGGCATGAATGCCGCTCAAACTTTCCATAATATTTATTCACACGACGGAGTTGGATCCACTTTCGCTGTGGATGGTTATTTGAACTTGAACGCCAACTACACTCATGCCCGTCACAAATGGGATAACAGTTTCTCTGTAAAGTATGGTGTCAACCTTTCTTCTGAGTATGAGCATAATCCTAAAGTTCATAAGGCGATAGATGAATTGAACTTGTCTACAAAGTATGGATTCAAGGCGACAAAGAGTATCTTTTACAGTGCGATGGCATCGTTTGAATCACGTCTTACTCCTACATACAATTACAAGAATGTGGATTCTTGGTTCTCTGACAGAATTGATGAGGTTAAGGCTGAAGGTGGCTTGAATTCAAATGAGACTCCAATCGGACATGTCAACAAGATGTTTGATGAGTTGGACAGAGACAGTATCAAGTCATTGGGTATGATGCAGAACAAGTTTGGAAATCCAAACATTGTCAAGGCTTCTCTCGGTGTGGACTTTGTTCCATGCTGTTTTAAGGGTGATTTGTCTTTGTATGTTTCTCCAATCACAGGTAAGTTCACATTCTGTAAGGATGATGATATCGCACCTAACTATTCGATGAAGCGTGACGTTGATGGAACTTATGAGGATCTACGTACTGAAGTCGGTGCATTGTTGAATATCAATTACACAAAGTCATTCAACAAGGTCTTCACTTTGATGGCAAAACTTGAAGGTTTCTACGCTTACAACAAGGAGACATACGGATTCAGTGATGCTTTCATGAAGAAATACCATCAGGTAAACAAAGGTATGATTGAAGTCGGTTCGGATGTTGTTGATTTGAAGGAGTTTGTCGACGAATTGATCTCTTCAACTAAATCTTTGCAGTTCGACAATGATGGTGTCTCAACTGATATCTACGACAAGACTAATGGTTGGTCTGCAAAGTTCAACTTGGATTTGTTATTCAAATTGACTAAGCATATTGATTTGTCTATCAAGACTCAGTTGAAGTATGACAAGGCTGAGATCAACTATCACAAGGATATCCAGAAAGTTGACGAGGATGTGACTGATAAGAAAGTTGACAGACGTGATAGCAAGTATCTCGACAGTGAGTACCACTATGGATACCGTCAGGCATATTTGCAGTTCTGGGAGAGCACAACTCTTGGCTTGTCTTACACTTGGTAATTTGACGTTAGTTCAGACGTGAACATTCGCGTCGACAAGATTATAAGAATTGGGATGAATTTTATATTCGTCCCAATTTTTTATTTGTAGGCATTGATTTATGATTTTTTGGATGGTCTAGATATGATGGTGTGGTTGTTATGGATGCGGATTTCAAAGGGCGGAACATACGCCTTTAGGCGTTCGATATCGTTAGCAAGGACGAGCATTTATAGATTAAATGGAATCAAACAAAATCCTAATTTGAAAAAATCCATTATCTTTGTAAAAACAATCAACGTTTAAGTATGAACTACAAAAACAACGAATATAGAGCATTGGCTGAGTGGGAGCGTCAGAGTTTTGTGCAGCTAACATGGCCTCACGAAGATACAGACTGGAACTATATTCTAGACGATGCTGTCCGCACATTCTGTGACATAGCCAAGGCTATTATCCGTTTTGAAAAACTGGTCATTGTTTGTCAGGATGAGGCCGAAGTACGTCGTCAACTTGGAGATGTGGACTATTCGAAGATCATCTTCACTCAGATTCCAAGCAATGATACATGGGCTCGTGACCATGGTGGAATCACATTGGTCAAAGATGGAAGAATGAAGGTTTGCAACTTCATTTTCAATGGTTGGGGGCAGAAATTCGCTTCAGACAAGGATAATCAGATCACTTCTGAAATGGTTAAAAAGAATTTGTTTTCGTCTGAGGTGGATGTTGTGGACATTCCGTTTGTACTTGAAGGAGGAAGTGTGGAGTTCAATACTCGCGGTGAACTTTTGTCTACCTACAACTGTTTGAATGCACCGAACCGCAACAACCATTTCTCGGGCAAACAGGTAGAGGAGATTCTGACAAAGATTTTCAATTTGAAGAAAGTGCACTGGCTTTATAATGGAGATCTGATCGGTGACGACACAGATGGACATATAGATACACTAGCCCGTTTTTGTGATGACACCACAATAGCATACGTGAAGTGTGAAGATGAGAAAGATGATCATTACCAGTGGCTCAAGGCAATGGAAGATGATTTGAAAGCGTTGAGAGACATTGATGGCAAACCGTTTAATCTTGTGCCTCTGCCAATGCCAGATGCTGTGTTTGATGAGAATGACGAACGTATTCCTGCTACATATGCAAACTTCTTGGTTATCAATGGTGCTGTGCTTGTGCCGACCTATAATCAGAAGCATGATGCCGACGCGATAGCTGTTTTGCAGAAGGTCTTTAAGGATCGTGAAGTCATTGGTGTTGACTGCCAGACATTGATTCGTCAGCACGGATCTCTTCACTGCGTCACGATGCAGTATCCGGAAGGAGTGTTGAACGAAAGCGGAAAAACAATTCCGTCTACTGCAAAAAAGAAAGAATGGGATAGCAAGGATATATTCCCTGAATTTGAAATGACGAGTCAATTTTGATTCGATTCTGTTTTATGAATAATTTAATTTAAATTTTTTATTATGGTAGATAAAAAAGATTTGGTAGAAGAAGGACTTCCCAAGAAATTCGCCGAAGGAATTATGAAGGGATTTACTATTGATTCTAAGAAAATTTGGATCGCAGTCGGTTGCGTCATATCTTTGATCCTACTCATCAGTTCGGTAGATATCATCGAGCCAGATGAAAGAGGTGTGGCTGTGACTTTAGGAGAGATTTCAAGTGACGAACCTCTTCCTCCTGGAGTGGTTACGCACATTCCGTTTGTTACAAGAATTGAGCGTTTTAGTATTGTGCCAAAGACATACGAAGTGACTTTTTCTGTCGGTGATGACGGTGCTATTACAAAGGATATGCAGACTGTCGGATCGACGGTGGTTGTGCGATACAATTATGATGAGAACCGAATTGTAGAGATCGTTAAGAAATACAGAAAGTCTTCTATCATTGAGGATGCTATGAAAGACTGTATCAAAGCGTCTCTAAAGGAGATCACAGGTAAGTATAGTATTTATGATCTTGTTGCTAATCAGCAGGATATCACACAACAATTAAGCAATGTTGTATTGAGAAGAATGCAGAATAATTATCCTATCTCAATCAATTCCACTACGATCACCAACTTTGATTGGGCTGAAGATTTTGATAAGATGATCAAGGAGACTGCTAACCGTACTCAACAGGTAAAGCAGGCAGAGCAGGAGGCCAATGTTGCTGCGGCACAGGCTCAGAAGAAGGTGCGTGAGGCTGAGGCTGCACGTCAGGCTGCTGAGGAGATCGCAAAGGCAACAGTGTTGAAAGCTCAGGGAGAGGCGGACGCACAGAAAATCCGTGCAGACGCACAGGCTTACGAGGCTCAGAAGATCATGGCTAACATGGTGGCTATGAAGGCTCAGTGGGATTACAATGTTAATCTGGAGAGAGCTAAACGTTGGGATGGAAAAGAGGTGCCATCTGCAGCTTATGTAGTGCCTGGTACTGGAGCTGTTGTTCCTTTGACTGCTGGTCATTAAACGTGCTGACGACTCTTGCTGGAGTCTTGCAGACGGTGTTAATTAGCCTATATATACGATAACTAACCATAAAATTTATGCTATGAAGGATTTGATAGACAGAGATGTGACATTCTTCGCTAACAGCGATGAAAACAAGAATGAGAGGGGAATAACTTCAACTGCCGCAACTCATTTGTCGGAACTTGCTACAGAAATTATCGCAGGTTGCAAGGCAAAATTAGAGTCGACCTCTTTTGTGAACGGATATGTCGATATCGTCGGCTCTGCTAACGATACGGGTAAGCAGGTGGAGATCGGATACGCCACTCATCAGCTTGCAGAATTCAACACTATGGTGGCAAGAGTGGCTGAGATGCATTCCTTTTGTGCATGGATGCGTGAGGCTGTAAAGGCGAAAGAGAGGATGATGGAGGAGGTTTCTGATGTCTCACTTGAAGATTGGGCTGAGGCTAACGACATCGTTTTGCCGAAAATGCCGATTCGTGAGGCTGAACTCACAGATCTGGATATCATAAAGCAATTGTCTGTGGCGGAGAGATTTGAATACTATTCGTTGGAGGCTAAAGCTGCGGCGTATGGCAAATTCATTCATCCGGATGAACCGTTTTCTGTGGCAAGACGTCGTTTGCAGGAGATAATGTCGAAGCCGATCACCACTCAGGGTGAGGGTAGCTCTCTGCTTATCTACCGTTACGAAAATTCCGTGGAAGAGGAAGATGTGGAGAAGGTTTATCTGCAGTTGCAGAGCGAACACCGTGATGCTGAGAAACGTCTGAATCAGATCAAGACGTCTATCAAAAAGAGACTCAATATCGCTAAGGCAGAGCAGACAGAGTCGTATAAGAACAAACTTGATTCTTATCAGTCAGAATCACAGAAAATCAATGCGGATTTCAGTTCATGGCAGCGACGTGAGATAGAGAAGATTTCATCTTTGAAAATCATTGTGCCAAACGATCTGCAAGCGACATTCGACTATCTGTCTGGTCTTGATGAGAAGTAAAAAAAATCGGTGGGCGACGCGTGTGGACGCAAAGTAACCGCACCGTCGCTCTTTATGACGCTATTACTGACATTTCAGTTTGGCTATGCAAGGCATAACCTGATAGTTCACACCGTAAGGTGAAATGCATTTTGTTTCTATTGGCGGCATCTCACATATTAATCTGACAACTTTGTCTTGGAGAGATGCCGGTCTTTGCCCTTGCCTTTGTCTTTGTCTCAAGTCAGTAGTAGCGTCGACGAATTTTGATATGTCCTAAGTTAAACGAGCGGAAATAAAAATAAATATTTATGTACAAAAACCTTTTTATTGATTTCGACGACACTTTATATGACACAAGAGGTAATGCGGATATCTCTTTGCGAGAGATGTTTGATTTCTTCCATTTGAACGAATATTTCAAAGATCCAGAACAATTTTTCCGTTCATATTGGAAGACGAATGTGGAATTGTGGGATCAATATGCGAAGGGAGAGATTGAACGTGATTATCTCGTTGTGGAACGATTCCGTCGACCATTGTCGGAAGGTGTTGATTCAAAAGGGAATAGATTCAATCCATCACGTGAATACTGTTTGGAAATCAGTGATGTTTTCCTTGATTTCTGTGGCAATAAACCAGGAGTTGTGGATGGTGCGCATGAACTGATGTCGTATTTGAAACAGAAGGGTTATAAAATCTTTATGTGCAGCAATGGTTTTCATGAGGTGCAGTTCCGTAAACTGAAATCATGTGGACTTTTTGATGCTTTCGATAAAATCATATTATCTGAAGACGCGGGGGCAAACAAGCCGAGTCCTGTTTTCTTTAATTATGCATTTAAGGCGACGGGAGCCAATCCGTCTGATACGTTGATGATCGGAGACAACTTTTCAACTGACATCTTAGGAGCGAAAGGTGTAGGGCTAGCAACTATGTTTTTCAACCGTCATCCTGATAAATTCAAGACTCCTGAGCCAGTGGATTATGAGATACATTCTCTAAAAGAGGCGATTGAATTGTTATGATTTGATGGCAAATACTTTTAATTTGATCAATAGAGAAGAAAAAATATTAGGATTTTTTTGTTTGATATGCTTTTTTGCTAAATTTGTCGATGTTTTAACACGAATATATTAATGCGTAATAATGCGAATCGATAGGGTATATATGTGTGTTAAGACAAAAAGTTAGTTAGTTTATTAATAGGTTATTTTTATGAAAAAGAGTTATTTTAGGGTAGCTGCAATGGTGGCAGCATCAGTTTTGTCTGTTTCTTCGTTTGTCTCATGTGACGAAGAAGAGGAAAACAACAGTTTTAAGAGCGAAATTTTCTCAGTTGAATTACCAGCGCCTGTGCCTTATTTGATGATTGATGACTGTACTCATAGCATAGGCTGGGAGTGGGTAAACCAATCAGAAGCAACTGCTGAAGCAAAATCATTTAAGTTTGTTCAAGATTCTGCAGATATTTTAGGACGTTCACGTAAAGAGGTTTGGACATTTTCTACTAAAGAGAGTGGGGAAGAGGTGTTAAAGTTTCGCTTATACAGACTAGATAAATCTATTCTTCCTTTCGTAGAAGATTCTATTGTACCACTATATGTTGATTCAGTTTATCACTATGACGATTCCGTTTCGGAAGAGTATTTTAAGGATCGATTGTTAGGAAAACATTTTAGTAATGATTCTGCATCTAGAGTTGTTAAAGACACAGTGATATATTTCAAAAGATAATTTTTAGATCCTGCATTAGATAAGGATCTCAATGAATTAAGACGTCGTGCTAAAGAAGATCCGACTGCTGTCATCGCTGACACAGTGGTTAAATTCTGATATGTAATGTCTTAGCATTGTATGTTTGTATAGGTGTTAAGACAAATGTTAGTTAGTTTTACATTAAAGTCAATTTTTATGAAAAAGAGTTTTTCTATGGCTGCTGCAATGATGGCAGCAGCGGTTCTGTCTATCTCTTCATTTGTCTCATGTGACGACGAAGAGGAAAACAAAAATGTGTTTGAAAGCAAGACTTTCTCAGTTGAATTGCCTGCTCAGTTGGGTACTGGATATGAGTGGGTATGGACTAATAGTTCTAGTGCTGCGGCTGATTCAGTGTCGAAATCAGTAAATCATGCCAATCCAGATGACGAAAGAGTTGGAGGTCCTGGTGTTGAAAAATGGTCTTTCAAAACTAAAGAAAATGGAGAGGAAGTGTTGAAGTTTACTTATATGAGACGATGGGAAGAGTCTACAGCTCTTAAAGACACAGTGATCACATTCAAGAAATAAAAAAAGTAGTTTTTTATGAAAAAATCATTCAAGTTTGCTGCAATGATGGCAGCTGCGGTTCTGTCTGTCTCTTTTTTTATTTCTTGTGATGACGAGGAAAAGTTTGATAGCGAGACAATTACAGTTGAACTTCCTCGAGATTCTCATATAATAGGTTTTGGGCCAAGTTATTCTTATTGTTGGGTTTGGACAAACCGTACAGAGGCGGCTGTGGATTCTATTAGTTTTTCGATAGAATCAAAGTCTGATTCTATTCTTTATTATGGAGGAGATAAAGAAATCTGGACATTTAAGACAAAAGAAAAAGGTGTCAGAGAATTGAGATTTAATTATCTCAAATATACAAGTGGAATCACTTCTGATGGAATGGATACTTATGTCAATTATACTGTTCTTAAAGATACTTTGATTGATTTCAGATACGAATAGTATGAAAGTGAGATAAATTTAAGAATCCCATACATCTTCTTAAAAAATGTAGATTAACTTGTCTTTCTACGGATAAAGACAAATGTTAGTTAGTTTTTATTAAGAGAGTATTTTTATTCCGATTAATATCCAATTTCGATTAAATACCTATGGTTGTGATTTTGCCGACAGGCAAATTCAGACCATAGGTTTATTATTTATGTTGGTAGTGTTATATTTATAGCTTTTGGCAGAATACATACGCGTCGCCAAATAATCCGTCTAAATTTGGCTTCTCTTCAAAGAAACCGAACAGAGATGATCCTGAACCTGACATTGATGCGTAGACAGCACCTAATTCGTATAGCTTTTCTTTGATTGCCGCCACAGATGGGTGTAGCGCGAATATCGTTTTCTCAAAATCGTTTTCCAACTTGCCTTTCCACTCTTTCATCGGCAATGACACAATATCTCTACAGTTGATTTTAGCCGGAGCTGGTGTGATGCCACGGAATGCGTCTGCTGTGGATACATGCACATTGGGCTTGACCAAGACGAAATAGTAGCCGCTAAGATTCACGTCGATATCGGAAAGAATTTCTCCTTTGCCCTCCGCATACATAGGACGGTTGTAGATGAAAATAGGACAGTCCGCACCGATGGTGATCGCTATTTCCGCCATCTTCTCGTCGCTCCATCCGAGATTGTAATGCTCATTCATCATACGTATCATAAATGATGCGTCCGCGCTGCCTCCACCGATGCCGGCTCCAAACGGTATGCTTTTCTGCAAGTGTACCTTTGCGTCGAACGTGCGTCCTGTGGCTTTCTCAACTGCACGGAAGGCTCTCACCACAAGGTTTTTCTCAACATCACCGTCGACTTCCAATCCGGTCTGAACAAATTTCAACCCCTTCTCATCGGAATCCAACAGCTCAAGCGCGTCGCAGACAGGAATAGGATAGAACACCGTCTCCAGATTTGAATATCCGTCGGGACGACGACTTACAACATTGAGTCCTAAATTTATTTTTGCATTTGGAAATGTTATCATCTTTCACACTTTTTGTCAATTTTTTGCAAAATTACGCTTTATTTTCACATTTGTGGCTTAATGCTGTCAGATTATGCAAGGGGGACTGCTGATATCAAACGTCTACAGCGTAATAATATTTTATTTTTTTGCCCCTTTGCGTGGGTTTGACTATATTTGCAGTAAATTAGTCTGAAGTAGCAATTTATGGTTAAAACGAATAGGTTCACACTTGATAATGGGCTTCATGTGGTGCATCTGGAAGACAAAACATCCCAGACCGTTACTCTTAACACTGTTTTTGATGTCGGGTCGAAGGATGAGGATCCTGAGCATACTGGATTCGCGCATCTTTTTGAGCATCTGATGTTTTCCGGCTCTGTCAATGTGGATGATTATGATGGAGTGCTTCAGAAAGCTGGTGCCTACAACAATGCTTTCACCACACAGGATTTGACTAATTATTATGTTGTCCTCCCTGCTGTGAATGCGGAGGTCGGTTTCTGGGTGGAGTCGGATAGAATGTTGTCGTTGGCTTTCAATGAAAAGGGTCTTGAGGTTCAGCGTGAAGTGGTGAGTGAGGAGTTTAAGGAACGCACATCCAACAAGCCATACGGGGATGCCTATCATCATCTGTTTGCGATGATGTATCCTGCTGACCACACTTATTCGTGGCCTACTATCGGTAAGGAAATCAAGCATATACAGGATGCCACTATGCAGGATGTGAAGGATTTCTTCTTCTCTCATTATGCTCCAAACAATGCATATCTTTCGGTTGTCGGCAATATATCTCTGGATGAGGTGAAGCGTTTGGTGGATAAGTATTACGGTGATATTCCGTCGCGTGACGTTACGAAGCGTAAGATGGCGGAGATACCGGAGCAGACTGCCGAGCAAAGAAAGATTGTCAGCGGTGATGTGCCTAACGATAAATTGTATATGGTGTTCCATTCTCCTTCCCGTCTTGACGATGATTATTATGCTTCGGATATTCTTTCGGATCTGTTGTCGAATGGAATGTCGTCACGAATGTATAAGAGATTGATAGTTGAGAAGAAGATGTTTTCTTCTATCGACGCTTGTATTCGTGGAAGCCTTGAAGACGGTGCGTTCTATGTGATCGGTGTGCCGAATGAGGGTTTCACACGTGAAGAAGTTGAGAACGCTATATGGGATGAGTTGGAATTGTTGAAGACGGAGAGTGTTGAGAAACTGGAATTGGAGAAGGTTGTCAATAAGTATGAGGCGACGCAGATCCTTTCCGATCTTTCTGAAGCTGCTAAGGCGGAACGTCTCGGCTATTACGAGATGATCGGTGCTCCCGACTTGATCAATACTGATTTCGACAATTATTCCAAGGTCACTCCAGATGAGTTGAGAAAAGCGGCGCAGAAGATTTTCAGACGTGAAAACTGTTGTGCTCTTTGGTATATGAAGAATGACAGTAGTCGTGCTTGATTGATGGATTTCCAAAAGGGCAGACGGTGCTTGATTGGAAAATTTCAGTTGTAAACTTAATGACAGAGCCTAAAACATTACTTGACAATATTGTGATAGTCTGTTAATTCAATATTGATGAATAGATTTTTTAATATAATCCTTTCTGTGTTTGCGGTAGGCACAACGGTGTTTGCCAATGATTCTTTGTCTATAGTGACATCTGTAAAGGATACTGTGAATGTAACTGACATTGTAGCGAATGGCGATTCCGTGGTCGCTGAAAAGAAGGATTCGCTACAGACCCAGAAGGCAGATTCAGTGCCTGCATTTGAATATAAGACGGAAGTGTCTCCGTCAAAACGTGGACCAAAGGATTCCATGATGTATTTTTCGTGGAGAGCGGACGGCCCTCTTGGCCAGCCAGTCCGTGCGTATGCCGATTCCACAATCGACAAACTCTATATAGCCAACATGGCTGATAAGAACACACTCCGTTATGCGGATCATTCTTCTTTAGGATCTCCAGGAATATCACTTATCTACGCTGACAGAATCAAGAAATCGGATTTCTTTTTCTTCACTCCGTATGAGGCCAACTACACGTCACCAGATGATATCCTATATTATAACACCCGTAAACCTTATTCCAAATTCTGGTTTATAGGAGCTGGTCCAAGCAACCGTAGTGACCAGTGTGTGGGTGGATTGTTCACTGTGAACGCAGGATCAAAGTTTAATTTCGGTATGTACGGAGATTGGGTGAATTCCTATGGAGCGTATGAATCTTCGTCTACACGAAACTGCAATGCGGGATTTTTCGGAAGCTATATGGGTTTGCGTTCTAACCTGATGATGAGCATCGGTTTTGCCAAATTCGAGAATTATGAGAGTGGCGGATTCTTGGATGAGTCGTACATCACTTCTCCAGAGAGATATGGAAATCCGGCTGATGAGGCTATTCCCGTCTACTTCACAGGAAACACATTTTCCAAACTGCATGGATATAATATGCATCTCAACTACAAGTATCATCTTGGATTTGAGAAGGAGTATAAGGTGAATGCCGATTCTGTGATTGTGGATTATGTGCCTGTCACATCGTTTATCGCGGATATGAAATATGAGTCTGATTGGAAACGTTACACTGAGAAGGGAACAAATGCATTTCATGATACATTCTATAACGCAAGTGCGGAGACTCGTAAGTTTATGCCTATCTCGACGATGGATAGCGTCTTGTTCCGTCAGTTTAAAGGTAATTTCGGTGTTACTTTGAATGAGGAGTTCAACAAGTTGATGAAATTCGGTTTGGCTGGATATTATACAGTCAGCTCAAAGACATATCACTATGCCGACGGATTACAGTTTGACTACCGTGATACTGATCCTGAATTCATAGCTGTCAACAAGTTGAAAGATTTAGAGTTGGCAGACGGAATCGCTTACGTTGACTCCGTAGGTTACCGAGGACGCCCAAATTGGAGCAAGAACAAAGACACTAAGATGGGTATCGGAGCTGTATTGTCGAAACATTCCGGCAAACATCTGTTTTTCAACGTTGTCGGTGAGTATTATTTTGTCGACGAGAAGCTGACCGGAACGAGCTATCTGTTGAAGGGAGATGTGAAGACTCAGTTTGAGATAGGCAGACAGCCAGTCTCTTTGGGCGGTAGTATGGAGTTGAAGAACGAGTGTCCTGATTATTTTGAGGACCATTACCAATCAAATTATTTCAATTGGGATAACGATTTCGACAATAAACGCAGTTTGTCGGTAGACGGTCTGTTTGAGATGCCGAAAATTGGTTTTTCAGCCAAGATCGGTTACTACAATATCGACAACTACATCTATTTCAACGAGAAGGCATTGCCTGTGCAGACATCAGACGCTGTAAACGTATTTTATCTAAGTGCAAAAGAGAAACTAAAATTCGGTGTTTTCCACTGGGATAACGAGATTGCCTATCAGACAACATCAGACCAATATTTGATGCCGTTGCCAACATTCGTATGGAACAGCAACGTCTACTTGAGATCTCCAGCGATTTTCAAGAAGAGCTTGACACTCCAAGTCGGAGCAGAATTGAACTATCACACAAGCTTTTACGCTCAGAAATATAATCCTGCGACGGGAATGCTTTACGTTCAGCGAGATAAAGAGTATGGAGATTATCCGTTGTTGAATGTATACGGACAGGCACAGTTGAAGGTTTTGAAGATGTTTATCGTATGGAATCACGTCAACCAGAAAATGGGAAACAATTCCAACTATATGATAAGTCCGGGATATGCGATGAGTCCGTCATTCTTACGTGTCGGAATCTCGGTAACATTTGATGATTAAAAAGATTTGCTCATGAACGGAAGTAAGTATTTCAATTTTATCATTATCGCTTTTGTGGTGCTTGCGACTACAGCTTTCATTATAAGTCGTTGTATGTCAAAGGTTCCTGATATTGATGATATTGCGCATATCCGTGAGAAAGGAGCGTTGAGAGTGGTGATTGATTCGTCGACGGATGGAATGCAGATAACAGCCGAGGGCGACACTGTGGGAGAGCAGTTTGAACTGATCCGTGAGTTTTGTCGTCAACAGAACTTGCCTGTGGAATATAAGCTTGAAAGCAATCTGAATAATGCGATTGAGGATCTTCAGGATGGAGAATGCGACGTGATTGTCCGCTATATTCCTGTGACATCATCATTGCGAGACACCCTTCTGTTCACAGAGAGTCTGATTCACGACAAACAGGTGCTTGTACAGAGAAAGAAGGTGATAGATAAGAATGTGAATGAGGATTTTGTGCACAATCAGCTGGAACTCGCAGAAAAGACAGTGACATTGCCGGAAAACTCACCGTCTATAATACGATTAAACAATCTTTCAAAAGAGATCGGAGATACCATCTATATCAATACTATTCCAAATTACGACAACGAGGCGATTGCCATTATGGTGTCGAAGGGAGAGTTTCAGTATACAGTGCTTGGGCTCCATGCTGCCACACGACTTCAGAAAGAGTATAAGAATCTAGATATACATTTGTCTATCGGCTTTTCACAATTACATTCGTGGGCAGTGCGAAAGACAAGTGTTGAACTGTGTGATTCACTCAATTCCTTTATCAAAAAGACTAATATCGACAAATGAATTTCCTTGCGCACATATATCTCTCTGGCGACGACGATGAAGGCCTGATGATAGGCAACTATATCGGCGATTGTGTGAAAGGACGTCGACTCTCTGACTATCCGTTTTCACTTCAGTGCGGAATCCTTCTGCACCGTGAAATAGATTCTTTTACGGATAATCATCCTGTCTACCGACAGAGTAAAGATAGGTTTGTGCCTGTCGCAGGACGATATGCAGGAGTCGTATGTGATGTCGTTTACGACCATTTCCTTGCAAAAAACTGGGGCGGATACCATGCTCTGCCATTGAAGAGTTATGCGTGGAGAACTTATGGAAGAATATTGAAAAACTGGTTTAGGATGCCAAGTGAAATGAGACATTTCTCCGTCAATTTCATTTCCAAACAGCGACTTACCGCCTATGCCACTATTGATGGTATACGTGACACTTTGGATCTGATGTCGAACGGGACATCGTTGCCGAATTGTTCGGATGAGGTGGTCAATGTGATGATACGAGACTATTATGAGCTAGAAAATGAATTTTTGCAGTTCTTCTTTGAGATTAGACGACATATTGATGATTTTAAAATGAATTTTTAATCTTCTAAGGAGGATAGATATAAAATGCAACCCCTACATCTTGAATCTCTAACCCTTCCTGAAAAAGTTGTTCTTGCTGTATATGCCTATTGTGGGAATATAATCGAATGTTCTTCCGCAATGACGGGGCTTGCTGTGCGTTATCTTTGCGGCAAAGATACTTCTGATGTGGATGTTCTGAATGTCGCTAAATCGCTGTACGATAAACGATTGCTTGATATGCACACCCGTTCTGGTGTGTTTGCCAAATATGTTGTGGCTCAGGCGTGTGAACTTCCCGTCGTCGCAGATATCTATAAAAATCACAGTGAAGATTGGTTGGGAATCATTGAGTCGGTGTGTGAAATGCCGGAAGATGGAAAGAATGTGTCGTTGACATTCAGGACGTGGTGGCTGGAGAGAATGAGATTGGTGGATACGGATTCCGTCGAACTCTATTCTTTGGGGATCCGCCAGAGAGAGATGCTTCTATCTGTTATTGATGACGCAGAATGGCGACCTGTGTTTTTCTCTTTGCCTTCCAAAAACTGGGCGGATATCTGCAAGATCATGATTGATGGCGTATATACACGTGATCAATTCAATTGGGAAAATATCAAGCCGATCATTGAGTATCGTTATGATCTTGAAAATGTCGGTGATGATCCGGAATTGGAGATGCGTGACCGTTTCTTCCTTTATCGCTATCTGGCGACGGGAGTGGATGATTTCAAGTATTACGGCATCAATGGGTGGGGCAGACTTTATGATGCAGTCAGCCTTCTTCTGCGAGATTGTTATGGGGAATCTGTAGTGGCATTCCAAAAGTCGTTGGACTCTTTTGGAGGCTTTTTGAATGAGCGAGGCGTGTTTGATGATTTTATCTTCAACTATCTGTATGTCATTGCGATGGTTTTGGATAGTCCACTGAAAAATGAAAACAGACTACGATCATTCCTGAATAAACGCACTGTCGCAGAAAATGAACTTTTCAAGATCTCACTCATCCCGTTGATCAAGAATAAAGTCGACGGAGATGATTTCATCGTCAGCACGAAACGTTTTGTGCCTGACTTATATAAATCCGATGATGTCCGTTTGGCAACAGCCCTTTGCCTACAGTTTAATATAGATATCAGAAAACGTTTGGAGACGGACACTGATTCATCACATTGGACTTTTGTAGTGAATGAGTTTGATCCAGACGTCTCAATTGTCTCACGTCTGAATAAGATTAAGCCTTGGATGTACACGCTCGACTCTCTTGAGAATGTGAAGATACCAAAGCTTGTGGGGCAGGAAGAAAGACTTATTTATGTCTTGGAACCGAATGAGATGCGAGTGTCTCCTTTCATCCAAAAGAGAAATGAGAACGGAGAATGGGATGGCAGTATCAAACGAATTTGGAAGGGTAAAAGCCGTGAGATTCCAGAATGCGCGACGGATGAGGATTTCCGTATCTTGAAGACATTGCCAGCCGGACAAGTATCATTCAAGAACGGAGACGGATTATTATCGTTTGTAGGATGTGACCACATTTACCTGATGCCTAAATGGGGCAAACAACTGCGTCAGGTCACAGTGAAGATGGAGCATCCGTATCTGATTGTCGACAAGGAGGATGATGGACTTTTCCATGTCTATTCCAATCTGAAACTGTCGGATTTGAGTGAACTTACCAATGCTTTTGTCCGCACAATTGACGATACTCATTATGGGGTTGTCCATCTTCGTGACAATGAAAGAGATGTCTATAAACTTATGCTCCAGATGGAGACGATTCCGGCAGAAGCGGAGAGCCGTCTGCGTCAGTCGTTGAAGCGACTGGAGGGCGTGACGAAGATTTATTCTAAACTTATACACGATGATGATGCGTTTGAAGAGGCTGATTCACGTCTTGTGATAAGGTTGTTCCCTAACACGAATGTCGGATCCACATGGAGGGTTGAGATGGTAGTTATTCCGTTTGCTGGATCAGCATATGTCGCCACACCTGCGGATGGACAGTCACTCAGTATCCTCGACGATGGAGATCATCTTCGTCTTATAAAAAGGAATTTTATTGCGGAAAAGAGACATCTTTTCGCTTTTGAACGCTTCTGCCAAACAAATGCGATTATATATGAAGACGAGGATGTAAGCGACGTTGCGTCAGCTCTTCTCAACCTTGAGAATGTGCTGGATATCATCACTTGGGCGAAAGAGAATGACGACAAAGCTGTGGTGGAATTGATGGAAGGCTGCAAATTCAATGTGAATGAAAAACTTACACCAAAGAATCTTCAGTTGGAAACTTTGCAGACTGTCCGTGGATGGATAGATATGAATGGGACGTTGGTCTCGTCTGATACCAAGATGGAACTTGTCGACTTGATGCGGAAGTTGCAAAAAGGAATCGGAAAATATATACGTGTTGACGGTGACAATTATGTGGAGGTGAGCCAATCATTACGTCAACTGATCAGCAGACTGCGTCTTTATAATGATGATTTAAATAAGCCGCTTGTCATTCCGGAGCTCGCTTTAGCTTCACTGGATGATGAGTTTGATTCAATTTTAACTGAGTCGGATAGCGCTTTCTCTACAATACGAGAGAGGATAAACAGTTGTCAGACTGCCGATTTCGCAATTCCGTCTACTCTGAATGGAGAGCTGAAAAACTATCAGATAGAGGGATATAAATGGATGATGCGCACATTGTCGTGGAGTGGAGGAGTATGTCTTGCCGATGATATGGGACTTGGAAAAACCATCCAGACGATTGCAGTGATGTTGCAAAAGAGTGAGGATGGCCCGATATTGGTTGTCGCACCTACATCTGTTGTGCTTAATTGGCAACATGAACTGACGAAATTTGCACCGTCGCTCCAGACAATAGTGCTGAATCAGTGTGTGCATAAGGCGAAAACGATAGATGAAGCGGAGCCGGGAACAGTGTTGATTGCTAGTTACGGAATGATGCTCACGCAGGTTTCAAATCTTGAAAAGAAAGAGTGGGGAATCATAGTGCTCGACGAAGCTCATGCCATCAAAAACTACAATACCAAAGCATTCAAATCTGCTATCAGACTTAATGGAAAGAACCGCATCGTCTTGACAGGAACTCCTATTCAAAACCATTTCTCTGAGATATGGAGCCTTTTCCATTTTTCGAATCCGGGATTGCTTGGAAGCCAGAAATCATTTTCTGAGAAGGTCAAATATAATCGTGAGCGAGATGAAGATTGGGCAGACGACGTTGCGAAAGAGATCAATTCCATTGTCCGTCCGTTCATTTTACGACGTACGAAGAAAGAGGTTCTTGATGAACTGCCTGGAATAGAGGAAGTTGTGCTTGATGTGATGCTGACGAAAGAGGAATATGCTGTTTACGATTCCACACGTCTGGCGGTGAAAGAAGCCTTCCAAACGGAAGATAAATATGCGTTAGAGCGAGATTTGAGTGCGGTCGGACCACATAAGATAGCTGTTTTTGCGATGCTTACCAAATTGCGTGAACTTACCTGTTCACCGTCGTTGCTCGTCCAGGGTTGGAAAGAGAGAAGCAGTAAAGAGTTGGCTTTTCTCGACCTGTTGCAAGAGATTGACCTAGAAGAGAACAGAGTTCTTGTATTCAGCCAATTCACCGGCTTTTTAGAGAGGATAAAGATACTTTTGCAAGAAGAAGGGATTGAATATCTGTATCTCGACGGATCCACACCGATGAAGGAGCGAGCAAAGTTGATAGATAAATTCCAAGCCGGAAAGACGCCGATATTCCTGATCAGTTTGAAGGCTGGAGGTGTTGGTCTCAACCTTACTGCCGCCAACTATGTGGTGCATCTTGATCCGTGGTGGAATCCAGCCATTGAGCAGCAGGCCACAGACAGAGCCTATCGAATAGGTCAGGATCAAAAAGTTACTGTCTTCCACTTCATCGCAAAAGGAACGATAGAGGAGAAAATGTTGGAATTGCAGCGTCGCAAACAGACCGTTTCAGATGTGCTGTTGAGTGGCACGGACACATCGTCGTTGATGACGAAAGAAGATGTGATGGATATTTTATTTAATTCATAATTCATAATGCGTAATTCGTAATTGTTGGGAAAATCCCAACGATGGAATTCCCGTAGGTACGATCCCTTGTGGTCGCCCATGTCTGGAATAATATTGGTCGCCCATGCCTGAATATAAAAGAAGAGACGCCGCAATGCAACGTCTCTTCAGATGAATTAGGTATTAATCAATTATTAATCTCTGATAAGAGTGAAATGTCCCACGATTGTTTTGTCAAAATCGTTAGATTCTATCTCATACCAGTAGTCGTCGCCACGAATAGGATGGCCATTGTAATATCCATCCCAACCTTTATAGTCTTTTGCTTTATATTCGATAAGTTTCAAACCTCTGGCATCGTAGATTCTGATTACTGCGTCTGGATAATTCTCAATGTTTTTTATCTCGAATATATCGTTTTCTCCATCTCCATTTGGTGATAGAATTATCGGTATCACTAAGCCCAGCTTATGTGTCTGGATTGTTGTGTCGACAACACAGCCATTGTTATCTCTGATTTGAATCTTGTGGTGTGCCTTCTCGTTGATATTGTAGAGAATGTTGTTGAAAGTCCAGTTCTTGTCAAACTTGTATTGGTATGGGCTTGATCCTCCGTTGACGATAACCTCAGCATTTTTGTCATCGATATTGACCAAATCTTCAATGTATGGTCTGCTATTCACTTCCACCATGACATTCATAGCTTTAGAGCATTTTTCGTTAGCGGCGACAACATAATATAAAGTTGTCTTGGTTGGTTTCACGATAAGTGATTTCTCTTTGCCTGCTATATTGGTATGGTTTGGATCATTATACCAAATGTAATTGTAATTTTCTGAAGCGTTGATTGTTAATGTCAGTCTGTCGCCAACGCATATTGAAGTGTCGTTGATATCCGCGTCGATATTGATCACATCTACGGTATGGTTCACAATGCTTGGACATCCTGACTCTTCCATTATTATTGTGTCGGATATGACGGTGCTGTTGAATAAAATTCTTCCGTTATATTCTGAACCACTACATATTTGAGCGGTTTTATTTTCAATTTTAGATGGATGGTTGATTTTAAATATTACAGAAGCTGTGTCTGAGAAATCACCCAATGTCACGGAATAATTTATGGTGTCTGCTGTAATGTCAAGATCCACGAGACTGTAGGACAACATGTTGCCGACGACCTTTGTGTATGCTGGAGCGTTGATCAACGACACGGTAGCATTGTCTCTGTTTGAAATTGTATCGTTATCCAGTATGTTTATTAAAGTGTCGAGAGTTACACATGTTACCAGTTTTATTGTATCTGCATTACATATAGGAGGAAAACATTTTTTAGCGTTCACCTCTACTGGATCTGATGCTTGAGAACAATTGTTGATGATGTTTTGTGCCCCTGCACCGCCAACAAACACACGATAGTAGCCGTTGTTGTTTTCTTTTAAACTATCTATTACCAAATTTCTATTGTTTCCGACAAGAACCCAATCAGCAGACTGTATTTGCGACGTAGGTGAGTAATACCATTCGTAGACCACAGGTTCTGTGTAAGAACCGTCATTCTGAAAGTCGGCTGTCAGAGATAGTCTGTAATCGATACAAGCGTTGTTTTCCAGTTCTGTCACATCAATAGATGATTTGCAAATACGGACTTCAATATCATCGATAGCGAAGTCGTTTCCATAATTGACAGTGCTGTTGTTCAGAATTTTGAAGATGGCTGAGGTCTTGCCTTCAGGCATTTGGTATGGCATACCATATAATCCCCACGTCTCCTTACCATTCAGCATCACAATGTTTTTAGATCTCAATACGTTTCCATCTGTGTCTTCAATGACTAATTTAAGATTTGCATGAGCGTATGTAGAGTCTGCCCCTGCTTTAATCATACTTAATCCCCAGAAAGAAAAATATAGAGGGACATTGTCGCACAAATCGTCAATCTGCACTGAATATAGTGTACCAAGAGTATCCTTGGACGTGTTGGCCGCATCACACTGCATGAAATAACCTCGGTCTTTTCTGTCTGGGTAAGTGTGGTCGGCAATGTTGATCCACGTATTGTCGGAATAAGATACTTTACGGATAGAATAGAGACCCTTCAAATACAAATCTCTTGGATTTGCGCTTAATTCATAAGAGCATTGAGGAATCTTTTGGTAACTTACCGCAGGATCAGAATTATTGTTTCCTCCAAAATCCTCTTTGAATATCAGTGTCCCATCATAACATGGAAGAGGTTCTACTGTCAACTCAAGATATTGGAGATTTGGACATTTTCCTGCCATTCTCTCATACACACCAGGTAGAGGATTCACTATAAGGAATCCGTTTTTGTTGTACGACTCACCTACTTTGATTGTGTCATGGTAGCTTATAGTGTCAGTATGGATCTTTTTTAGTGTTAGAAAAGTCAAACTGTCACAACCATATATGTTTTTCAAAGTGTCGATGTAGAAATCTGGTTCGGTAAGGTTTCTTCCACCGAAAAGGAATGAGTCTCCTGAACATATCGTCACCTCCTCATGAGCTTTGGAGTTGAGATCGTAAGCGTTAGATCCACCGCAATATGCGTAAGACACTCCGTTTCCCATACCATACACGTTAGCTATAAATCCAGATTTGCATTGAAGTATGTGTTGACCTTTGGTGATGATTGCATAACCTGTTGAGTAAGTGTCGTCTATAGGAGTGAATTTTGCGAAGTCCTTTTGTCCGTCAAGCGTGATTTCAGATGCATCTTTAGTTCTGACCACCAAATTGATGAAGTGGTATGTGATATCGTTATTGTTGGTCGTGCATAAAGATATCTTATTGATAGCCTGTTCGACGGGAGTGACATATAAGTAAGCCGGACCACCATTCGATCTTTGGTATACGTAATTGTTACTTGTCATGTATTGATAAACAGAAACAGGTTCTGTTGTCTCTAATTTGAAAGCCCCATTATTCTCATTGGCAAAGAATTCGTATGATTCCAATGCATTGATTGTTGCCAAAAGAACTCCGTTTTTATAGATCTTTGTGTCATTTTTTGAGGCAGTGACCTTTATCATGTCAATCACACCTGTTTTGAAAGGCTGGATGATGAAATTTTTGCCCCATTTAGATACTGGAATTGAAACGTCAAACAACATGTTTGAATTTCCGGCAGTGTTGGAATATGGCACGTTGCACATTCTGTTTCCAGTGTAAACAGCGATTTTTTTACCTCCTGCAGCCAATACCTGTGTGCCAGAAAATCCAGCACCTAATTCAACACGTGAACTTTCTACCTGATAAACCTGACCTTTATGTAGTGTTATAGTGAAAGGTTCATTAGCAGGATGTCCGTCGTTAGTCATTATTGTTGGAGTGATTTGGACTGTTGTGTTGTTCTCTGTTGCGACGACAGAGAATATTGAAGGCATGTTGGTATTGTAATTGGCTTCTGTTCCACCTTCCGCATTTTGAATTATATAATAAGACCCACATGCAGATATCGGTAGTGCTAAAGTAGCGTCTTCAGACAATTTCTGACGATTGTCCATATAGACTGATATTGGCTCTGTACTGGAAATGTGTAGTGTCCTGTATACATTTTCTCCGTATTCCAACACACTGAACAATTGACATGGCACTGTGATAACTCTGGTTGAGTTTTCTTCCATTGTGAATTTCCAGTAGTGTGGATAATCTTGTAGTTCGTTGTCGTGGATAGGGTTGACGTTGTTGTCTATTTCCAAAACATCGTTTTGCATTATGATGGTTGTCGCTTTTTCTGTGGAAAACATCACATCCAGACCATGAGGAATTATAAGTTCTTGATCATTATTCTGTAAAAAAGCGATCCAGAACTCTTTTCCTTGTGTGCTTGTTTCGTTATTGCAAACCTCTGCATTCGCATACCAAGTAGATAATAGTGTTAGCAGACTTATGCAAATGTATTTTGTTATGTTTCGACTAATACCCATCATATTAATACTTTGTTTACCTCCAGATAATCTTGTTCGTTAGTATAATAGTTGTTTGTGATTTTGTGTTTCTTATTATTAAAGCTATACGGGTGCAAAACTAATATATTTTTTTTATTTATATAGCTAAAATGTCTAAAATCAAACAGATTTCTTATTTTTGCATACTCTAAAGTCTGATTTTGGAGATGTAAAAATCGATTGAAAAAAGTAATGTTTTATGAGTGACAAGATAAAAGACGAATTTTTGGAACTTCTTCGTAGCACAGAGCGTGACGGAGTGGAGGATATGATAGAGGAATTGCAGTCAAACGGTTTTATGGATGCTCCGGCGTCTGCAGGCCATCATCTGAATGTTGCAGGCGGTTTGGTGGAACACTCTTTGAACACTTGCAAGAGTGCATTGGCCATATGGGAAGGCATGAAGACATTAAACCCTTCTTTGGAAAAGTCCACTCCTAAAGACAGTGTTATCATTGCTTCTCTTCTTCATGATGTTTGTAAAAGTGACGTCTATTTCCGCACCGTAAAAAAGAAAAAAACGGCTCTTGGCACTTGGGAAGATGCGGAGGGTTATAAAGTGTCGTATAAGAATTTCCCTATGGGACACGGAGAAAAGTCTGTGATCATGATTTTGCCATTCCTGGAACTTACTGATGCTGAGATGCTTGCTATCCGTTGGCACATGGGAGCATGGGCGATTGACAAGTCTAATTATGAAGAGGTAAGAAATTATGATACAGCCTGCAAATTGAATCCTCTTGTCTCTATTGTCCACGCTGCAGACATGCTTTCTTCACATATCTTGGAGACAGGTGGAGATGACGAGGAATTATAATGATAAAGTGAATAATCAAGAGTTAAGAGTGAAGAATTCTTAACTCTTAATTTTTCATTCTTAATTTTCCCTGTATCGTTTTCCTTTCCTCAAAAATCTTATTCAGGCGGTCAGTGAACTCATAGTTCTTCAATCCCCAATCTGGAGCGACGAGAATGCTTTTCGGCGTTTGTGATACAAACCTTTCTATGCAGATGTCGGCACGCAGACGCTCAACAAATTCAGCCAACAACTGTTGGTACGCTTCGATAGAAAACAGTTTGAATTCATCTGGATTTTTGGCATACTCCTCTGCCATCGGAGTCTCTTTTACAATCTGAAGCTGATGCAGTTTGATGATGTCGATCGGTAGTTCAGACATTCTGTCTGCACCTTTTAGAATCATTTCTGGTGTTTCGCCGGGCAAACCCAATATGAGATGGGCTCCTGTCTGTATGCCACGGCTGGCTGTGTCACGTATGGCTTTGCACGCACATGCGAAGTCGTGACCACGGTTGATACGCTTCAATGTATTGTCGTCGGTGCTCTCCACACCATATTCAATCATCACATATTTCTCTTTCGACAATCCCTGAAAATAGTCGAGCAATCTGTCATCCACGCAATCAGGACGTGTGCCGATGACTATTCCCACCACGTCTTCACATGCCAAAGCCTCCTCATAAAGTGCTTTGAGACGTGAGAATTCACCATATGTGTTGGTGTAAGCCTGGAAGTAGGCAAGGAATTTCAGACCTGCGTATTTGGCTTTACGTTTGAAGAATATTTTTCCCTCCTCAAGTTGTTTGGTCACTGATGTCGTGGAGACGCAATAGTCTGGATTGAAAGAACGGTTGTTGCAGTAGGTGCAACCGCCCACACCGATGCTTCCATCACGGTTTGGACATGTGAATCCTGCGTTGATGGATATCTTCTGCACCTTATAACCAAAGTGCTCTTTTATGTAGTCTGAATAATTTTTATAGTGATTCATAATGATTTATTAGCCGTGGAATCCCTTTAAAAAGTCACTCTCAATAATATAAACGATTAGAATGAATAATACGGTGAAAAATATTGTAAGTATCAATATGATTATTTCAGATAATACTTTTAAATAGCCCCGAAAGTTTTGTTGATTCCTAAAATTACGATATCCAAAAAGAATTATTTCGAATATCGGATATATCAATGAGACAAGTATGCTTGTGACCAAAAAAAATTCAGTGGTGTCATTTTTATAATTGTCTTCAATTTTATACATGAACCAAATCCAGATTGCTCCAATTATCAAGCATATAATGAGCCTAAAACATGTATGTTTGAAATCATATTTGAAAAAATCCATGCCTATATTTTATTGTTATTTCAAGTTTAGCAAGTAGTTCTCATATTCAAGTTGGAGTAAAAATCGAGGATTGCAAAGGGCGGAACGCCCTTGCCCATCTTTTTATTGCGAGCACGTAAGTGCGAGCGACAATAAAAGTCATTGAATATGGAAGTCTTTATGCTAAGGTTTATAAAGTGCTCGCCTACGGCTCGCACTGCAGAAGGGGTTAGGGCGTTCCGCCCTTAACAATCCTCTATATTATAAGATCTGGCAACCAAACTGTATATTGAATGTGATGTAGGGCAACCACAAGGGATTGCCCCTACGAATTCATTACGCATTACGAATTATGCATTATGAATTGCTTCAGTCCACCACAAACTGGCTGTTGTAAATTTCGTAGTATCTACCTTTCTTTGCCAACAACTCTTCATGCTTGCCTTGTTCTGCTATTCTTCCTTCGTGCATCACCAGAATCTTGTCTGCATTCTTGATTGTGCTCAATCTGTGGGCGATCACGAATGATGTGCGACCTTTGGTAAGGTTGTTGATGGCTTTTTGAATGAGGATCTCTGTGCGCGTGTCGATGTTGCTTGTCGCTTCATCAAACACAAGGATAGGTGTCTCGACGAGGATGGCTCTTGCGATTGTCAGCAACTGTTTCTGTCCGTTGCTGATGTTCTCTCCACCACGCAGGATCTCGCTGTTGTAGCCTTGTGGAAGACGCTCGATGAAGTTGTGGGCATTGGCTGCCTTTGATGCGTTGATGATCTCTTCCTGTGTCGCTACTGGCCATCCGTATGACACGTTGTAGTTGACAGTGTCGGAGAATAGGAACGGTACCTGCAATACGATACCCATCTGGTCTCGCAAACTCTCTTTCGTGATGTCGCGGATATCAATTCCGTCTACTTTGATAGAGCCTGAATTGATGTCGTAGAAACGGGTCAGAAGGTTGATGATTGTGGTCTTTCCGGCTCCCGTTGTGCCGACAATCGCTATCACCTCATCTTGTTTGGCTGTGAATGATATGTCTTTCAATATCAATTTGCCTGGCTCATATCCGAATGAGACGTGGTCGAACTCGATGTCTCCTTTCACAGTCTCTTCTTTCAATGTGATGGCATCTGGCTTGTTGGTGATCGTCGGTTTTGTGTCAAGAATCGTGAAGATTCGCTCTGCTCCTGCGATCGCCGACTGTACTGCGTTGAATTGTGACGCCACTTGGTTGATAGGACGTAGGAATTGTTTTGTGTAAAGAAGGAACGACTGGATTGTTCCGACGGTGATGGTGGCGATTCCGATTCCAAACACAGTCAGATCAGAGGATGTCGCCATGATTCCACCCAACACTGCCACTATGATGTATATGATATTTTCAAGCACTCGCATCAGTGGCATAAGCAGTCCACTATAGATCTGCGCTTTAACTCCTGATTTGCGCAACTCTTCGTTGATGGCATTAAACTTGTCTATCTGTTGCTGCTCAATGCCGAAACTGCGTACCATCTTGATTCCGCTCACACTCTCTTCCACCAGACCGTTCAGCTGGCCGAGTGAAACCTGTTGTGAGGAGAAGAATTTTCTCGTCTGTGTGGAGATGATATTTGTCATCATAAACACCACAGGTATGGACATACAGCAGACAACTGTCAGAGTTGGACTCAATGCTACCATGGCCACGACTGTTCCTGCAAGTGTGAAGATGGTGTTGAATAGCTGGATGAATGAGTCTCCCAATCCCGATTTCATCAGCTCTACATCGTTGGTGAATCGGCTCATCAAGTCGCCTCGTTTATGCACGTCGTAGAAATGGATGTCCTGCTCGAGCATCTTGTCCATCATCTGTGTGCGGAGTTTCTTCGCGATTTTCAGGGAGACGTTGGTCATTCCATATTGCTGTACCCAAGAGAACCAAGAACTTGAAATATATAGCATCAGCAACATTATGACGATGACATTCAATTTTGTGAAATCCACCGTCAACGTTGACAAATCTATACAGTTGTCTATCGCCTTACCGATAAGGATCGGAGCCATCAGTGTGCAGAACACCTCACATAGTGAACTGACAAGCATGATCACAAGCCATGTCCAATGCTCCTTCCAATATGAGAAGATTCGTGCGATTGTCTTGCTTGTCTCCTGTGGACGTTCGTGCTTGGCAGTCATATCTCTCATTCTGCTGCCTGGTGCACCACTGCCATCTGCCATCATTGGTCCTCTCATAGTTTGCCCTCCTCTGCACTTTGAACTTGTGAATCGTAAACTTCTCTATATTCCACTGATGATTTGTAAAGTTCATCGTGTGAACCATAGCATAGCATCTTTCCGTCTTCAATCATAAGAATCTTATTGGCATCTTTGATTGAACTGATTCTTTGTGCTATGATGATCTTTGTCATCTCTAGTTTGCCCAACGCCTTACGAATTTTTGATTCTGTGATCAAATCTACAGCGCTCAGACTGTCGTCGAGAATAAGAATGTCAGGCTCTGAAATCAACGTGCGTGCGATGCTTATTCGTTGACGCTGACCTCCGGATATATTTGTCGCGTCTTGTTCGATGATGTGGTTCAAACCATCTGGCAGAGACAAAACAAAATCTGCGATGTCTGCTTTTCTCAATGCTTCTATCATCTCTTCTTCCGTCGCATCCTCTTTGCCCATACGCATGTTGTCTGCAATTGTGCCTGAGAACAACACAGTGTTCTGCATCACCATTCCAACACTCTCCTGCAAAGCTTTTCTGTCAATCTCACGGATATCTTTACCTCCGATTTTTATTGAACCTTCTGTCACGTCGTAGAAACGAGGAATCAGATTCACCAGCGTCGACTTGCCTGAACCTGTACTGCCAAGGATCGCCAATGTCTCACCCTTGTTGATCTTGAACGAGATGTTAGAGATTTGGTTCTTGTTGGAACCTTCGTATTGGAAAGAGACATTGTCGAATTCTAAATCTCCTTCTTTTGGAACGTCCACTCCAGTCGACTGAAGGTCTAGCTCACATTCTGTCTCCAGAACTTCATTGATTCTCACCATAGAGGCTTCTGCCTGGGTGATCGACATTATCACTCGCTGTGCCATCATCAACGACATCAGGATCTGAGTCATATAGTTGGTGCATGCCATGATGTCACCGACATTCAATCGTCCGTCAGCCACTTCGTATTCTCCAAACCATAGGACTCCGACTACTCCGAGATTCATGATGAACGACATGGCAGGCATCATTATAATTATGAGTTTGCTTACCTTCAGCGACGATGCTATGTAGTCTTCATTTGAAGCTTCGAATCTTTCTTTCTCTCCTGGTTCCCTTACGTATGCTTTGACGACGCGGATTCCAGAAAGCAATTCCTGCACCACTGTGTTGAACTTATCCATTTTCTGTTGCACAATGGTGAACAGAGGAAATGTCTTTTTCAATATATAGATAATAGTGAAGAGCAAGATTGGTAGGATGATGATAAGGATGTATGCCATCTTCAAGTCGAGCATGAACACCATCACAATGGCTCCGATAAACATGAATGGGGCACGGAAAAGCAGTCTCATAGATGCCTGTATCACGTTTTGCACTTGTGTTACATCGCTTGTGATACGTGTGATCAAAGATCCTGTCTGTAGACGGTCGATATTGGAGAATGAGAATTTTTGTATGCGTGAGAACATGTTTGTACGCATGTCCGCACCAAATGCATACGATACTTTTCCTGCGGCATAGATGGAAAAGATACCGGCACACACTCCTATAAGTGTGATTATAAGCATCTTGAATCCCAATGCGGTGATTATATCAGACTCTCCACCTATGACACCTCGGTTGACAATCTCCGACATGATTTTAGGCTGGACAAGTTCAGCGACGACTTCGATGACAACACATAATGGAGCCATGAGTGTCAGCGTGAGATGTTTTCTTAGAAATTGTAATATTATCTTTATACTTTTCATCTATTTTTTTGTCTATCAGTTTTATTGGTAGAGAATATTCTTTTCAACTAAAGAATGTAGGGCAGGTTTTAAGGCCTGCCCGTATATATGATTGATTTCTTTAATAGTGTTCAATAAGTAAGATATTTCGTTGGTTGTTGACGGAGATATTACCGAATTTGGTAATATCATTTTTAGAAAGCTGAAGTTTGGCATTCTTATCGTTGATCACTTTCATTGTCAAACCTGTGACTTTAATGCCTTCAATTTCCAACTCTCTGATTGTGACAACCGTCGACTCAGTCAAATCTTTATATGGGTCTTGATTCCATTCACGAGTTTGGATAAATCCATATTTTGTCAGGAACAGAGCGTCAACAAAACTGATACTTCCGACTGTTGCAGAAGTGTCGAGCTGACAAGATATGTCAAGATTGTTGAGTTTGCATCCGAATATGAATTTCTGTTGGTCACGCTTGAATTTTACTTCTGTTGTAACCAATGCTTTCTGAGCATCCGATTTTTCAGCCTTAGCAAAGTTTGCTGATACACCACTTGATTTTTTCCACTTGTCAACCAAAGCAATGTAAGTGGCTTTTGTTCTCAAACTGTCGAGGTTTGAGTCGGAATCCACTTGTGAGAAGTTGCGGTATCCAAGTTCAAAACTTTTTTCAAGAGACGTCAAAGCGTTGGCAGTGTCGTTGATAGCCGCATAGAAGGAGGCGGCAGTGTAGTAGTTGTCAGCGTTCGGATAAGCTTTTAGTATCTCTTTAATTGATTTTTTACCATCATTCTGCTTTCCGATATAAAGGTAGGCGAATGGCTTATAGTTTTCTGTTGCAGACGGTGCTGTTTCCAGTTTGATTACTCTTTCAAAATCTTTCTTTGATTTTTTGATTATACCTCTGCGATAGTAGAGTGGGGCATAATTTGAGTTGATCTGCATTCCCACCTCGTAGTCTGAAATCGCGTCGCCAGTCATCTTACGCATCTCTTGAACTCTACCGCGCAGGTAGTAATACTCGTAGTTCATTGGGTCGAGCGATACGGCTTTGTTGGCATAGACAAGTGCTTCTGTTGATTCGTTTTGTAAAAGCAGGATTCTTGCGATACCAGCGTTTGCGGCAGCTGTCTCCTCTAGCTCATTTGCCTCTTTATACATTGCTAACGCAGTGTTGTAGTCTCCTTTCTGGAAATAACAGTCACCTTTGCCGGAAGATGTGATCGCGTATTTTTCTCCAAGAATATTTTCTAGTTTAGTGTAGTCTTCAATAGCTGCCTCAAATTTTCCAATCTTATTGTCGACTGCGGCACGACATTGCATCCAAAGCACTGTATTCTCGTCGGCTTTGATCTTCTGGTCGATTTTTGGCATTGAATAAGTTACGCATTTAGAAGCCGCATTACTTAGATCAGCAAGATATGGGTTGTAATCCTCGTTGCTTGAAGCCACGTATGAGATATCGTCGAAAGCTCTTTCGTAGTTTTGCAATCCGATGTTGGCTTTGTATCGGAGCATGTAAGGCTCGATTTTCTCACCGTCGACGGAGATTGCTTGGTCGAGTTTTGAGATTGCTTCTCTCTCTCTGTCGCTGTTAAGATAGTTTTTTGCCAAACCGATCAATGCGTCATAGTTTTTGCTGTCATAACGAAGAGCTTTGGCAAAAGTAGTGTCGGAACCTTTGAAATCATTTTTAGACGCATAGATTTCTCCCATTTCGACGTATATGTCAGCCAAAGTGTTGTCAGCCAAGGCAGCTTTGTTCAACTCTTCCATAGCTGTCTCTGTATTTCCTAAGGCACGGTAGCATTTAGCGCGTTGGAGAAGCAGGTCAGCCTGTTTGATTTTACTGCTTTTGGATAATTTCTTTACGATTTGGAATTTTTTGTCTAGTTGGATGGCAAGATCTATATCTTTCAATGCAAGGTCGTTTTCTCCTATTCCAAGTTCGGCTACAGAACGATAGTAATACGCCTGAGGTTCCATGTCATGGTTGGATATATATGACGTCATCAGGTTGATAGCCGCAGTATAGTTTGATTTTGAAATCTCAGCTGCAGCGGTCGCTAGATCATCAGTTTTGGGTTTTGCATTGATTGTCGACGCAAAAGCAAAAAGCAATGCGGAATATGTAATTTTTTGTAGTGTCTTCATAATATACCCGATATTAAGAATTAGTTTTTCAGACGCGATTATTTGCGTCAACAGGTTGATTGCTATTGAATATCAATCAATTTGTGTGTCTGCAGGCTCATTCTCCATTGAGGATGTTTTAGAATATAGTCCACTACTTCAGCAGTGTTTCCACATGAGAGTGGTTGCAGAAAACGGTGCTGGCTGTTGAAGTTTGTGAATTTTTCTACGAATGAAGGGCTTGTAAACACAACTTTCAGTTCATTAGCTTTGTTGATAGCCAATGGAGCCTCTTTGGGACTGCATGTTATCCAATCCACATTTTGTGGAATAGCGTGGGTTCCGTTTGTCTCGATCTGCACGTAGTATCCTGCAGATTTAAGTTTGCCGACAAACTCATCGTCTATCCACAATGAAGGTTCTCCTCCCGTCAGCACAACATGCTTGGATTGGAAGGAGGAGATTCTTTGTAGTATCTCTTCGTCGGAAAGGAATTCACCAGATTCATGGATGGTGTCGCAAAAATCGCATTTCAGGTTGCATCCGGAAAAACGAATGAAGATTGCGGCGGTTCCTGTGTGGAATCCCTCACCTTGAAGCGAATAGAAGATTTCGTTAATCTTCCTCATAGTCAGAATATTGTGGATTAGTCTTCCTCGTAGATTGCTGTATTGTTCTCGCTTTCAGTTACTTCCACTCTGAAAGCTGTAGGAATCTGGTCGCAGATCCACTTCGCGATATTTTCTGCTGTAGGGTTGAATGGCAACACATCATTTAGATAAGTGTGGTCTAAAGTACGGTGTAGCATACTCTTGATAGCGGTGAAATCCTCTACCATACCATTCTCGTTAAGCTCCTTGCTTCTGCAACTGATTGTGATGATCCAGTTGTGGCCATGAAGTTTGTTGCATTGGCTTTCATATGTTGTCTTCAGACTGTGAGCTGCAGATATTTCTATTCTTTTTCGTATAGTATACATATTATATGATGTTTTTGGTTTATGCAAATTTGCGAAAAAAAAATGATTTTTCCGTGATTTTTCTTGAAAAGACGCAATTAAAGAAATGAAAATGGAAAAATAAGGCAGTATGAATGTGACAATTAAAAAAACTACAATTATTAATATGGATTTGTTTTTGTTGAATATATAGGTATATTTGTAAATATTTTTTGAAAATCTACATTAATGCTATCTGAAAGATGAAAAAACTGTTTTTTTTAGTGCTGATGCTTATTTCTTCAACAATATCAGCATTTTCACAATTAAACACTGAAACTGTATACCTAAAGAATGGCAGTGTTATTAAGGGAGAGATAGTTGAGTATCAACCAAACAAATTGATTAAGATTGCGACTTCAGACAACAATTTTTTTGTATGTAATATTGAGGATATAGACAAGATCACTCGTGAAACGAGTAGCGTGGATAAAAAAAATACATCAACATCTGATTATGTCACTCCACAAAAAGGATATAGATTCTTTATTGCCGCAGATCAAATGACAGGGGATTTGACAGGCTTTAAGTTTACAACAACTCATGGTGCTCAATTAAACAATAAAATATTTTTTGGCGGAGGTCTTGGTTTTTGTGTGGCCGAAGATGGGAAAAGTTGGGAGACTTATTTGTCGATTCCTGTTTATGCCGATTTTCGTTATGATATTTTAGATAAAAAAATCACTCCATTTATTGGGGCTAGGGCTGGTGTCGCCTTTGCTATAGAAGGCATAACTGGTTTTTATGGGAATTTATCATTTGGCGGACGATTCAAAAGATTTTCAATTTCAATGGGCGTGGAGACATTGAAAGGATCGGATCTATACTATAAGTTCGATAATGATGACTATTATGGCACTTATGTTGAAATACCTGAACCATATCGAGCATTCTCTTTTGTGACAAGATTTGCGTTTGAGTTCTAAACAAAATTATTACACAATGAAAAAAATACTGCTTTGTGCTTTGATGTTTTTTTTGCAGATTTCTGCATTTTCTCAAGTCAATAGAGAAACTGTTTACTTGAAGAATGGAAATGTGCTCAAGGGAGATGTCGTTGGGTTTGTGCCAAAACAATCGGTTACGATAGCTGCGGTTGATGGTGATACTTTTGTTTGCAATTTGACAGATATTGAAAAGATCACGAGAGATCACGGTTATATTGCTGGAAATAATGAGTCGTCATCTGGTTACTCTTATCATGAAAAGGGTTACAAATTCGTATTTTCTTTTGATATCATGTTAGGAGAAATGTCGGGTATGAAATGGACTACAATTCATGGATCACAATTAAATGAAAGAATTTATTTAGGATTGGGTTTAGGTTTGTGTATAGCAAATGATTACGACATTCATTTGTCTGTGCCTGTGTTTGCTGATTTCCGTTTTGATTTTCTTAAAAAAAGAATAACTCCATATATAGAAACGAGGGCAGGTTACGACTTTGCTTTTGAAGGATGTCCTGGCTTTTATGGAGATTTCGCCTTTGGCTGTCGAATCAAACGTTTTTCTGTTTCATCAGGAATTGAAACTTTACGTAGAGAAAATAATGATGGCATATATTACTATAATGGATATAATGATTATGGATATGAGGAAAGCCATCTTGAATTTCAATCATTTAATTTCGTGATTAGATTCTCGTTGGAATTCTAGTCTATGATCTATGATTATGTGTTGATTTGTCAGAAAATGATTTAAAGGAAAGAATTCCCGTACATGAGTATTGTTGGAGAGGTGAAGGTTGTGAAATGGCATATTTTGATATTTTGAGTGAAAGTTCATAACTATCATTCATATTTTTGTTTCAAATCATAGTTTTCTTTGCAAAAAATCTTATGATTTTGTTTGAATAGTCTTATTTTTTTGTAATTTTGCAACATCTAAATAGACAAAGAAACTATAGACGATGAAAAATATTGGAACTACATACATTCAACTCATTGGTTTGCTGCTCATAGGATGATGCAGTGAGATTGTGTGTGGTCGAGATTATTTTTATATAAGACAACGATTGAGCTTTCTCACTTCAATAAAGATGTGAAAAGGCTCTTTTTATTTTTATTGTGAAACAACGCTAAAAATTTATTTTTATGGCAGATAGATTATACGTTTTTGATACCACTTTGCGTGATGGAGAGCAAGTGCCTGGATGTCAGTTGAATACAATTGAGAAGATACAGGTTGCTAAGGCTCTTGAGACGCTTGGCGTGGATGTGATTGAGGCAGGATTCCCAATCTCAAGTCCAGGAGACTTTAATTCAGTAGTAGAGATATCAAAGGCTGTTACATGGCCTACTATCTGTGCCCTGACTCGTAGTGTTCAGAAGGATATTGACGTAGCTGCGGAAGCCCTCCAGTATGCCAAGAGAAAGCGTATTCACACTGGTATAGGAACAAGTGAAAGCCATATCAAATATAAATTCAATTCCACTCCTGAGGAGATCCTTGAACGTGCAGTAGCTGCTGTTAAGTATGCCCGCAGATTTGTGGATGATGTTGAATTCTATTGTGAAGACGCTGGCCGTACAGACAATGAGTATTTGGCTCGTGTTGTAGAGGCTGTCATCAAGGCTGGTGCTACTGTAGTGAATATCCCAGATACAACTGGTTATTGCTTGCCTGTTGAATATGGTGAGAAGATCAAGTATCTTTTCGATCACGTCGACGGAATTGATAAGGCAATCATCTCAAGCCACTGTCATAACGACTTAGGTATGGCGACTGCCAACACTATCTCTGGTGTGATGAACGGTGTCCGTCAGGTTGAGGTTACAATCAACGGAATCGGTGAACGTGCCGGCAACACTTCTCTTGAAGAGGTTGCTATGATCTTAAAGTGTCACAAACACCTTGGCATCGATACAAACATCAACACTCAGAAAATCGCGTCTACTTCAAGATTAGTCTCTAACTTGATGAATATGCCAGTTCAGCCTAATAAGGCTATCGTTGGTAAGAATGCGTTCGCTCACTCATCAGGTATCCATCAGGATGGCGTGTTGAAGAATCTTCAGACTTACGAGATCATGAATCCTAAGGATGTAGGTATCGACGACAATGCAATCGTATTGACTGCAAGAAGTGGTCGTGCGGCTGTACGTCACAGATTAAGTGTTCTTGGTGTTGAGGTGGATGGCGATAAGCTTAACACTATCTACGAGGCATTCCTTCGTTTGGCTGACCAGAAGAAGGAGATCTGCGACGACGATTTGTTGATGCTTGCTGGACAGGAGCGTACAAGTGCTCATCATATTAAACTTGAGTATTTGCAGACTACATCAGGAGTTGGTGTCACTCCAGTCGCGATTATCGGTTTGAACATCGCTGGTGAGAAATTTGAGGCTACAGCTTCAGGAAACGGTCCAGTCGACGCTGCTGTCAAGGCTCTAAAGAAGATCATCGACAGAAAGATGGAGCTTAAAGAGCTTTTGATCCAGGCCATCACACGTGGATCTGACGATGCATGTAAGGTACATGTGCAGGTTGAGACAGAGGGCGTGATCTATTATGGTTTCGCAGCTAATACAGATATCGTGTCAGCTACAATTGATGCGTATATCGATGCTATAAACAAATTCAAGAACTAAGACTTTAAAGAAGAAAAAGCAAAATTATGAATACACTATTTGACAAGATTTGGGATTCTCATGTTGTGCAGAATGTGCAGGATGGCCCAACTCAATTGTACATTGATCGTCTTTACTGCCACGAGGTAACTTCACCTCAGGCATTTGATACATTGCGTGACAAGGGAATCAAGGCTTTCCGTCCTGACCATGTTGTAGCAATGCCAGACCATAACACACCTTCTGATCAGCAGAAGAAGATCAGCGATCCAATTGGTTGCAAGCAGGTTGATACTCTTTCATCTAACTGTGCTGCATTCGGTATCAAGCATTTCGCTATGGGTACTAAGGACAATGGTATCATCCATGTTGTTGGTCCAGAGAAAGGTCTTTCATTGCCAGGTATGACAATCGTATGTGGTGACTCTCATACCTCTACTCACGGTGCTGTCGGTGCAATCGCAATGGGTATCGGTACTTCTGAGGTCGCTCAGGTACTAGCTTCACAGTGTATTCTTCAGAGCAAGCCAAAGACAATGCGTATCAACATTGAGGGAGAGCTTCAGCCAGGTGTCACTGCAAAGGACGTCGCTCTATACATCATGGCCCAGGTTACAACATCTGGTGCTACTGGTTATGCTGTTGAGTACGCAGGTTCAGCTATACGCAATATGAGCATGGAGGGTCGTTTGACTCTATCTAACCTTTCTATTGAGATGGGTTCACGTGCTGGTCTTATCGCTCCAGACGAGATCACTTTCGCTTACCTTAAGGATCGTGAGTACGCTCCTAAGGGTGCTGAGTGGGATGCAGCTGTTGCTAAGTGGCGTCAGTTGAAGAGCGACGACAATGCTGTATTTGACAAAGAGTTGACATTCAAGGCAGAGGATATCAAGCCTCGTATCACTTTCGGTACAAACCCAGGTGCAGGTATCGCAATCGACGGTACTATTCCAACATACGACGGAATGAGTGAGGCTGATGCTGCTCAGTTGAAGGCTCAGCTTGACTATATGCAGTTCAAGCCAGGACAGAAACTAGAGGGAATTCCTGTTGACTACTGTTTCCTTGGAGCTTGTACAAACGGTCGTATCGAAGACTTCCGTGCTTTCGCTTCAATAGTTAAGGGAAAGAAGAAGGCTCCTAATGTAGTTGCTTGGTTGGTTCCTGGTTCATGGTTGGTTCGCCAGCAGATTATCGAGGAGGGAATCGACAAGATTCTAAAGGATGCTGGATTCGAACTTCGTTTGCCATCTTGTTCATCATGTTTGGCTATGAACCCAGACAAGGTGCCAGCAGGTAAACTTTCAATCTCAACAAGTAACCGTAACTTCGTAGGTCGTCAGGGTCCTGGCGCACGTACAATCTTGGCTTCTCCACTTACAGTGGCTGCCAGCGCAATTACTGGTGTCGTTACAGACCCACGTACACTTCAGTCTTCACCTATCAAGGCTGCTGAGGTGACTAAGGTAGTGGATTCTAAGCCACAGGATTGTCCTAACTGCGCATTCGGTGCTACAGCAGGTGCACAGGCTGCTGATGGAGCTAAGTCTGTACACAAAGCATTCAACGTAGTTAAGTCTACTTGCTTGCCAATCAATATCGATAACAACAATACAGATAATATCATCCCAGCTCGTTACTTGGCGTTCACAACACGTGATCCTAAGTTCTATGGTGATGCTTTCATGCATGATATCCGCTTCGATGCAAACAATAAGCCAGTTGCTGATTTCGTGATGAATATCGCTCCATTCAACGAGACTCCTGCTGAGGGCAAGCGTGAAATTATCATCGGTGGTAAGAACTGGGGTTCTGGTTCAAGCCGTGAGCACGCTGCATGGGCAATCGCAGGTTATGGAATACGTGTTGTTATCAGCTCATCTTTCGCTGATATCCACCGTAACAACCTTCTTAACTGCTTCGTATTGCCAGTTATTGTAAGTGAGGATTTCCGTCAGGAGCTTCTTGCTTCAATCGACAAGGATGCTAACACTATTGTTACTGTTGATGTTCCAAATCAGACTGTGACTAATGAGGCTACAGGACACTCTGAGAAATTCGATATCAATGGCTACAAGAAGTATTGCTTGTTGAACGGTTATGATGATATTGATTATTTGTTGTCTAACAAGGATAAAATCGAGGCTTACGAGTCTAAAAAATAATCCAAATTTGAGAGTGAGGATATGATCGAAATAATGGATACAACATTGAGAGATGGAGAACAGACATCTGGTGTCTCTTTCTCTCAACAGGAAAAACTCGGTATTGCCAAATTCTTGCTCTCTGAATTAGGTGTTGACAGAATAGAAATCGCTTCAGCAAGAGTGTCGGAAGGAGAGCTTCAGACTGTGAAGAAAATCACAGAATGGGCTGACAAGGCTGGCTTTCTTCCGAAAATTGAAGTTTTGGGCTTCGTCGACGGAGATACATCCCTCAATTGGATTGAAAGTGTCGGTGGAAAGGTGATCAACCTTCTTACTAAAGGTTCATTGCGCCATGTCACTGAACAGTTGAGAAAGACTCCTCAGGCTCATATCGATGATATCAAACGAGCTATTGATTTGGCTCATAAGAAGAATATCTCCGTCAACCTATATTTGGAGGATTGGAGCAACGGAATGAAAAATTCCCCTTCTTATGTGTTTGATATGGTCGACGCATTGTGTGGTGAGGGAGTGAACAGATTTATGCTTCCAGACACTTTGGGTATACTTAATCCGCTTTTGACTGCTGATTTCTGCACTCAGATGGTGAAAAGATATCCAAATCTGAAGTTTGATTTCCATGCCCATAATGATTACGATCTTGCTGTATCCAATGTGTTTGCTGCTGTGAATTCTGGAATCAGTGGCATCCACACTACAATAAATGGACTTGGAGAACGTGCAGGAAATGCTCCACTTACGAGTGTTTTGGCCGTACTTCACGACCAGCTTGGCATCAAGACAAAGATCAACGAGCAGAAGATGTATGATGGCTCAAAACTTGTGGAGACCTATTCGGGAGTACGTATTCCAGCCAACAAGCCGATTATTGGAGACAATGTCTTCACGCAGGTAGCTGGTGTGCATGCCGACGGAGATCAGAAAAACAATCTGTATTGCAACGACTTACGTCCGGAAAGATTCGGAAGAAAGCGTGAATATGCACTTGGTAAGACATCCGGTAAGGCTAATATCCGCAAGAATCTTGAGACATTGGGTATAGAGTTGGATGAAAAGTCGATGCTGAAGGTGACTCAGAGAATTATCGAGCTTGGAGACAAGAAACAGCTTGTGACTCCTGAGGATCTTCCATTCATCATCAAGGATGTGCTTGGACATGGAGAAGTGAAGCAGACAATCAAGGTTGTCAATTATGCTTTGAACTTGACTCACAATCTTCGTCCGGTCGCAACTATATTGATTGAGATTGATGGTAAGAGATACCAACAGACAGAAGCTGGAGACGGTCAGTATGATGCATTCTCTAAAGCACTTTGGAAAGTGTATAAAGAGTTGGGTAAGGAGACGCCGGAATTGCTAGACTATTCGGTTGTCATCCCTCCTGGTGGAAACACTGACGCATTGGTTCACAACACCATTACTTGGAAGTTCAAGAATAAAGTGTTCAAGACTCATGGTTTGGATGCCGACCAGACAGAGGCGGCGATCAAAGCGACAGTCAAGATGCTTAACTTGATCGAAACAATGTAAAAGTTTAGAATTTGGATGGAGTTATTCCCGTCTATACAAATTGAATTAAATAATAAAACAGAATATGGAATTAAAGATAGCAGTCCTTGCTGGAGACGGCATTGGACCAGAGATTTCAGCAGTAGGTGTTGATGTGATGTCTGCTGTATGTGAGAAGTTCGGACACAAAGTAAGCTATGAGTATGCTATTTGTGGAGCTCATGCAATCGACGAAGTTGGTGATCCATTCCCAGAGGATACATTTAAGAAGTGTATGGCTGCAGACGCAGTTCTATTCTCTGCAGTAGGTGATCCTAAGTTCGACAACAACCCATCAGCAAAGGTACGTCCAGAGCAAGGCCTTCTTGCAATGAGAAAGAAACTTGGTTTGTTCGCAAACATCCGTCCAGTACAGACATTCGACTGCCTTGTACACAAGTCACCATTGAAGGATGAGCTTGTAAAGGGAGCTGATTTCATCTGTATCCGTGAGTTGACTGGTGGTATGTACTTCGGTGAGAAGTATCAGGACGACGAGAAGGCTTACGATACAAACGCATATACACGTCCAGAGATCGAGAGAATCTTGAAGGTAGCTTACGACTACGCACGCAAGCGTAACAAGCACGTGACAGTTGTGGATAAGGCTAACGTTCTTGCATCTTCACGTCTATGGAGAAAGGTCGCTCAGGAGATGGCACCTAACTATCCAGATGTTACAACTGACTTCATGTATGTAGACAACGCTGCAATGCGTATGATTCAGGAGCCTAAGTTCTTCGACGTTATGGTAACTGAGAACACATTCGGTGATATCCTTACAGATGAGGGTTCTTGTATCACAGGTTCAATGGGTCTTCTTCCATCTGCATCTACAGGTGAGCACACTCCAGTGTTCGAGCCAATCCACGGTTCATGGCCTCAGGCAAAGGGCTTGAATATCGCAAACCCACTTGCACAGGTTCTTTCTGTAGCAATGTTGTTTGAGTATTTCGACCTTAAGAAGGAAGGCGAGTTGATCCGTAAGGCTGTAGACGCATCTTTGGATCAGAATGTACGTACTCCAGAAATCCAGATTGCCGGTGGTGCTAAGTATGGCACTAAGGAAGTTGGAGCTTGGTTGGTAGATTGGATCAAGAAGGCTTAATTCTTAGTCTGAATATATTGTAGAGACGCACATTCGTGCGTCTCTTTTTTTTGTGTGAATAATTTATGTTATATTATTTTTGTTAATTTTGTCATTGTGCTTTCAAGAAATGGTTGATGCGTAATGTTATGAAACGTATATGATAGGGTATGAAGAATAGCACGTTGGTTAGTTTTATTTTAATTGTTTCATTATGAAAAGACGATTGTTTGAGTTGGTGGCAATTAGTGCTTCAATGTTGGCGGCCACAATGTTTGTATCTTGTGACAAAGATGAAGAAAAAACAAACGAGAGTGGTTCTGTGGTTAATCAGAATGGCGGATCTGGTATTGATTTGCTTGATGATGTTATTATTCCATTGACTGGCTATGATTTTCTTTACGCATGTACCGACACTGCAGATCTGTCTACGAAGTTGACAGATTTTCCTGAAAAGTATATGTCTCATGGAAGTGGTGTGGAATCTTACATTTATTGTCCATCTGAAAATGGAGCGTGGAGTAAGACAGTTGTTAATAGCATATCATATTTAGGAGTTGGTTTTGAAAACGAAGATGACATATATGGTATAGCAGGAAACCATTTCGTGGTTAAAAAGAAAGACGGTGTCGCAGAGTATTATCTAAAATATGAAGTGAGCGAAAAAGCAACGGATACAATAAAAGTGATCGCTCCTGAAGTTTGGACAAAACATCTAGAGTATGTTAGAGCAAAGTGACACTATCTCGTCAGTTGAGCCTGATGCATAAATATAGGAAACGATTGAAAATTAATGTTTTCATTTGAGTTTGAGACGTGGTTTTCACGTCTCTTTTTTTTTCTTGAAAGTTTTTATTTAGAGAAAATTTATATCGAATGAATGACTTAATTGAAATCTTTCTTTTTATTTTTTGATTTAACCTCATACAACAATGTGGATACAATTTCTTCATATACACAATAAATTTGCATTTTAATCGTTTAAACTGTAAATTTGTGCTCAAATGGATAAGAAGTACTTTTTAATATATATATCTGCATTGTCGCTCTTTATGCTGACGATGCTTGGCTGTTCCAACAAGAAGAATACAGCCATATCTCGTGGTTACCAGGCGATGACCACGCGTTATAATGTCTACTATAATGGTAGGGAATCATTGGAAAAAGGTAAGGAGAATATCGAAAACGCCTATAAGCCAGATTATTCTCAGATTTTGAAGATGTATCCTGTGGGTGATAAATCCACAAAGGGAGCGGCTTTTTCTCAGTGTAACAGGGCTTTGGATAAGTGTCAGACTGCCATCAAACTCCATTCAATGCGAAAAAAACCTGTGAAGAAACCAGGCAAGATGAAAGATCCTGATTATGCGGCTTTCTATGCGCAGGAGGAATTCAATTCCAAAATGGACGACGTGTGGATGCTGATGGGTGAGGCAAAATACTATAATGAGGATTTCCTAGGTGCTTCTGCCACTTTCACATACGTAGAAAAACATTTCTCTGTTCATAAAGATTTGGTTGTGAAAGCATCTATCTGGAGAGCAAGAGCTCTTACGGAGATGGATTGGCTTTATGAAGCGGACGAGATATTGTCTAATATCAGTGATGATGACTTAAACTTTGAAAATCAAGAGTTTTATGCTGCCGCAATGGCTAATCTTCGTTTGAAACAGAATGAGAAAGCTGAAGCGTTGAAGTATTTGAAGCAGGCAATCCCGTCGGCTGAAAACAGAAAAGAAAAGACTCGATTCTATTTTATTGCGGCTCAGCTTAATCAAGATTTGGGACATAACGACGTCGCATACGCATATTATGATTCTGTGATACGCAAATGTCCGGACTATGAGATGCAATTCAATGCCAGAATTCGTCAGTCTGAGGTTGTCCCTGGCGATATGGCAAATACGGATCGTATTGTGGCAAAACTAAAAAAAGCGGCTAAATCATCAAAAAACAAAGATTATCTTGATCAGATTTATTATGCTATTGGTAATGTATATCTGACTAAGGGAGATACAGCCAATGCGATCAAGAATTATATTGTCTCTGCGGAGAGCAGTACAAGAAACGGTATTGAAAAAGCTGTGACTTTGATGAAGCTTGGTCAGCTTTATTACCAAAAAAGAAATTATATAGATGCGGAGCCATGTTATGCGGAGGCTTCATCTATCCTTTCGAATGACCATCCTGATTATAATGAGATCTTTGCCAAAGCTAAGAATCTTACTGAGTTGAAGCAAAATTATGAGGTCGTTCTCCTTCAGGATTCATTGCTTGCTTTGTCGGAGGCTACTGATGCGGAACGTATGGCTGCAGCACAGCGAGAGATTGACAAAGTCAAGGCTCGTTTGCAGAAAGAGCAGGAGAAGAGAGAGCAGGATTCCCTTAACGCTCGTATTGCAGGAATGGAGATTGAGACTGTCGTGTCAAAGAATGTGAATTCGGTCAGAGGTTCTAACTGGTATTTCTACAATGCTCAGGCTGTCTCTAAGGGTAAAATCGGCTTTAAGAATAAATGGGGTGATCGTCGTCTTGAGGATAACTGGAACAGAAAGAATAAGCAGATGATGGTGATTTCAGAGGAGGTAGCCAATAATGATACTGCAAGCAATGGACAAACGGTTCCTGAGTTTGAAGATAGAGGCTCAGATTCTGAACGTTTCGCAAACGGACAGAATATGCCTGAACTTACTCTTGGATATTATCTGAATCAGATTCCTAAGACACCTGAGGCTAAGGCTCTTGCCCTTAATCAGGTTCGTACGTCTTTGTATAATGAGGCTGTTGTCTTCGACGAGAAGATCAGAGACTACGATATGGCAATCCAGACTTATGATGAATGGTTGCGTCGTTTTGGTGGTGAAAATCCAGATAAAGATGCGGATGTGCTGTTCAATTCTTACCGTGTGGCAGAGAAAATGAACGACAATGCATTGGCTGTGAAATATAAGGACGAACTTGTATCTAAGTATCCTAACAGCAAGTATTCGCAGGTGTTGAGCGATCCTGACTACGCTAATAAGTTGGTCAGAATGGCAAATGTTGAGGATTCTATTTATAGAGCTACATATAATGCTTATCATGCATCCGAATACCAGACAGTTTTGGCTAATGCGGATTATATGCAAAAGAACTATAAGATGTCTTCGTTGATGCCTAAGTTCATGTTGCTAAAATCTTTGTCGTTTGGTAAATTAGGACAACATGATTCTTTGAAGGCTTCTTTGGGAACACTTGTAGCTGAGTATCCAAAGAGTGATGTGGCGACGATGGCAAAAGATATCTTGGCATTGATAGAGCAGGGTAATGTGTCGTCGAAAGGAACTACGGCATCACTCGCGTCGCAGAGAGAGCAGATATTGCTAGAAGAGAATATCCAGACTGGTGTGGTTGATACTGTCGGATTCAGATACAGTGATAAGAGTGCATACCATTTCTATATCATATCTCAGGCAGACAAGGTTGATCAGAACAGGTTGTTGTTTGAGGTCGCTACATACAACTTCACGAAATTCTTGGTCAAGGATTACGATTTGAAGATCAAGCCTGGATTGGTTTCTGTATCTGGATTGGACAATCTTGACGAGGCTCTTTGGTATCAGAAAGGTGTGAAGGAGAGCGACGGAATTATGAATCTTCTCAAGGGAACAGAATATACGTTGTTGGTGATCTCAGAAGAGAACAGCCGTTTGATTGGTCGTGGATATACACTTGATCAGTATAAGGTGTTCTATGAGAAGAATATTCTCAACCGTAAGCAGGAGAACAAGAAGAAGATTAATATTGAGCTGATTGGTAATGATGCTCCTGCTGCCCCTGTAGAACTTAAAGAGGGTGACGACCTGAATAATATGTCTAAGTCGAAAATAGCTCCAGCAGCAAAACAGGAACCTAAAACTGAGGCAAAACAGGAGTCGAAGAGTTTAAACAGCGACGAAAAAACAACTGATGATAAGAAAACTGAAGAGGTCAAGTCTGAGGAGGCAAAACCAGAAGCCAACAAGGTTGAAGAAAAGAAAGTTGACGCTGCTCCAAAGAAAGAGTTGAAGAAGTACAAGAATCTTTATACTCTCGACCGTTCAGCAGAGCATTATTTTGCTCTACTTATCACAAGAGGCGCTGTGGATTCCGAAAAGTTGATGCAGGTTTTGGCTAATGCTAATGAAGAGTGGCCAGGAGGAGAATTGAAAGTAGAGAAAACAGATGGAAAAAATTTCACTTTGATTGTCACTGTTGGTATGTTTGAAAACTCATCAATAGCGATGGATTATTTGAAAGGCATTGTGAAGTCTGATGCTTTGAAGAAAAGATTGCAGAATGTTTCTTATAATAGCGTTATAATTACTAAAGATAATCTTGATGCTTTACGCCAATCTGGAAATCTTAATGTATATATGGAGTTGTTCAAAAAAGGTTATCTTGGCCGTTAATAGATTTTAGTTATGGATACATTACAGGGAACAATATTATGGGCAGACGATGAGATCGATCTGCTAAAGGCACATATCATATTTTTGAAGCAGAAAGGATATGAGACAGATTGTGTGAATAATGGTCAGGATGCTGTGGAGGCGTGTAGAAATCGTCATTATGACATCGTTTTCCTTGACGAGAATATGCCAGGTATGAATGGTTTGGAGGCACTTCAACAGATTAAGGAGATCGACAGCACTATTCCTGTAGTGATGATTACGAAGAGTGAGGAGGAGGATATTATGAATCAGGCTATCGGTGCAAAAATCGCTGATTATTTGATCAAGCCTGTCAATCCGAATCAGATTCTTCTTACACTTAAAAAGAATATCAAAGCTCGTGAGATTATCTCAGAAGCTACAACAGATGGCTATCGTTCGGAGTTCGGAAAGATCGGTCTGCAGATCAACGATTCTTCATCTGTGGAGGATTATATGGAAGTCTACAAGAAACTCGTTTTCTGGGAATTGCAGCTTTCTGAATCTGCCGCGGATATGGATGAGATTCTTCTTATGCAGAAGGAGGAGGCAAATAGTGCTTTTGTTAAGTTTATAAAAAAGAATTACGAAAGTTGGTTTAAGGATGATTCAAACCGACCATTGATGAGCCAGGATGTTTTCAAGACGAAGGTGTTGCCGTTGCTCGACAATGGAGAGAAGGTATTCTTCGTGGTATTGGATAATTTCCGTTTTGACCAGTGGAGAATCATACGTGAATTGCTAAGCACAAATTTTGTTGTGGAGACGGAGGATTTGTATTGCAGTATGTTGCCAACAAGCACGCAGTACAGTCGAAATGCGATTTTCTCTGGTTTGTTGCCGTTGCAGATTAAAGAGATGTATCCTCAATACTGGGTTGAGGAAGAGGATGAAGATAGCAAAAACAAGTTTGAGGAGGAGCTGATAGGTACATTCTTCCAACGCTACCGTCGCAAATTCAAATATTCATATGCTAAGATTGTGGACTCTTCATTTGCGTCCAAATATGTGTCTGAATTGAAAAAATTGAAAGACAACGATTTGAATGTGGCTGTTTTCAACTTCGTCGATATGCTTTCACATGCCAGAACAGACAGTAAGATGATTCGTGAACTCGCGTCGACTGATGCCGCTTACAGATCATTGACAAAGACATGGTTCCAACATTCAGCTATCAAAGAGTTCTTTGAGGCAGTGAAGAATATGGGCTATAAAGTGGTGCTGACTACAGACCACGGAACCATCCATGTGCGTAATGCAATAAAGGTGGTGGGCGACAAGAACACCAATACTAATTTGCGTTACAAGGTCGGCAAGAACTTGAATTATAATCCGAAAGAGGTTTTTGAAATACGTAAGCCAGAATCAATAGGACTTCCATCACCTAATGTAAGTTCAGCATATATTTTCGCATGTAATTCAGATTTCTTCGCATATCCTAACAATTACAACTATTACGTCTCATACTATAAGAACACATTCCAGCATGGAGGCGTGTCGATGGAGGAGATATTCTTGCCATTGGTTGTGATGAAAGGAAAATAAATATTAAAGAGACGTTGCGTGTGACGTCTCTTTTTTTGTGGTTTTCCGCAAATTATATTATCTTTGCACCGCAATTCTGAAAAAGATGAAAGTTACACCAAAAAAAGCTCTTGGACAGCATTTCCTAAAAGATCTCAACATTGCTCAACGCATTGCTGAGACGATTGATCTTGGAGGTGGAATGCCGGTGTTGGAAATCGGTCCGGGCATGGGTGTGCTCACTCAGTTCCTGCTTCAGAACAAGGAGATTGATCTTACTTGTGTGGAGTTGGATTCAGAATCAGTGACTTATCTTTTAGCCAATTTCCCAGAACTTAATGGTCGCATAATAGAGGGCGACTTTCTTAAAATGAACCTTGACGAGATGTATAAGGGAGAGTTCTGTGTGATTGGAAATTTTCCTTATAACATTTCAAGCCAGATATTCTTCAAGGTCCTTGATCACAAGGACAAGATTCCCATTTGTGCGGGAATGATTCAGAAGGAGGTGGCAGAGCGAATGGCGTCGAAGCCTGGTACTAAGGCTTACGGAATATTGAGTGTGCTTGTGCAGGCATACTATGATATAGAATATCTGTTTACAGTTCACGAGAATGTGTTCGACCCACCCCCGAAAGTCAAATCGGCAGTGATTAGAATGCGACGCAATGACACAAAGAAAATCGATTGTGATGAGGATTTGTTCATTAAAGTCGTGAAGACAGCATTCAACCAACGACGCAAGATGATGCGTAATTCGTTGCAGGCTATGCTTGGTCAAGGACATCCTTTGCTTGCTGACCCTGTCTTTATGAAGCGTCCCGAACAACTTAGCGTGGCTGAGTTTGTGGATCTCACAAACCTTATCGCTAAGAATATCAATGCCTGATTTCATGTCGGTGTCTCGGCCGACAATTAGAGAGCGCAAATCTAATTGATTAATTCAAACTGTTGCAGCGTCGCAGTGGTTTGTAAAACAAATTGTTATGCCAGTTTCTGAGGTTAGATTGTTTTATTTCGAGAACAATCGCTTGAAAGTAGCAAAGGATATTAAAATTTTGAAGGAGATTCCTCTTTCAGATTTTGTTTGGATTGACCTTGTAAATGTTGCTCCTGAAACGGAGAGTGAACTTGAGCATTTCTTGAAAATCTATATCCAGGAGGAAGAAGAGATTGAAGAGATCGAGATTTCTTCTCGTTTTATTGAGACACAGGATACACTAGTCGCCAACTCGAATTTTATGCTTGATTCGTTTGAGAATGAGCCGGTATCTTTCATCCTGAAGAACAAGATTCTTGTTTCGGTGCGTGACAACAAACTAAAATCTTTTGATGAGACCGTCAAGAAGATGTTTGCTAATCCTCGTAATTTCCCGTCGGGCGATCATATTCTTTGTGCTCTTATGGAGACGCGAGTCGATTATGATGCCGATATGATCGAGTATGTGACGAATGAGATTTCTGAGCTTTCTAAAACGATGACTGTGGCTGAAGATATTGATGAGGATATCCTTTTGGAAATCAAGAACCTTCAGGAAAAAATCATGCATCTGCGAGAAAATTCCATTGATAAACAGCGTGTCGTCTCGAATATTCTTCGTAGTGAATTGTTCTCGAAAGAGTTGCTTCCTAGAATGAGTATGGTTATCAAGGATATAAATTCTTTGATCGAACATACAAAGTTTGGTTTCGACCGTCTTGACTATTTGCAGGATACATTCCTCGGTTTGGTAAACATTGAGCAGAATAAGATCATCAAGATATTTACGATTGTGAGTGTCCTTTTTATGCCACCTACTTGGATCGCAAGTATTTTTGGTATGAATTTCAACATCATCCCGATGGCAGATAATCCGTATGGATTCTGGCTCTCAATTGGAATCATGCTGATTGCATCGATAGTCGTACTGCTCTTTTTCAAAAAGAAAAATTTATTGTGATTTTGGTTGACGACGGTATGTCTTGATTCAATCAGTTGATAATCAACAATAGATAAACTAGAATTACCATATATATAACCGTTTCTGAGATTAATCATTTGATTTTGACTCAGAAACGGTTTTTTATTGGGAAGTGTACAGATGTCATGTGGAAAATAGTCGAAAGAGATCCGAAAAAATATTTTGTTTAGTAAAAAGAATTATATTTGACCAATAAATCGAATTTTATATATGCCTATTGATTTCCGTATATGAAACATATATTTGTTATTCTTTTCTCTTTATTTACTGTACAAATCTGTTTATCTGTGGAACCTGTTGACACTGTGAAGTGGGTGAATGATGTTTTGATGAACTGTGAAGTGCAGAAAGACAGTGATTTGGATTCTGCTTTAGTTATTGTTCAAAAATCTCCTAAAAAAGAATATAAAAAGGCATTGTATAAATTTACTAATTTGATAATCAAAGAACAAACAGATTCCAAACGTCAGAAACTTTTTTTTCTTGCATTGATGGCTTACAATGATATGTGGTCATGTAATTGCATTAATCATGGAATTACTTGTTCGAAGTACTATTCTTCTGTGTCAAAAAGTTTTTGTGATGTTTACGATGAAAATGTAAATCCGTTATATGCACCATTAAGATTTAAGTTTGATACACCGAGTTTCATCACAGATTCTTTTGTTTTGGATAAGTCAAATATTAATGATTTTGTGGAGAAATGGATGGCTTATTCCTCAGATTTGAATGAGAGGGATAAAAACAACTTTATTAATCAGAAGATTCAGGAATTTTATCAATGGAAAGAAAATCTTAATGATGAAGCATACACAAAAAATTGTAAAGAATTGGATAGCCTTAAATCTGCAAGAAAACGAAAGAATCGAGAGCGGATTTTTGATTTGGAAGATAGAATTCAAACATATTTAGAAGGGAAAAAATCGAATGTATGTGTTATGCCACGCACTATCGATATCTGTTATACAAGTGATTCTTTCGCTAGTATAAAAGAAACTTATGAATCAGAGGCTCCATTGCTTTTGGGTTGGTTGGGTAATATAAAAATGGACAGTCTTACTGTTGTGGTTCCATACTTGACGGAATTTAGTCATAAGAAGTTTTCAAATGAAGAAGGTGGAGTCAACCTGTTCTTGATGGATACTCATATTAACAATATATTGGGAAAATATGCTGATGATTCACAGGAAAAATACAATGAATTAATGGATCTGTTTCATGTATATATTGATTCTGCTGATTCTTTTTTTAATGGTTCTTTTAATAGCACAATATATCCGATTTATTATCCGATTATTTCCAATATTTATTGTTTCCCAGACGGAATTGTAATTCGAGCCAGATATTCAAGTTCAGGATTTAATGTCTTTTTCCCTAATGATAAAAATGCAGAAGTAGAGATTTTTGGCGGGTGGGTTGAATGATTTTAGTTTTGTAACTTTTTGATATTTAGAATACTATTGTGATATTTGAAAATCTTAGATGATTTTTTTCCTCACATTTTGATTTTTCTCCCACAATATTTTTTAGACTGTTTCCGTTTTAATGTTAGAAAGAGATATAGTACTATTGACCTTTTTTAATGAAGAAATATTGAGTTTGTTTAATTTTATTTTTGACATTAAAAATGGAAAGAATTGTTTGTGTTTTGTCATTTTGCTTAGTCTTTTTGACAACTGTGTTTGCAGAAGATACCCCCGATTCTTTATCTGTAAAGAATGACATTGGGTTGTCTAAAAATTTTTCGTTTGGTTTAGGTTTTGGAAGAGAGAATCATCATGTTTCGTATCTTTCTCCATTGCTTTATTCTGGTACTCCTGTTGAAATCTGGGCAGAAAGAATCAACAGAAAGAGTAAGGGTGACAATGATTTCTATAGTCTGACGAATCTTCGTTTACATAAATGTAGCCTTTCGGCATTAAATAAAGAGAACAAGATGGATGCCAGTTATATTACATTTGAATATCATTATTTTTATGATTGGAAACTGGCTCCGAATTTCCACATGCTTTGTGGAGCGTATTCAGGTGGAGAATTTGGGGGTGATATGATGACGTCTAAGTTATGGGTTGGTAACAACCCAAATTATCTTCGTGCAGAAGTCGATCTTTTGGGTTTGTCTTTCCGTCCAACTTTGTGTGTCAAGACAAAACGTCGTGTGATTAAGATCTCCAATCAGTTCGACCTTCGATTGGCAGGTTTGTCTTATACTCCTACATATACTCAGCTTTATTTAGATGGTAATGACATGTCGGAGTATATTGATTTTAATTCATTCTCTGAAAAAATCCGTTTTGCTAATAAATTCACTGTAGATCTACCGCTCCGTAAAACGACGCTACGTCTTGGTATGTTGGTAGAACGTTCCAAGTCGAATATCAATATGATCGACAATCGTACTTTGAATGTTCAGGCTCTTGTCGGTTTCTCATTCGACTATCTGACAAAATCAGGAAGACTTAATAAAAATTCACAGTTAAAAACAATTTTTGAGTAAGAATCATGAAAAAGATATTTGTTGGTATTTTTGTGGCTGTCGTATCCACTTTCGTCGCATGCGATGATGATTTGAAATACGACATGGATACCGTCTACGATTACGAGACCAATTTTGAATTTCTGTGGAAAGAGTTCGATCAGAAGTATAGTATGTTCGGCTATAAGAAAGATTCGATTAAGGATTGGAATGCTGTCCATGATGAATATCTGACTTATGTTAGAAACTGTAAGAACGAGGTTGAGTTGTTCGATGTCTTGGCGGCTATGCTGAATGAACTTAAAGACGGACATGTCAATCTGTTGTCTTCATTTGACATTTCAAGCTATGATTTTGAAGATGATTATCCATCTGATATAGATTATGGTATATTGTCCAACGACAGATACCTTGGAAAAAACAGTCGTCGCAGCGCAGGTTTTAAGTATAAGACTTTACGAGAAGGAAAGGTCGGATATATACGATATGCTGATTTTAATGAGGATTTCACATCATCACAATTGGATTTTATATTGACCTCATTTGAAAATACAGATGGCTTGATCATAGATGTCAGAAGCAATTATGGAGGAACCCTTATTAATGTTGATGAATTTGTATCTCATTTTGTTGATGATCCTTACATTGCGTATCATACAATCTATAAAAAAGGGGTAGGTCATTCTGATTTTTCTTCTCCGGTATCCAATACGATCTATCCAGCCAATAATGGTGTCATTTATAGAAAACCTGTTTATGTCCTTGTTGACAGAGGTTGTTTCAGTGCCACAAACTGTTTCGCATTTTCGATAAAGGGATTGCCACGAGTGACTCTCCTTGGAGGAAAGACGGGTGGTGGAGCTGGTGCTCCAATGGTGACGGAACTTCCTAATGGTTGGACAGCCCGATTCTCTGGTACTATAATTTTGGATAAAGATAAGCAGATTGCTGAATTTGGCGTGGATCCGGATATTGAACTGCATCTTGATAAGGATTTGGCTTATACTCAGGGATTGGATAATATTATCGAGACCGCTTGTGATTATATAGAAGGTGTTGTTAAATAACCGATAGTTATTGTTTGTTTTTCCAAGAACGTCAGAGAGTTTCTATTAAAAGGATTCTTCTGGCGTTTTTTTATTATTTTCAACCAGAATGATTTTGGATTCCTCATTAGTTGTGTGATTTTTTTATTTCTTGAAAAAATACTAATTTTGTTGTGTTTTTGATTTGTTTGAAAATGAGGAAATTTGTTTTTGTAATCTCATTCATATTTTTCTTTTTGACGACGTTGCTAGCACAAACGTCGGATTCAGCATCTGTTAGACTTGGGAATCGTGCTTTTGGATTGGGTTTCGGAAGAGAGAGACATCATGTTTCGTTTCTGTCTCCATTGCTTTATTATGGTAATACGTATGAGTTTTGGAATGAGACAATCAAATGTCAATCGGTTGGAAAAAGAGATTTCTATAGCTTGGTGAATAATCGCGTCAGCATGACTTATATGATGCCGACAAATGAGTCGACGGATATGAGTTCCTACTATGATGTGTTTGAATATCATCATTTTTATGATTGGAAAATGACTCCTAAATTCCACATGCTTTGTGGTGCGTACACTGGTTTTGAGTTTGGAGCGGATCTGTTGTTCAGCAATTCAAATAATCCTATTTACATACGTGCTGATTGGAGTCTGTTGGGATTGTCGTTCCGCCCTACATTATGTGTCCGGACAAAACGTCGTCTGATCAAATTCTCGGATCAGTTGGATCTCCGTTTGGCAGGAATCGTTTTTTCTCCAACATACACTCAGCTTTATTATGATTTGACGTTGGAAGAGTATGATAAAACTGAATTCCTTGACTTTAATTCATTGTCGGAGAAGATTCGTTTCTCAAATAAACTGATGATAGAATTGCCTCTTCGTAGGACTACATTGCGTCTTGGCATGTTGTTTGAACGCTCGAAATCCATGATCCATAAGATCGACAATCGTACGACCAGTGTCCAGGCTCTTGTAGGTTGGTCGTATGATTATTATAATATTAAAGGAAGACTCAACAGAGATTCAAGGTTTACAACAGTATTTGAATAATGAGTTATGAAAAAAATATTTGCTATTATTTTTGTGGCGGTGTCATCTGTCTTTGCTTCATGTGATGACGACTTGGAATATGATGATTTTGACGCTATAGAGAATTTTAACTTTCTTTGGAAGGAAATAGATGAAAAATACTGTTTCTTTGATTATAAGAAAGATAGTATCATGAGATGGGATCTTGTTTATGATAAATATGTGACGAAAATTTATTATGACTGTTCCAATGTCACGGAATATTTTGATGTTATGGCAGCGATGTTGGGAGAACTGAAAGATGGCCATGTCAATCTATATTCTTCGTTCGATGTTTCCAAATATGATTTTGCGGATAATACGCCTATCGATTTCGATTATAATCTTGTGATGTATAACGACAGATATTTGGGCAAGGATACACGAAGTATTGGTGGTTTCAGATATAAGACATTGCGTGACGGAAAAGTGGGGTATATTCGTTATGCGGATTTTTCTTCTTCTTTCTCTTATGCCAATATGTATGGCATCTTGTCTTCATTTGAAGATACTGAAGGACTGATTATTGATGTGAGGAACAATGGTGGTGGAGCGATAACGAATGTGAATAAGCTGGTGTCCTATTTTATAGAAGAGACGACGGTAATTGGATACCGAGTCAATAAGACTGGTCCAGGACATTCAGATTTTTCATCACCTGTTGCAGAGAAGGTGTCTCCTGTCGATAATGAAATTATATATAAGAAGCCTGTTTATGTGCTTACCAATAGTCGTTGTTACAGTGCGACGAATGAATTCGTGTATGCCATGAAGGGATTGCCAAGAATAAAAATTCTTGGAGGAAAGACGGGGGGTGGATGCGGAATGCCGTTTTCAACTGAACTGCCATGTGGTTGGAGAGTCCGTTTTTCTGCTAATCCATGTTATGATAAGAATATGCAGATCACTGAGTTCGGAGTGGATCCGGATATAGAGGTGCATTTGGATGAGGAACTTGCTTACAGAGCAAAATTGGACAATATTATAGAAACAGCGTGTGACTATATAGTAAAGAAAAAATGAAAAAACTAACAATAGAAGATCTTAACAGAATCACTCCTGAGGAGTTCAAACAAACGAAGAAGATTCCTTTGGTTGTTGTGCTCGACAATGTCAGAAGCATGCACAATGTGGGAGCCGTGTTCCGTACTGCGGACGCTTTCATTGTGGAGAAGATAGTGCTGTGTGGAATCACGTCGTGTCCGCCCAATGCCGAAATTCATAAAAGTGCGTTAGGTGCGGAGATGACTGTAGACTGGGAGTATGCGGAAGACACGTTGGAGGCGGTAAAACAATTGAAGAAGCAGGGCTACCATGTCTATTCGATAGAGCAGGTGGAAAGGAGTGAGATGCTTAATGATTTGTCTTTGCCAGAAGGCAAACCAGGTTTTGCTATTGTTATGGGAAACGAAGTCAAGGGAGTTCGCCAGGATGTGGTCGATGAGAGTGACGGTGTGATTGAGATCCCTCAGTTTGGCACAAAACACTCACTTAATGTCTCTGTCACTGCTGGTATTGTGATGTGGGAACTATTTAAGCGTATTAAACTTTGTTGATTTAGTTGCAATTAGTTAACTTTGCCGTGATTGTATGAAAATGATGAATCCAGTTAAGATGCGATAACTCGCGTCTTAATATAATTGATAATGAATTAGTATGAAAATTGATCTCGTAGCAGTTGGCAAAACCGTTGATAAGAATTTTATTGCGTCTATTAAGGAATATGTTAATAGATTGTCACACTATGTTCAATTTTCATTTATAGAGATACCTGAACTAAAGAATACTAAAAATCTTAGTGAAGACCAGCAGAAGCAGAAAGAAGAGGAACTTATTATGCAGGTGATTTCAGACAGTGATGAGTTGATTCTTCTTGATGAGCATGGCACGGAATTCACATCTGTCGGATTTTCAGAGTATTTGCAGAAAAAAATGAATGCTGGCGGAAAACGATTGGTTTTCTTGATTGGCGGTCCTTATGGTTTTTCTCCTAATGTCTACAAACGAGCAAATGGAAAAGTATCATTGTCAAAAATGACTTTTTCGCATCAGATGATCAGACTTATTTTCGTGGAGCAGATTTATAGAGCTTTTACGATATTGAGAGGAGAACCATATCATCATGAGTGATTATGAGAAAAGATTTTATTGAAGTTCTAAAAAAACTTGTTTCCAATATATATTTTGTCCTCGCTGTCCTTGTCTTGACGGCGACCATAGCTTTGGTGTCTGATTACATCAGTTACACACGAAGCCAGAAAAGCCTGGATCTCACAGAGTTCAATAGTACTCTGCATAAGAAGCAGACCATAGCTATGGATTTGCTTACAAAAATGATGCAGGAGACGGGAGGTAATTTGGAAAAACTTCAAAAGAATCCATTTTATATCAAACAGTCAGAGGAGAATGGTATAGAGTGCCGTGTCTATCGGAATAACAATCTTATATATTGGACAGACAATGAGATAAATGTAGATTCATTGTCAGCTATTCCAGACAAGTCGGAATTCTATTATTGTGCGGCCAATTATCATACCGTCGGCTCAAAAATTTCATCCGGAGAATACCACTATATAGCTCTGATAAAAGTCAAGACATTCTATTATCCCCATGAAATGAAGGTGGATAAGTTTTGTGATGGCTTTAGTTTACCTAACCATGTGAGATTTGTCGGGACAGACAATCTGGATGCTATTGTCGTGAATGGCAATAATGGGGCTGAATTGTTCCGTTTGCAGAACATCACAATTTCGGTTCCTAACCAGTTGTGCAAGCGAATATGTTTTTTCTGTTGGATCATATTTGGAATATTCATGTATTTCTTGCTCCGCATTATTTTCTTGAGATATAATGACGGGAAATTGTCCAAGTTTTCTTTTGCTGGAATTGTAGGATGTGTTTTGCTATTTATTTTGTTCTGTGGCTCAATTCGTCAGCCTGCGTATATATTTGGAGGAAGTCTGTTTGATGATAATACGGGTACACCACTGGGAGTGGTTTTGCTTTACACTATAATTATAATCCTTTATTATTCGCTTGTTATCAAACGATTGCTTCCCAAAGAGTTGTCGTTTTCTGGAGACAAATGGCATTTTTTGATCGCTTATCTTGGTCATGTTTTGATAATTACGCTTGGTGTTGTTGTTTATGCAATGGCAAGGGTCTTTATATATAGTCGATCAAATGTGGATTTGGCGGTCCCATACGTGCAGGATATATCAAAAGAGACTGTTTTGGCTCTGTTTGTCTTTGTGGTATGGATTGTTTTGTATGCGAATGTTGTTGCTCATCTGATGAACCTGACGCAGAAAAATCTGGCGATAAAGTCTGCAATAGTAATACGTATTATAAATTTTTCGGTATTCTTTTTCGTCGTATTTCTTGTTGATGATGATTCTGTCAAGTACACTTTCCCATGGATGATAGCAATGCTGTTGGTGAAAGATGTTTTCTTTTTCTATAAGATTCAGTCAAGAAATATTTTCATTGGATTGATGGCGTTTCTGATTTTGAATTTCGGTGTCGCTTTGCTGATCAAGTTGAGTTCTGCCAGAAATGAGTTCAAAATCAGTAATCTAGCAAGCCGAATAGAGTCGAACGCGTTGATGAATTCAGATTCGACGTTGGAGCAGTTGATGGATAACGTTGAGAGTAAATTCCGTCAGGATGTAGTGCTGAAGGCTTATCTTGTGGATACTGTAGACAGACGGTTGGAGATAGAAACACGTATGCGTGAAAAATATTTCACTGATTATTGGAGAAAATATGACTTTGATGTTCAGTTGTCACGACCAGGATCAGCGATTCATCTGCGTGATCGAAATTCTTTGAAATACACTTCAGTGCCACCGTCGTTTATAAAAAACAGTTGTAAAAGAGTTCATAACCATAATTTTTATATCAATGCTGACGCTGCTTTGTCTCTTGTCTATTTGGCAAAGTTCCATTATCAGGGAGTCGATTTGTATGTGAAGTTTTATCCTTCACTTTTGTACAACAGATTGTCGTCTGAGACGAACAATCTTAAATATAGCGGATACACTTCGCAATGGAATAATCTTGCTTTGGCTAAATATTATGATGGTGAGCTTCAGATGTGGACTGGCGATTACCATTATCCGCCTCACAGCACAAGTTTACGACGTGGTGAACATGCTTATTCGTATAACATAAACGGTTATCACCATTATGTGCGTACTTTTGGAAAAGGAGGTTATATCGTATGTAGTCTTCCTGAGATAACGATCAATATGCATTTGATTCTTGTCTCTACTATATTTGGTATTTTCCTTTTCTGGGTCGTTTTGTACTATATCACCAAGTATCTGAAAAACAAGAGTATCAGAAACTCCATTTTCTCAAGAATGCTATTGTGGCTTTTGGCTCCACTTGCTGTTGCCTTTATTGCGACGGCATGGTTGTCTTTTACATTCTTCCTTCGCCAGTATGAGCAGGAGATGCAGTATAATAGCAATACGAAGATCATGACATTGCAGTCGGCTTTACAGGAAAAACTGGGTACACATTCAGATTTGGAGATGATCTCGTCTAGTAATCTTGACTATATTCTTCAGGAATATTCGATGGTTCTACACTCTG
>CACZOA010000083.1 GCA_902782665.1 uncultured Bacteroidales bacterium
CAGAGTGGTCGAATGAGCCGGTCTTGAAAACCGGTGTACTCGTAAGGGTACCGGGGGTTCGAATCCCTCTCTCTCCGCTGAAGCTTGTTTAACACAAGCTTTTTTTGTTTTAAACCATTTTATAATCTGAACCGACAATATAAGAATCCCAACAACAAAGGCTCAAAATCAAATACCCAAATTTGGGTATCATATAATTTTCCGAAAACCGCTATCTTTGCATAAAAATAAAGTGGATTATGAAGGCGTTGAAAATGTACGAAGCAGGAGACAAGATGATCAGTCTCATACGCGACAACTACAATATCCTACAGTCGCTAAACTCGTTTGGCATATCTCTTGGATTTGGAGACAAAACCGTAGATGAGACATGTCGAGCCAATAAGGTCGACACTTCTACTTTCCTTGCTGTGGTAAACTTCACCATAAACGGAACTAACGAATATGACCTTAGCAAATTATCCGCCTCCACGCTGCTCCACTATCTTGCTGCAGGTCACCGCTACTACCTGGATTATCAATTACCATTCGTGCGACGTGAGTTGGCCGATGCGATAAACGACAACTTTGACTTTGATGACTCTGGCCACAACAACGACAACGTAGGAGAACTAATCCTACAACTCTACGATCAGTACTCCCGTGAAATTCATAAGCACATGAATTATGAGGAAAAGACATTATTCCCATACATTGAGAAACTGTTGCAGGGAGAAGCCTCTACTACATATAATATAGACACGTTCGCTAAACATCACACAGAGGCGGACAAGAGTCTTAAAGAGCTAAAAAGTCTTATCATCAAATACCTTCCGACAGATGCGGCAAACAGCAACCGTCTGACTTCAGCTCTATATTTCATCTACAACAACGAGGATTGGCTTGCAAACCACCAAGAGGTAGAGGACAAGATTTTCGTTCCGCTGATCCGTAAGATAGAAAACGATCTGAAATCTGCCCGCATAAGCAATGCGATTTCAGTTTTTGCCAACGCTGACCCAGAAACATCCAATGAAACAATTTCAGAACGAGAGAAAGAGGTCATCGTGGCTGTTGTCCAGGGCATGAGCAACAAGGAGATCGCCGACCATCTTTGCATATCAGTAAACACGGCTATCACCCATAGAAAGAATATCGCAAGAAAACTGCAGATCCATAGTCCAGCCGGTTTGACTATCTATGCCATCGTAAATGGTTTGGTGGATATAGATGCGTTGAAGAAATAATGAATGCTAAATTTGCATTTTGGATTTCGCTGTAACTTCGTCTCTTTTCAATTGCGTCTTCAATTCCTCAACGGAATCAAACTTTACGCTATCCCTGATTCTGTCGACAAAACTCACATTCACATCTTTCCCATAAATATCACCAGAGAAATCAAAAAGATAAGCTTCAACACTTATTTTTCCTGTGTTGACGGTGGGGCGTGAGCCTATGTAGAGCATCGCATCATAGACATAAGACTCAACTGTAACTCTTGTAGCATAAACTCCATCTTTTGGAAGCATACGACAATCATCATAAGCGATATTTGCAGTTGGGAACCCTATTGTCCTGCCAAGGTGAAAACCCTCCACCACATTTCCTGTCAATGAATATTCTCTGCCTAACAATTTCGCCGCTTTCGCAACGTTTCCTTCAGAGATCGTTTTTCTCACCGCCGATGAGCTGACATTTAATCCGTCGATCACCAAAGGAGACGATTGTACCACTTCAATACCAATCTCTTTTCCAAACTCAACATAATCCTCAAATTTCTCACTGCGATTATGTCCGAAACGATGATCGTAGCCAATCATAAGGCAACGAACATTCAGTCTGTCGTGTAGCAGACGCATAAACTCCTGCGCAGAAAGCAGAGAAAGTTCCTGTGTAAATTCCGTCAACACCACATAATCGACTCCCGTCTCCTTCAACAGAGCTATTTTTTCATCTGTGGTCGTAAGCAGAGATGGAATATAATCCGAATGCAGCACCTGACGAGGATGAGTTCGGAAAGTCAGCACAGCGGTTGCAAGGCCTCTTTTTTTCGCACAATCCGACAATTCAGACACCAAATAACGATGGCCAAGATGCACACCGTCGAAAAAACCGATTGTGAGAGCCAATGGTTGTTCGATTTTGGAATTGAATATGTCGATTACGTTTGTCATATTATATTAAGTGGGCAGGTATGTATTATATTAAAAGTGGGCAGGTTAGAAACCTGCCCCTACCCCTAAAAATTCGGAAGGAGATATCCTTTTTGGTTAGCAAAGATATTATCAATGCTGTTGATTTCAAGGAATGTATTTCCACCGCCCTCTTGACTTCCGCTGATATAAACGACACGGTCGTCGAATCTCAAGAATCCGTCTTCTATCAGCAATTTAAGAGCCGCAAAGAAATAATGGCGATTATCCTCTCTTGGAGCAAGATAGATCGGAATAACTCCGTAAGACAACGCCAACTGACGTATTAGTCGTTCTTTATAACATATCGCCAACACTGTGATGTCACCACGGTAGGCTGCGATGAAACGTGCGGTACGTCCTGTTATACTATCTGTCACAATCGCTTTAGTGTGAAGCAATTCGGCTGAACGGGCAGCCTGCTCTGTAAGATATGAAGTGATATCATCAGGACCTGTTGCCAACGGTACTTTGATATCATTGTCTTTCAACTTTGTCTTCTCAGACTCCTCTGCGATCTTGCTCATTGTAGAGACCGCCTCAACCGGATATTTGCCGTATGCAGTCTCACCGCTTAGCATCAATGCGTCTGTGCGGTAGAAGATCGCATTTGCGATATCAGTCACCTCTGCACGAGTCGGACGAGGATTCTTGATCATTGAGTGAAGCATCTGAGTAGCCACAATCACCGGTTTACGCGCCACTACACACTTACGTATAAGCACCCGCTGGATTCCTGGTATTTTCTCCTGTGGCACCTCAATACCCAAGTCGCCACGGGCAATCATCACACCATAGGCAGCTTCAAGTATTTCATCTATATTGTCAACTCCCTCCTGATTCTCAATCTTTGCGATTATTTTGATAGGGCTGTTATGTTCATCGAGAATCTGCTGGATATCAAGGACATCCTGTTTTGAGCGGACGAAAGAATGAGCGATGAAATCGACATCATTCTCAATTGCGAAAAGAATATTATGTTTGTCTCTCTCAGTGAGCGACGGAAGATTAATTCTCACTCCTGGCACATTCACACTCTTACGTGATCCAAGTTCACCCTCATTCTGAGCCTCGCAAGTAAGACAAGTGTCATTCTTGCTCAACACCATGACATCTATCTCTCCGTCATCAAAAAGGATATGGTCGCCGACCTTCACATCCTTCACAAAGTCGGGATATGTCACGTAAACCTCTCCTGGTCTGCTCTTTTTTGCAGCGTCTCCAGCAATCTTTATTATATCGCCACTCTTGATCTGGATCTTTTCATTACCAACCTCGCCTTCAATAATAGTAGTACGTACCTCTGGACCCTTTGTGTCCATAAGGATACCGATTTCAGGCGAAACAGCTCGCACATTATTGATGATGCTGAGGAATCCCTCGTCACTAAGGTGGGCTGAGTTCATTCTCACCACATTCATTCCGTTCTCCCACAACTGACGGATAAAATCGACGTCGCAACGCTTGTCGGAAACAGTGGCTATGATTTTAGTTTTTTTTGCCATTTTCTGATGATGGGGTTATTCTTTGTCTTCTTCCTTCGATTTGTTATACTCTATCAGAGCCTCAATAGCAAGTCTGTATGAATCCATACCGAATCCAAGGATTGTACCCCAGCATGCAGCAGTAAGGAATGACTTATGACGAAACTCCTCTCTCTTGTGTGTATTGGAGATATGCACCTCAATCACGGGACATTTGATGGCACGGATCGCATCTGGAATAGCCACAGAAGTGTGAGTATAAGCACCCGCATTCAGCACAATTCCGTCTGATATAAATCCAGTCTCTTGAATAGTGTCGATAAGTTCTCCCTCAACATTCGACTGATAATACTCGATGTTTACATCAGGATAACGTGATTTCAACACATCCAAATAGTCTTCAAACGACTGACTTCCGTAAATTGTTGGTTCTCTCTTGCCCAAAAGATTAAGATTGGGTCCATTGATAATAATGATATTCATTCCTTGTTTATGATGTGTTACAAAACGTCGCAAAATTACTCTTTTTTATCCAAGTGACAAAAAATCATCTTATATTTGTGAAAAATATTGTTTATGAATATAGATAAATTTCGTCATATTCCTATGGTGCGCGACTATGAGCAATACCTTATTGTCGAGCGGTCTCTAAGTGGCAACACAAAAGATGCGTACCTCGAGGATCTGGCGAAATTGCTTTCATATTTCACGACGGAAAACATAGAGGCAGAAAACGCGACTCTCACTGATCTGGAATGCTTCGTGACATCGTTGGTAGAATTGGGAATTTCCGCCCGTTCACAAGCAAGAATAATATCCGGAATCAAATCATTCTATAAATTTCTCATTCTTGAAGACGCGATATCTGACGACCCTACTGAACTGCTTGAATGTCCATCGCTCGGTCGTCATCTTCCGGAAGTTCTTTCCATTGAGGAGATAGACGCAATTGAAGCCCAGATAGACACTTCCACCCCTACCGGCAGACGCAATCTTGCGATCATAGAGATGCTCTACAGCTGCGGATTACGTGTGAGTGAGCTTTCCAACCTGAAAATCTCCAACCTCGCTCTTGAACAGGAGTTTATATGTGTCTTCGGAAAGGGAGACAAACAACGTCTGGTGCCAATTGGAGAAAGCAGTATAGACATTGTGAAAGATTGGATAAACGACCGTATGGAGATGGATAATGTGAAAGACAGTGAACGAGACTACCTGTTTCTTTCCAACCGAGGCAAACACATCTCACGCATAACTATTTTTGTGTTAATCAAAGATTTGGCAGAAAAAGCCGGCATAACAAAAAACATCAGTCCACACACTTTCCGCCACTCATTTGCCACTCACCTGCTAGAAGGAGGAGCTGACCTGCGTAGCATTCAGGAGATGCTTGGACATGAGTCGATTCTGACTACAGAAATATACACGCATATCAATGTTGACCATCTGCGCGACCAGATCATGCAGTATCATCCGCACTGCAAATAATGTGATAACGATAAAAACGAGACAGAACAAAAATCATTAACTATCTTGAAGGAAACAGCGTTGAAGAACTGACAAATGCATTTCTATGATGCCGTAGATGATTATCTTGCATTTGTAAAGAAAGGAAAAGCAAATTACAATGATGAGATGATGTCGTGATCAAATAAATTCTGTTTCATAGGCACCAGATAATGTAAAATAAATTATCTTTGCGACACCATCTTACGACAAAGACTAAATGGCTATGAGACAAACAATTTTGTATATATTTCTACTGATATTTGTATCAGCGACGTCGGCACAAACGATATTCCGCATACAGGACGAGACACAGCTTCTACATCTGCCAGAACTGAATGATGACTATTTCAAATCTGCAGACGCATCGATAGAAGATCTTATGGACATCACCGACCGTATGCCTGGCAATTCGTCTGCCTACATGCAGCTATGCTATAAGTTGAAACGCGAAGAACGACACGATGAGGCTGTAGACGCAATCAAACAGGCGATGCGTGCCAACCCTACCAATAAAGATCTCATCAACCTGGCCGGAGCAATTCTTTTGCACAACCATCAATATGAAGATCTCGAAAAAATATGTCAGATTGCGTTGAGCCGAGATCCGAAACTTGCGGATGCCTACAATATTCTTGGCATTATAGCCCAAGAGAAAGGAGAGAACGCCAAGGCGATCTACCATTTCAACCATGCTCTGAAAATCAAGAAGAAAAAGTACAATGCCATAAAATTCAACCTTGCCAACGCAGAACGCTCATCGAAAAACTACGAAGAGGCTATCAAACTGTATCAGAAAAGTTTGAAAAAATTCATGGCAGATAAGAATTTCGTATCCGCTAAAAACTTCCGTTTCTACCAACCGACAAAGGCCTGGGTCTACAACAATATCGGACTCACATTGACATTAGCCGGAGAGTACAGCAGTGCACTGACAGAATATCGCAAGTCACTGAAATACAGCAAAAATCCAGCACGTACCTATAACGGAATGGCATGTACTCATTATGAACTCGGACAAGTCGACTCTTGCATCAAATATCTCAACATGGCAATTGAAGCAGCCCCTAAATACGCGTCGCCATACAAGAATCTCGGCAATGTCTATTACGAGCAAGGCAAATTCAACAAGGCTCTTCCTTTATACGAGAAAGCTTATGAACTCGACAAAGACGACGAATGGTTGCTGTGCAAACTCGCGTCTACGCACAAGAACTTAAAACAATATGAAAATGCCATCGACTTTTTCTCAAAAGCAATTCTGATCGACAAAACAGATCATGAGGCATACTACCAGATAGGACTATGCTATCACCGTCTCGAAGACAATTCTAAAGCCCAAGAATATTTTAGAAAAGCAGAAAAATTAGGCAGCAATACTGCCAAAGGATGGGTCAGAAAATAAAGAAAAAAAAGAGAAAATCAATCAAAGAAAGAGAACCTAGCCGTTAATTTTCATCTTATTCTTTTGCATTTAAACATATATCGCTTACCTTTGCGACAAATTTGTTTAACAATTCTGTTAATGGCAGAAAAAGAAGATAAAATGAACGTGGAGAAAGCGATTCTCGACGCTGCTACAGAAGAATTCCTCAGCAAAGGTTTTTCTGGTGCGCGTACCGTGGCTATAGCTGAAAAAGCAGGAGTCACACACGCAATGCTCCACTATTATTTCCGCACTAAAGAGAAACTTTTCGAGTGTATTATAGACACCGTGATCAAAGAGCTGATTGACTCCGTGACCGAAGCCTACAAACGTCAGGATGCATCTCTAAGTTTCGAAGACCGAGTGGTGGCAGTGATGAACGCGCACCTCGACTTCATCATCGCCAAGCCTCAGCTTCCATCTTTTCTGTTTATGGAAATATTCCCGTCGACAGAAAACTTCAAGTTGATCAAAGAGAAAGCGTCATCCGCTTTAGGTTCACTCAACACTCAATTAAAAGAGACTCTTGAAAGTGCCAACAACAACGAAGAGATTGACAACATTTCTCTTCCCATGCTTATTTCCGATGTGGTGACGCTCAACGCAGCCACCGCCATATCATCCCAACTCGCCTCAAAAATCCTGAATATCACAAAAGAGGAATATGTGGCAATGAGAAAACAGGAAAATGAGATTTTGATTAGAAAAAGGCTAAAGAAGTAGCAAAAAATAGTACTTTTGCGACTGAAATTATTTTGATATGCAGATTAAAAAAATAAATGTCGGACTTGATGCAGGTAGCACAACACTGAAAATTGTGGCCACCAATGATGAGAATGAAGTATTATTCACAGATTACAACCGACATAACGCAGATATACCCAAAGCTCTTGCTGATTCGCTTGAACGATTAAAAGCGAAAATCGGTGCAGACGCTACAGTCCGATTCCAGGCGACAGGTAGTGCAGGAATGGGATTGTGCGAACGTCTTGGATTACCTTTTATTCAGGAAGTTGTAGCAGCGACAGAAGTTGTACTGAAAAAATACCCTGAGACAAAAACGCTTGTTGATATTGGAGGAGAAGACACTAAAATGATCTTCTTCAACCACAATATGCAGGCTGACATCCGTATGAACGGCAACTGTGCAGGTGGTACAGGAGCATTCATCGACCAGATGGCAATGATCCTTGGCGTATCTGTAGCAGAGTTGAGCGACATGGCTCTACGTGCGAAAGCGATACATCCTATCGCAAGCCGTTGTGGTGTATTCTCAAAGACTGACATTCAGAATCTGATAGCTCTTAATGTTTGCCGTGAAGAGATCGCAGCAAGCATCTTCAATGCTGTTGCGACGCAGGTGCTCTCCACTCTGTCTCGTGGTATGGATATTCTCCCTAAAGTATTCTTGTGTGGAGGTCCGTTCGCATATATTCCTGCATTGAGGGACATCTTCCAAAAGAAGATGGGCATGACTGATGATGACGTCATCTACTCAGAATACTCTAATGTAATCCCTGCTCTCGGTGCAAGTCTTTCTATCAAAGACGACATACCATTCAAGAGTCTAAACGATTACATAACTCTTCTTAACAATTCAGACAAGACTGCGATCAAACTGAAGCAATCTGGTCTGCAGCCGCTATTCACGTCTCAAAAAGAGAGAGAGGCTTGGGAAGACGAGAAGAGTCAAAATAAGATCGAAAACATTGCCATCGCCGATGTTAAAAACGATGTCTGCTACATAGGTATCGACTCAGGCAGCACCACAACAAAAGTTGTGGCGATGGATGAAGACGAAAAAATTTTCTTCACTTTCTACAAGAAAAGTTCAGGCCGTCCGTTGGAGACTGTATTAGAAGGTCTACAAAAATTGGAGGCTGAGGCAAAATCCGCAGGCAAAAAGCTCATCGTCAAAGCAGCATGTTCTACTGGATATGGCGAAGATTTGATAAAGACCGCCTACGGTCTTGACTACGGCATGGTGGAGACTATCGCCCACTACACTGCCGCTCACAAACTGAATCCAAACGTATCGTTCATCCTCGACATCGGTGGTCAGGACATGAAAGCCATCTTCGTGGAGAACGGCACAATAAACAAGCTTGAAATCAACGAGGCTTGTTCAAGCGGATGCGGATCATTCATCGACAGTTTCGCAGCATCTCTTGGATACCCTATCGAACAATTCGTAGAGAAGGCTCTGCAGAGTACAAACCCACAGGATTTGGGAACACGTTGCACCGTCTTCATGAACTCAAAAGTGCGTCAATGCGTACGTGAAGGTGCCACAATCGAAGACATCTCCGCAGGTTTGGCTTATTCTGTAGTAGGCAACTGTCTATATAAAGTATTGAAACTTAAAGACGTAAGTGAATTAGGCAACCATATTGTGCTTCAAGGAGGAACGATGCGCAACAAAGCTGTTGTGAGAGCGTTCGAGAATAGCATAAAGAAGACGGTGGCTGTATCCAACTATCCAGAACTGATGGGTGCGTATGGAGCGGCACTGTATGCCAAACACATGGGAGCAGACAACCGTCGTGAATTGTCGGCAATGGCAGAAGCTTGTGAATACACAGTTGAGCCATTCAGATGTGTAGGTTGCGAAAACAACTGCCACGTCTTGAAAAATATATTCGCCAACGGAAAAGTTTTCTACTCTGGCAACAAATGCGAGAAAGTCTACACAAACAAAGGTGAAGACGAGAGAGTAAGCGGATTCAACATGAGTCTCTACAAAAGCGAGTTGGCATTCAAGAAAAACATCCGTCTCGACAGCAAAGCGACTCCGAAACTGACAATCGGTATTCCTCGAGTGCTTGGCATGTTTGAAGACTACCAGTTTTGGTACACCCTATTCACATTATGCGGAATCAAAGTGGTAACAAGTCCACGCTCATCATTCAAAATGTATGAGAAGGGACTAAACACAATCATGGCAGACAACATCTGTTTCCCTGCCAAACTCGTGCATGGCCACATCTTCGACCTGATGGAAAAAAAGGTCGACAGAATATTCTATCCATACGTGATTTATGAAAAGAGAGATGGCAAGCATGAGAACAACACATACAACTGCCCTATTGTGGCAGGATATAGTGACGTGATCAAATCAGCCATCGATCCTGCCGAGAAAAGCAATATTCCAGTGGATAGTCCCGTCGTCTCCTTTAAGGATGAAAAACTTTTGAAAAAGGCTTTGAAATCATATCTGAAGGAGATTTTAGGAAAAGACTTTTCAGAAAAGACGTTTAAGGAGGCGTTCATCGCGGCTATCAACGCAGAGAACACATTTGAAAATACCTTAGCAGAAAAGGCCCAGCAAGCGCTTCTAAAAGCAAAGCAAAACGACCGTATGGTGATTCTGCTTGCCGGCCGACCATATCACAACGATCCGCTCATCCAACACAAAGTGTCGGAAATCATGACATCATTCGGCATTGATGTGGTGACGGAAGATGTGGCGAGAGGTGTGGAGGATTCAACAAAAGACACCCACATCATTCCACAGTGGAGTTACATGAACCGCATCATGCGTGCGGCAAAAATGGTGGCTGAAAGCAAAGACAACATCCATTTCGTGCAGCTGACAAACTTCGGTTGCGGTCCGGACGCATTCATACTTGACGAAGTAGGAGACGTATTGCGTCGCTATGGGAAAAACCACACGATTCTTAAAGTAGACGACGTGAATAATGCCGGATCTCTACGTTTGAGAATCCGCAGTTTGGTGGAAAGCATCAAATTCAAACGACACAAAGATGCCATAAAGAAAGAATTCAAGACGACACCAGAATTCACCGTACTCGACAAGAAGAGAAAGGTGTTGTTGCCATATTTTTCGGAATTCCACACACCTATCATGCCACCAATGTTTGAGTTGATGGGATATGATGTAGAGTGCTTGCCCCCTGGCACGCCTGAAAGTGCAAAAGCAGGTTTGCAATATGCCAACAATGAGGTTTGCTATCCAGCCACACTTGTAGTGGGAGACGTAATAACAGCACTGCGAAGTGGCAAATACGACCTAAACAACATAGCATTCGCCATTACACAGACAGGAGGTCAGTGTCGTGCGACGAACTACATAGCATTAATAAAGAAAGCTTTGTTAGCAGCTGGATATGACAATATCCCTGTGGTGTCTATTTCGGTGATGAACACAATCAACGAGCAGAGTGGATTTACGCCAAACATCCAAAAAGCCATCCACCCAATTCTCTACTCTGTCCTGTTTGTCGAGGCAATTGCAAAGATGTACTATGCCACAGCTGTAAGAGAAAAAGAGGAAGGCAAGGCAAAATCTTTGAAAGACAAGTATATAGAAAAATACATCGCCATTTCAAAGGATGGGGACAAAAGAGCCACGCTAAAACTTTTGCGTGAGGCGGCCATTGAATTCAACGCTGCGGCATCAGACAAAAAAGTGCCACGCATCGGAGTTGTCGGAGAGATCTTCATCAAATACAACAGTTTTGGAAACCAGCATGTAGTGGATTGGTTGGTGAGCGAAGGTATCGAGCCAGTTATCCCAAGCATAATAGAGTTTTTCAGCCAATACTTCCCTAACGCGAAGTTCAACAGGAAAAACAATCTTGAGAAAGTGTCGATCTGGCGACGCATGATCAACAACGTATTGGAGAAGAAACTTGTCAGCATGCTAAACGAATTTGACAAAGCAGCGTCAGCATTCAGATACTACGAGAAGAGTGCGGATATCAACCACGAGATGGAAAATGCGGCCAAGATCGTTTGTCCAGCGGCACAGTTTGGAGAAGGATGGTTGATTCCAGCCGAGTTTGTTTCGTTTGCCCAACGAGGCATCAACGCAGCCGTCAGCCTACAGCCATTCGGATGTATCGCCAACCATGTGATAAGCAAGGGAGTGGAGAGAAAAGTGAAGAAACTCTACCCAGATATGAATCTGTTGTTCCTTGATTTCGACGGTGGTGTAAGTGAAGTGAACGTGCTCAACCGTCTGCACTTCCTGGCAAGACAGGTGAAAATGATGAATTAGAAATGCTAAACACAAACAAATAAAGACGGATTATTCCGTCTTTATTTATGTTCCATTGCCAAAGCACACATACATATATATCTACCTGATTATCAATATCGTAGTATTAGCTCCGCAATTTATATTGCAGTCACAATATTTTACTTAGGCAAATAGTAAAATAGGATAATTGCGTCTAACATATCCATAAATATTTAATTTTCATGCCCATTATGATTCTCTTACAAATAAATCCGTTCCTTTCTTTTGTTTTGCCAAATATTGCTTTTAACTTTGTGTATGCAAATCAAGATGGATATTAGATAATGAATGCGAGATAAATGACTAATGCGAATTTTTATACGTAGATGTTATTTAATTAGTATGATGTTATTTAATTAAAAAACATTCATTTAGAGTAGAGAGTTTTAGAGTAGTCCAAATGAATGAATGTTTTCTCTAATAAACACCAAGTGTTTGCGAGCATATGAGGAAGAACTGGGGAGAGTTCTTTCTTCCTACGTGTGTTTTTATGTTATTTTGAACTCTCCATGAAAACTTTTTATCTATGTTATTTTCAAAATTATTGAAGGCAGGTGCAGCAGCATCCCTAGTGTTGACATGTGCAGGAGTAAACGCACAGTCATGGGTTTCTAATTCTACTTACGGTTTGTACGTTAGTCCACAAACAGGAACTAAAGGCAACGTTGCAATCGGTGTGGCAGCAGCAAAAAGCTACCAAGGCAACAGACTAACAATCAAGGCAGACTCTGCGAAGAACGGTCTAAGAATCTACGATTACAATGGCAACACAAAACTGCTACAAGGATCAAACGGTGGTTTGACTGTAGGTGCAGCATCTGCAGCACCTGCTAATGGACTTTATGTTGCTGGAGCAAGTAATCTAAGAAGCAGTTTGACAGTTGCTGGAGCTTCAACATTCTCTTCAGCCACATTCAACAGCGGTGTGACAGCAAAGAGTGGTTTGATCGTATCATCAGGATTGGCAAAGTTCGATGGTCCTGTTTCTATGAACAGCACAATGGTAGCAAGCGGAGCTGCCACATTCAACAGCGGTGCGACAATAATCGGAACTACTCAATTAGCAGGTTCTCTAAATGTTACAGACGCAGCAACATTAAGCAAAACATTGAATGTTGCAGGTAAGACTACACTTAAATCAGTTGAAGCTACAGGCGTAGCAAATTTTAAGGGTTCATTACGTGCACTAAGTACTTTTGAGGCTGAAGGTTTTGCTAGATTTAATGATGGAGCTATTGTAAAAGGAGGTTTGTCTGCTTCTTTGACTGACCACCCAGGATATCCAGGATCAATCACTATAGGAGGAACAGAAAAAGCTACTATTAAAGCAACTGAATTCTGTGGTTACAAGCCAGCATGTCCAAAGGATTTGTATTTCGATGCTAAAAATTATATTTTCCTAAACGGAAATGTTGGTATCGGAGTAGAGGATCCACAAGCTAAACTACACGTTGACGGCAAAATTCTATGTTCTGGTGAGATCGAGGTTGCAGATTTGAACTCAAATTCAATCAATGTTAACTCATTGAACGCAAAGGACATACAGATGGATATGCACGGAGCTGCCGACTACGTATTTGATGAGAACTACGATTTGAAGTCACTTTCAGAGGTTGAGAGCTACGTTAACGAGCACAAGCACCTTCCTGGTATGCCATCAGCAGCAGAGATGGATGCAAACGGCGTAAGCGTATCTAAGATGAGCAACCTTCTTTTGGAGAAGGTAGAGGAGTTGACTCTACATATGATCAAGCTTGAGAAGGAGAATGCTGCATTGAAGGCAAAAGTTGAATCTTTAAGCAAGTAAGAATATGAGAAAAAAATATTTACTGACCTTGCTTTTAGCATTCTTCTCTTTCCTATCAGCCATGGCTGCGGTAAGTCTTGAAGAAGCGAAGGCAAAGGTTAAAGATTATGCGAAGAACACGCTGATGCTGGATGAGTATGAACTATACGTAAACACTTCTAACATTTCAAAAGTAAACGTATTATTCAGAGATCCTATTTCAGTCCCTTCTGCAAGTTGGGTGTTCTTCTTGGATGAGCAACCCAAAGCGAACTGGGAGCATAACGCAAGTATAATATTCATTTCAAAGAGTTCAGGAAATGTAACCAGAACAAAAGTGTCTTTTTTCCCAGAAGACCTTAGAAACTGGACAAAAGACTCAGCTCAGAACAAAATATCTAAAAGATCAAATAGTTTTGAGGAAAACGCCGCAACTCCCGAACATCTTTCATTTGATTCAAATGGACTTTTGCTTCCAAATCAGTTTACTAAAACAACTAAAAGTTGCAACAACGCATATGCACTTATTATAAGTGGAGGTATTTCTTCTTCAAGTAATCATAGCAGATACTGGAACGATTGTTCTTTGTTTTATCAAATTCTTGTCGATGTATATGGTTACGATAGAAATAAAATCTATGTGATTATGGCAGATGGCACCAGCAGTTCTGAAGACTTGCATTTGTCAGCTACCGGAGGATATATGTCATCCCCCCTTGATTTGAATGGCGATGGCATAAACGACATTCAGCGTTCTGCAACAAGAGATAACATTTCATGGGCATTTGATCAATTGGCTTCAAGAATGACAAGCAATGACAACTTGTTCATTTTCACTACTGATCATGGTGCTTCAAGTGGAAACTTGTGTTTATGGGGAGAACAAATGTCTCCTGACCAGATGTTGACACAAATGCAAAAGCTTAACAACTATAAAAGCATTTCTGTATGTATGGAACAATGTTTTAGTGGAGCTTTTGTAAATCCATTGAGCAATATGAGCAGACTTACAATTTGCACTGCTGCAAATGCAACTGAAACATCTTGCGGTGCAACATATATTGATCCATTTGTTTACCATTGGGCAATGGCAGTATCCAAGAAAGAAGCTGCTGACACAGACAACGACTCGAATATATCAATGTTAGAAGCATTTAGATATGCAAGAAACGCAGATGAATGCTATGAGCACCCTCAGTACTGGTCTGATGGTTGTCTGGGAGAACGTCAATATTTGGATGGTCCTTTGGTTGACACACGATCTATAAGCGGCACAACGACCAGCAATATTGTAAGAAGAGCAACCGTCAAAATCACGTCAACAACAAAGATCTCTAGAGCCGATGTTGGTTACCAATCATACGGCAAGATCTTCCTGAAGAGTGGTTTTAAGGTTTCTAACGGAGGTAAATTCAAAGGCACAATACTTGCATGTAATTCGTCAAATACAACAAGCAACAATCTACGTTCTGCTGACGTATATGATGATTACGACAACGAGGAGTTCGAATTCAATCCTGAAATCACTGATATCGACGACGAGATTTCAGAAGTTGGTGGCATTGAGGTCTATCCTAACCCAACAGATGGAATGCTTTACATTCGTTCTGGCAGCACAATTAACAAGGTTATTGTAGCTGACATGACAGGAAAGGTTATCATAGATGTAAATGGTGGATCAGACGAGGTTGAACTTGATCTATCATCAAATGCTAAAGGCATCTACGTGTTGAAAGTTGTTTCTGAGAACGACAGCATTGTTGAAAAGATAGTGTTGGAATAATCAACAGCTTTTAATATAAACTCTCTTAAAAGAAGTCGCTTGCAGCGTAATACTGCAAGCGATTTTTTATTCTATCACACATGTCAAAATAAAAAGAGACGCACGTCCATGCGTCTCTATATTTATCTTCGTTTTTTATCCATTATCCTGCCTTGGCAAATGGATCTCCAATCAGTTTGAAATCAAGTCCTGAATGGATTGGGGCATCATTTTCCTCTTCCTCCACAATCTCACCGTCGCCATCAACAATCACTTCCGGAGCCGGAGCATCATCATCCGCTGCCTCACTTATCTCTACAGAAGTGGAGGTTGACGTAGCCGCTTTCTTCCTGTATTCCTCCAAGAAATCCATCAACTGTCGTGAGATGAGAATCCTATGCATTGTCTTGAAATCAAGACGTGTATGTATGCCTTCATTGGTTTGTATCAAATCGATATTGAACGTTGATCCATTATCATCTGGCAACAAGAATTGACTTACTCCCTTGATAAAATCCTCAGTCAACGCTTTTTCTTCCAACACAAGACTCAAATGCATCTTCAACACCTCTTTCGCCTCACTCATCAGTTTGAAATCATTGTATGTGATACGTACCTGATCTGGTCGGAAACGGTCTTGTCCGATAGTGGCAGAGAATACGACACAGTTGTTAACCTGCAGATAGTTGACCATACCCACGTCTCTACCCCACAACGCTATCTCCTTCGCTCCTGAGTAATCCTCTATCTTAAGGATGACTCCTGGCGTTCCTTTCTGCGACGTCTTATGCGTGATGGCGGTGATGATTCCTCCAGCCACAATCTTATTGCGTCCCTGTATCTTCTCAATATCTTCAAGCTCGGTGACGCGGGTGTTGCAGATATACTTCAACAGGATATAATAGTCGTCGAGAGGATGGGCCGACAGATAGATTCCCACCAAGTCTTTCTCTTTCTGCAGACGTTCCAACGCTGTCCACTTCTCGAATTTTGGCAACGGTGGCAATGCGATAGACTGCGACACTTCCATGTCATCAAACAGTGAGTTGCGAGACGAATTGTTGGCAAGTTTCACCTTCTTTCCAAAGTCTGCAAGCACCACACTGAACTGTATCTCCTTGTTGTTGAAAGAGAAGAAATGCTCACGCTCGATTCCTTTCAATGAGTCGAACGCTCCCGACATAGCAAGACATTCCAAATCCTTTGCTCCACAGTTGACACGGCTTACAAAATCATAGATATCTGTGTATTTGCCATTCTTTTCTCGCTCTGCGATCAACTCTTCCACCACAGCACGAGACATTCCTTTTATTCCTTGCAGACCGAAACGGATATTGCCGTTGGCGTTGGTGCTGAAGAAACTGTCGGATTCATTCACGTCGGGGCTCAACACCTCTATTCCCATACGCTTGCACTCGTCCATAAACTTACGCACATCCTCAATCTTATCCATTGAACGGGTAAGGTTGGCGGCCATATAGTCGGCTGGATAATGTGCTTTAAGATATGCAGTCTGGTATGCCACCCAAGAATAGCAAGTGGCGTGGGATTTGTTGAAGGCATATTTTGCGAACTCCTCCCAGTCTCGCCAGATTTTATCCAACGTGTTGGCGTCGTGACCATTCTCCACTCCCTGCTTCATGAACTTTGCCTTCAGCTCGTTCATCTTCTCAATCAGTTTCTTACCCATAGCCTTACGCAAGGCATCACTCTCTCCACGAGTGAAGTTGGCAAGCTGACGGGAAAGAAGCATCACCTGCTCCTGGTACACAGTGACTCCATAAGTATCTTTCAAGTACTTTTCCATACATGGGATATCGTACTCGATCTTCTCTTTTCCTAACTTACGATTAATAAACTTAGGGATATACTGAAGCGGACCTGGACGATACAATGCGTTCATGGCGATCAAGTCTTCAAACACAGTAGGCTGAAGCTCACGCAAATACTTTTGCATACCAGCCGACTCAAACTGGAATGTTCCGATTGTGTCACCACGCGAATAGAGTTCGTAAGTCTCTTTATCATCGATTGGAATCTTGTCTATATCAAGATCTATTCCATGTGATTTCTTTATATTCTTCAAAGCCTCCTTGATGATCGAAAGAGTTTTCAAACCCAAGAAGTCCATCTTGATCAGTCCGACCGACTCAATCACATGTCCGTCGTACTGAGTAACCATCACCTTAGTTTTGGTTTCCTTATCCTCCACAGTTGAGATTGGAGCCCAGTTGGTTAGGTCGCCAGCTCCGATGATCACACCACAAGCATGGATACCTGTCTGGCGGATAGTATTTTCAAGTTGCGACGCATAGATAAGAGTCGACTTAATCTGCTCATCATTTCCCTCAACCGCATCACGCATCTCCGGCACATATTTGAAACAGTTTTTCAAATTCACCTTCGGCACTTTTCCTGTTTTAGGATCAGCAAGACTATCATCGAATGCGTCTGGCACCCATTTCTTCATCTGGTTGGAAAGGCTCAACGGCACATCCTGCACACGAGCGACGTCGGCAATGGAACTCTTCGTCGCCATTGTTCCGTATGTGATGATATGCGCCACCTTCTCTTTTCCATATTTTTCTGTAACCCAATCAAGGACCTTACCACGACCATCATCATCGAAGTCGACATCGATATCGGGCAATGAGATACGGTCCGGATTCAAGAAACGCTCAAATAGAAGGTCATATTTCAGAGGATCGACGTCGGTGATCTTCAAGCAGTATGCCACCACCGAACCAGCGGCGGATCCACGTCCCGGTCCCACACTGACACCCAACTCTTCACGTGCGGCGCGAATATAGTCCATCACAATCAAGAAGTAGCCTGGGAATCCCATCGTCTTCATGATATGAAGTTCAAACACGATACGCTCGGTCTGCTCTTCAGTCAGATTTTCTCCGTAACGCATGTGAGCACCCTCCCACGCAAGTTTGTTAAGATAGTCGGCTTCGAGTTTGATACGGTAAAGTTTGTCGTATCCACCGAGTTTTTTGATTTTCTTCTCCGCGTCTTCCTGACTCAACACAACATTATGGTTCTCATCCTGAGTGAATTCATCAAACAGGTCTTTCTCAGTGATGCGTTGACGGTACTCCTCCTCCGTTCCGAAATCCTCTGGAATTGGAAACTTAGGCATGATAGGGTCAGACTCGATACTGTAGACTTCAACTTTGTCTGCGACTTCAAGAGTGTTTTCAAGAGCTTCAGGAATATCACTGAAGATTTCAGCCATTTCATCGGGAGTTTTCAGCCACTCCTGCTTAGTATATGTCATACGCTGCGGATCGCTCAACAGTTTTCCCGTCGACAAGCATACCAATCTTTCATGGGCCTCAGAGTGTTCCTCCTCCACGAAATGCACGTCGTTGGTGCAGACCACCTTAATGCCAAGTTTCCGTGCGATAGCCACCAGTTGCGGATTCACTCTCTGCTCAGCCTCATACACACTTGTGTTGCCATTAGGTTTATCCGTCTTATGACGTTGGATTTCTATGTAGTAGTCGTCGCCAAACAGATCCTTGAACCATTTAGCAGTAGCCTCAGCAGCTTCCAGATCATCAGACATGATCTTCTTTGGAAGTTCACCTCCCAGACATGCGGAGCAGACAATCAGATCCTCATGATACTGCACAAGCAGATCCTTGTCGATACGAGGACGGTTGTAATAACCGTCGACCCAAGCCTTGGATACGATTTTACAAAGATTCTGATAACCATGCTTATTTTTGGCAATCAAGATCAAGTGCCAACCGCTGGAGTCAGCAATAATACTTTTGCCAGCCTCATCAATACGGAATGTATTGTCGTGATCAGTGTGTTTTCTACGTGCGCAATAACACTCGCAACCGATAATCGGTTTGAAAATCTTATTCTTCAGTTTGGCGATCTCCTCCGTAGCGGCGGCTTTAGCCTCATCTGTAGATTCCGGATTATCCAAGATAGCCTGTTGTTCACCAATAGCACCTTTAGTTTTCTTGTTTACCTTGATCGCATAGTCTGTCAACTCCTTGATACCAAACATGTTGCCATGGTCTGTCAAAGCCATAGCATTCATGCCTGTTCTCAGACATTTGTCAATCAAGTCAGGCACCTTGCTCATTCCATCCAAAATAGAATAATGAGAATGGACATGAAGGTGAACGAATTTATTTTCCATCTATTATTATTTACGAAAACGTATATATTTTTTATAAACTTCATGAGACGCACGGCATCACGGGGATCGATTAGACGCACGACCGTGCGTCTCTACGGGCGATTAATCCTCTATACGGATTGTGCGGACGGCTCTGACACGGTCGGCACTGCTTTTCGAACTGCGTCCGACGATGTTGTTCTTAAAATTTATTGCCCAGGCAAACACATAATCATACTCCGTGCTGCTCCAATACCACGCGTTGGCCATGCTCACACCACCCTCCGCCTTCAGTCTGCGGTTGATTCGCTGGATATCATCCTTAATAGTACGCAACTGGCCTTCACTAGGCAGATACCAGTCTGTTTTGCCAGCCGCAGTATAAGCTTTGGCAGCCTGAGCCGCATACTCTGCATTATCCATCGTTTCCTCTATATAATTGCAGATAGCCGCAGTGTTTTCTGCTCCTTGCATATCAAAATTAGCCTCATGCCACTCACGCGTAGTGTACGGGAATTTGCCATTGATATCCACTCTGTCAGCTCCCCACGAATAGTTTTTTCCAAAGCCGACATCAGTCATGGCAAGGATATAGCCATATTCATAGTCTTCCGACACATAGAAAAGGATTCCTCCCTCTTCCTCTATATAATCTCCAATCTGATATGTGTCAAGTCGACGCACATCCGGATCCGACTTGGTAGCCACCATCATACGCCAATAGTCGTCATCCCTGGTCGCGAACGTAAGCGTAACAAAATGAGAGTTGTCTTTCGTCTTCAGCATCACCATTTCATTACCGTTGCGATAGAAAGTTTTAGTGCGAGTCTGTAATACCAAACGATATTTCGACAGATTCTTATTGATGAATCTGTCCGCATTAAACTTTGTAGTGGTCATGACAACATTGCAAAGACGCTTCCAAGAACGTTCAAAAGAGATCTTATAATCAATGCCATAAGTCCACTCCAACGCAGACACATTATTGTCACCAAGTTTCTCTGGAGACACAGCAAGCCATCCCTTACGGTTTAGCATATGATCCACATCAACAAAACTCTTTTTCTTACGAGCCTTGTTGAGTTCAGAAACTGTGATAAAATCCACTGTTTCAGCCAATGCCACAGATACCTCTGTGAGCATCAAAATACACAATAATACCCTAATTATATACATACCCATTTCTCCTATCCTACAAAGATAAAACTAAAGGTGTGCAAAACGAGGGATTAGGCAGAAAAAAAATGAATAATATTATGATTTAACACGAATTATCTCAGATTGTCCAAAAGTCAATTTGTTTTGTCATTCGTATATCATACCTCGCAAACATATTCTCATCCGAACCTTCTCATTATTTCGGCATAAGCAATATTGATCTCAGCCATCTTCTTTACGCATTCAACATTATTGGCATTTTTGGGCAGATCCGGATGATATTTTTTTGCCAAGATTCGGTATACATTCTTAACCTGTTCTTTAGTTGAGTCAACAGGTATTCCAAGTACAGAGAAATATTTTGCATCTGCATGGGAAATATTGGAGATATTGTCTTTGGTATTTTTCTCTGAATTCTGCGATTGACGGGATTTCTTCGATTGATTAGAAGACTCCGTCTGCTTTGACTTATCAGATGAAGCTTTTTCACTGCGTAACGGTCCATATCGGCGACATAGTCTATCAATCTGTTTGCTTTTGAGTTTCAACCCCACCATCACTTTGTTCAAAAGATCCCATTCCTCATCTATAATACCGTCATCTGTAGCAGCGATTTTGAACAGAAGTTGCATCAATTCAATATGCTTTTTCTTATAAGAATGATTCAAAACAAGTATAACATCATTTATGTCTATCTGTAAATATCTACTCTGTTCAACTAAAGCGACAAGATTATCACTCATGCCTATAGACGATTGGAAAGACCTAATGAGTCTCTTATGTCTTTCACCAAACGAAGGGCTAAGTCCAACCACTTTAGCTATCAACATAGCCAACAACAAATGTTCTTTTGAAACATGTTTATCATCATCAATTTGCTTTTTCTCCCCGTCTTCATGCTTATGGGGAGAGACTTTCTTAGCATCTGAATAGTTAGTTTGTTTAGTATTTTCAGATTTTTCAGTATTTTCGGATTTTTCTTTGCTCTTATTTTTATGTTCTACCCAACGTTTTCTAACATATATCAATACAAAAGTGAACAGGACAGCATAAAACACTCTCTTCCATCCATGATTCGTTGATCCGCCACAAAAATTAGTTGATTTTAAAGCAAATGTTCTTATGGTCGTATTATACACTGCATCGTCCCCATCAAATTCGAAAGTTATTTCTTTAGTTGTCAATATTCTAGGATCAACAAGGCCTGATTCCGCATCTTCAAGAACGTTTTGTCCATATTGATCTTTGACAGACAACAATTTAAGTTGTTTGTCATCTTGTCCATACACCTTTAATCGAATCGGATATTCTTTATCAACCTGTATTTTGTCCCTAGAAATACGAGCACGACCTTTTTCGACAATCTGCCCCGTCTCCCCATCTCGAAAAACATATACTTGCCTTACTGCAGGAGCATCGAAAGTTTCTCTTACAAACTCATAATCGTTTTTATATCCCTCATAATCACTGCTGTATTTCTTAAATTGGGGTCCATGCCTTCTACGATCATATTCTGAATTTTCATATGCATTAGAAGTGCTGTAATTGATAGTTAAACGTTCTCGAGTCCATACCCAGAAATAGTTTAAATGATACAATTCTTCATCTCCCTTAGTGATTGTATCAACAGAAAACCTGATTATGTTTTCAGATAGTTTAGCAATAATCTCAATGTTTTCTCCGTATGGCACAAAATAAATTTTACGACTATCGTTTTTAATCGTCAAGCTCTGCAAAGTATCCCATTTACTCATCCAAGTCTGTCCGTAATGGATTTTACCATAATGGATACCTCCTATTTCTGGCATCAAAACCGTATTCGGATATCTATGAGACTTGTTGGCCGTAAACAAATCTTCCTTTTTCTCATATGTATCATACGCCTCCACAGCTTGTATCTCACCATCATATAAATCTTCTTCAACAATCTCTTCAGCAGGATGTACTGCTAAATGATCGTTTTCTACTTGTGTACGTTGATGCAAATCACTATATGACAAACCATTGTTTTGATAGATGGCTTCTATTTTCTTTTTTAACTGACATTTTAGTTCACGATCATCATCTCCAGTCTCAATCACACAAAACAATTCATTGTCATCCTGAATTTTTATATTGGTAAATGATTGCGAAAAAGGCCAACTATGATCACTTGTCACAACAGAGAATCCTTTCAAATACACTTCATAAGAATCATTCTTATCTATAAACAAAGTGCATTCACCCATAGCATCCGTGCTAATGACACTCTCCCTTTTTGTTTTTTTAGAAACAAGCAATAACTCTGCATAAGGCAAAGGATTTTCATATTCGTCATTTAATTTCAAATTGATTTTTCTAAACTCACAATCATGACGGAATGATGTCCACCAGCCAAATTTATTCAAGTTTGCCACATAGCTGTCTCCATTGCGGTGTGCATAAGTTTCGAACGTCCATCTGCAATTAGTCTCGTCAAAATGCCACATCGACAAAGAATCTGGTTTGACAACCTGGTAATCAGGCAATTTGAACGAGGCCGTAAAATATCCATCCTTTTTCAAATTTATGTCACCGCCATATTCGTCTCTGAAAAAAGACTCATACATATCCACTCTGAATGATACAACTCCATCGTCGATATCACCAATCAATCCATCTCCCGGCAATATGGTTCCAAAGTTTTTAGGTTCAATCTCCCACTTGAACAACAAAGTCGACCAATAGACAAGACGTCCATATTCAACACGCAATTGGTCGTTATATATTTTAACCTTAACATTTCCGGAATCCTGAGTCGTGATCCTATCATAATAATAGAGACTTGTGTCTGTCCACATTTTTGCCGAAAACGCTTCTTTTATAGTTGTATCTGTAAAAGAATCTAATTTGACAACCGCAAGAGTATACCTGTTCTTTTTATAACGGACGGCCATGTTTGGTCTATACAGATCGTGAGATAAAGTGAATATATTATTTCTCGGGCACTTTAGATTTCCAAAATCACATATCATTTTATCTCCTTGGAAGTTTGATTGATTAGATATTTTTATTTTAACGGTCCTTTCACATGACGAAAACAAAATGGCACACAACAAGAACAATAATCTAAATATGACTTTCATAAAGTTATTTTTTACCGAGATATTTGCAAATAATTATATGACAAAGATAAAAAATAATGAAAAAAAAACAATAATTCTCACGTCTCCATCCGTGACAAACGTACCAAACCACATATCCATAAATATTTGTCAAGCATTTATCTGTATTCGAAAATTCCTTGAATTATGATTTTTTTATTTTTGGTTTCGGAAATCTTCGGTGGACACATCCTGATCAAATCAGAATCAATGGACACAAATTATTATCGGAATCTATTACCATACATAACAGACCATGAAGAAAACACTACTATCTATCGTTGCTTCAGTTGCAACTTTTTTCGGTGCCACACTCCAATCCTTGGGTGTCTCCGTATCTAATCCGCTCATCTACTCAGATGTGCCAGACCCTTCCGTCATCCGTGATGGAAACAAATATTATATGGTGAGCACAACTATGCACTGTGCTCCTGGTGTCCCTATCATGATGTCGGAAGATTTGTCGAATTGGCGTACCGTCAACTACGCTTATCAGACTCTTGACAATGGCGACAACCAAAGTCTTAACGGCGGCAAACATGCTTACGGAAAGGGTTCGTGGGCATCTTCGCTTCGTAAGCATAAAGGCAAATACTATATTCTTACTCCATCGTATACTACTGGAAAAACTCATCTTTTTTCAACTGATGATATCGAAAACGGAACTTGGGATGAGGTCCGTCTTCCTTTCTATCACGACCCTTCTCTATTCTTCGACGACGATGATCGTGCTTACATCATCTTTGGTAGCGGTGAATTCAAAATGGTAGAGCTCAACAGCGATCTAAAAGGTGTGAAAAATGGAGAGACAAAACTGAATATTCCTATCGACCAAACAACCGGAACAAACGGTTATATCGTTAAATGTGAGGGTGCTCACATGGAGAAAGTGGATGGCAAATATTATCTTTTCGCCATCTCTTGGCCGAATGGCAAATGCCGTACCGAATTGGTCTTCAGATCTAGCAGTCTGACTGGAAACTATGAGGGCAAGATTGCTTTGCAGGAGAACGGTGTGGCTCAGGGAGGTATTTTCGACACTCCAGAAGGCAAGTGGTATGCGATGTTGTTCCGCGACTCAGGTGGTGTGGGACGTATTCCTTGGCTTATCCCTGTCACTTGGCGGAACGGTTGGCCAACAATGGGTAATCAGGCAGCTCGTTCCGTCGACTTGCCAAACGCAGTGGAACCAGCTTACAGCATGGCGACTTGTGATGATTTCGAATCAACTACACTGCCTCTTGAATGGCAGTGGAACCATAATCCTGACGATGCTCATTGGTCATTGTCAGCACGTCCAGGATATTTGCGTATCACAACTGGACGTACAGACAAAAGTCTTTACTGGGCTAAAAACACATTGACACAAAAGACTTTCGGACCTAAATGTTCAGGTCGTGTGGCTCTTGATGTGAAAGGTATGAAAGACGGTGATGTGGCAGGACTTGTCGCACTTCAAGATTCATTCGGTTTTGTAGGTGTGGAGAAACAGTGGGGCAAACTAAACATCGTCCAGAACAAAACTGTGGTCAGAAATGCATCAGTACCGTTTGAAGGTGAAACTGTATATTTGAGAATCGATTTTGATTTCACAAAAGACAGAGCTTATTTCTATTATAGCACAGACAATCAGAAATGGAATGCCATCGGAAAAGACATTCCTCTTCCATACACTCTTGGTATGTTTGCAGGATATAAATTCGGATTGTTCAATTACGCAACGTCGCAAGCAGGAGGATATGCAGATTTTGATTGGTTCAAAGTTGGAGAAGATGTATACGACGAGATTTATCTTGGACAGATCAAAGAGCCCGAGGTAGTAGGTCCATACAATGAAGTGGCAGCCAATATTCCCGGCGTAGTGGAGGCAGAAAACTATAACACTGGTGGAAACAACGTCTCATACTACGATAAAGACAGAAGCAATCGTGGTGGTGAGTATAGAAAAGACGGTGTAGACGTTTACGCTTCAGATGAAGCTAACGGTTTTGCGATAGGATATTGTGAAGAAGAGGAGTGGATGAACTACACAGTCAATGTCGCAGAAGAGGGAGAGTACACAGTCTCGGTAAGAGCAAGTGAAGAGGGAGAAGTCGAGGCTGGCACCGTCCACGCATCTCTTTCTAATGAGGCAGGCGACGCAATTGACATAGAGGTTGGCAGCACAGGATCATGGGATGTGTATGACGAATACGTCCAGAAGAACAGGATTTCCCTTCCTGCTGGTGAATCAACAATCAAATTGACAATCAAGAAATCATGGGTCAACATCGATCGCCTGACTTTCACCAAATATGATCCTTCAGATGTGGATCTCACAGAGGCTGACAAAATCGTGGTGGTAACATCACCGTCTTCAATCAAGATCATCGGTATTGAGGGCGATTTCAAGGCAGAAATAATCAACGCAGAAGGAAAAACAGTGTGTGTGTCAGACAAGACAGAGATTTCCACATCAGGAATCACATCCGGTGTCTACACAATCAGAATCACAACTGACAGCAACGTTGTCTGCAAAAAATTGACTTTGAAATAACATTAAACCCACGCACGGGCATCCGTGTAATTCAGAATATGCGTGTAAAAAAGCCGTGGCGAAAATCATCGCCACGGCTTTTTAAATATAAAACCAACCTTGATATTATTTCAAAACTGGACGGATCAACACGCCATCATAACGTGTGTGCATCCAATGAAGTCTATGTGTTTCGTCAGAAGTAAACATTAGGAAACTTACTCCATAGGAATCATTTACATTACTGAATCCAGATGTCCAGTAGTAGCCATCGCCTATATATGGAATAGAACTCTGATTAGGCTTCAACACACCGACTGCAGGCAAGAAGATAGAATTACCATTAGGACCTGTAACTTTGCATCCTTTCATTCCATCAACAGTAACAAACTCCCATGTACATTTTTCTACAAGTTCTTTTGATTCAGCCTCAGTTGGCATTCTCCAACATGATCCCCAGTTTACAGTTGCCGCATCATGTTCAGGAGTAAGAATACTGTCGGCTGTCATAATACCTTTCTCAATCAATTCTGTTGCAGTCCATCCAGAAAAGTCATAAGTATCGTCAAATGGAGTCACCTCTCCCCAAGAGTAGTGTGTTCCCATATCAGTTGACTTTGTAGCTCCCAAATTCATAGAAGCCCATTTTACAGAAAGTCCCAAATCTACTGCATTGGTATCTTCTTTGCATTCCCCTCCACATGCAGCCAATTTCTGCTTCAATGTCTCTATTTCTGAGTTCTTTTTGTTAATCTCGTTATACAACCAAGAAATAGAGTCTCTTCTCGATTCATTTTCTTTCGCGCTCTCCTGCAGTTTCGAAATGATTCCAGAAAGAGCATCCAAAAGATATTCAGGATCGTTAAGTCTCTTCTCACAGGCAGTGTCAGGTGCAGGTGTTGCCAATCTTGATTTTCCAAGGGAAAAATTAATTTCTTCTACATCAGCCACATCATAGCCATAAGCAGTACCATCATTCTGATGCACATAAATGTTTTGAGCAAACAATGCTGAACTCATCAGAGTAGCGCCAACAATTGTAAATAGTTTTTTCATATTATTTTAGTTTTTCACGACTTCGTTATCTTTCACTTTTTTATAAACTTAACCTGTGTTGAATCCACTTTCAACACATATAGACCTTGAGCCAAGCCCTCAACATCTATTTCCAAACCAACTTGCTTTTTCACAACCACACCGTTCATATCGATTATCTCGACCTGTGAATTTTCATCAATTCCAGTAAGATAAATCATCTTCTCAACAGGGTTGGGATATACAGCAATCTGCAACGGAGCAGCTTTCTTTTCATCCACATTCGTGATGAATCTGTCAAATTTAATGGATTCATAACCCTTTAATGTGTCATTTCCTGTTATGATGTTGAACGTCGGGAGTCTTGAATCTACCGGACTCCTCAAAACAGGCTTAATACGCAAATCTTCCGAAATCACAAAAAAATCTGAATTACCATCAGATCTAATTCCTTTGACTTTCCATCCATTATCCTCAGCTGACACTGACAACGAGAATAATAACGCCAAAACGCTTAGAGTAAAATTTTTCATAAATTATTTTATATCTATATTTGCAACATTTCCATTTGCAAAGATATATAATTGTCACTCAATTCATTCAAGATAAATCGCTTTTAACTTTATTTTAACATTCTATGAAGATCTAAGATTATTATATTATCTACTAATAAAAAGGATTGTTAAGGGATTCATGCCCTTAACAATCCTCTATCTGTGTGATAATTTCCTTTAATAAATTTAATCTGCTTCTAAGATAATCCTTGTCGAGACGACTACTTTTTCAACATTTACTCCACCGTGATATCAGATCTCTTCGATTTCACTGAATAAGAGAATTTCAGTTCCTTCTTTTCTCCTGGTTTCAGATTAAGTTTCCAAGTAAGTTTACCCTCCTTCTCGTCTACCTCGGCTCCACCATTATCAACCAAAACGACCTTGATATCATCCACTGTAGAGACAGGGAACTGATCCTCCACCGTCACCTTAACAGACTCCGTCTTATTGTTTTTCACTGTGATCTTCCATTCACGCTCAATCTTGTCGGATGTCTTAATCAGATTCTTCGACGAGTATGTACGCATATCCTTTCTGTCGACAGCAAGATCCTTATCTTTTCCGATTGACAGATTCAACGTGTCTTCTGTCTGACGGGCATTGATGAAGCTCTCGCCCATATACATATTGTTCAAGAATAGTTTGACAGTACCGTCGAGCAGATCCAAACGCTTCCAATTAGGAATAGATGCCACCAAATAGACATCCTTCGACAATTTAGGCACCGCATAATAGTTATACTCCGCATCGACAGACATATCCTTCACCACAACCTCATGATCAGCACCGTCGTCAGGGATAGTATTCTTTCCTCCAATTGTTGCGACGGAATTGCGGATGACCATCTGCGGTATATTCGATTCCATATCACTGCTCATGGCTGACCTTGCAAGGCTCACTCTGTGCTGTCCGATATAATTTACAAAATGCTGATCGATATTAGAATCGCTGACCTTTGATGATCCGCTCTCCATACGCACGTTTCTGATCATTACGTTCTGACCTTTTGCCTTGCAGGATGTAGAATGGTATCCAGAATAGCTGAAATTGACATCATTGTAGACAGGGACCAGCAACTCATAGTAACCATTCTCATCCGACTGTGTCTTGCGATCATCGTCGTCACAAGTGATCAAAGCCCCCTTCAACGGGCCTCTCCAATCACGCACCACACCCATCACCTTCACATATGGATTACCATTGTCATTAGTATGGGTTGGTCTTTCATAATATCTGCCGTCAGGGACGACGTATCTGCCCAATTCCGGTTTCTCATTGCTCACACTCGGATCATTCTGGGAAAGTTTCACCTGTACATTATTCCACTTCTCTTTTGTGGCCTGGCTTACGTATGCCTTCTGCACCAAATGAAGTTTGGTGTCATTCCTTGCGATACGAGCCTCGTAGAATGGCATCCACGCCGCATTCTTCACAAAATAGTTGATCTCCAAATCACAATTTGAGGCAGTTGGCGACTCCAGTTTGACCAGAAGAAAACTCATTGGCTCCATCTGTTTGTCATACAACAGATTCACCTTCTGCTCATTCAACGTGAGTTCATCCTGATACTTCTTCATCTGCTTCTGGTAGCCATACTGCAGTTTGATGATCTCATTCAAGTCGTTACGCACGTATGATGCCACGCCCTGCAATGTAGGAGCAGTAAAACCATTGTCACCACCAATATTATTGCTTTTCAACACTAGGTCACGCTCCCTGTCAAGCACCTCGCTCTTACCCTGCAACATATCAATTGAATCACGCAATACATTTGCTCTTTTCGTCAATGTTGCCACCTCATTGCCTATCTGTTTCTGTCCGGGCACCTCCACGTCATAACTAATTGAGGAAAGTACCACATTTCCTCCCTTCACACCGACCTGCACGGAATTCTGTTCCAACAACGGAGTCAGCAACGGGATTTTCACCTCCGTCACCCCACTCTTGACATTCACTTTAGCAGTACGCGTCACCATGGCACCAGTGGCATACACCATCACCTCTTTGATTTTCGACTGCGTCTCCACAGGGGCAGCAGATGCTGTCATTATGCCTAAAGAGAGGCAACCTGCCAATATAGTTTGAAATTTCATATATATCGTTTTCATAGTTTATAAATCGTCATCCTCCATCAGTTTCTCAAAAAGATCCTCATCTTTTACAGTCACCTCATAGTTTACATTCAGTTCACGTTTCTCTCCCGGAGCAAGATGAAGATTCCACTTTAATCTGCCCTCATTCTGAGTCACAACCGCACCACTCGATTCCAGCAGATTAACCTTCACATCCGATTTTGTCGAAACAGGAATCTGATCCTCAACAACTACGTCCACAGCTGTCTCCTTGTTGTTCTTCACCACAATCAACCAGTTACGTGTCACCTTCTTGGATGTCTTCAAAAGATTATTACGTTCTTTAGTAGCCTTCAAAGAACGTTCCACACCTATGTTTTTCTCAACACCAACCGAAAAATGCAGAGTGTCTTGAATCTCTATCGGTGTCCAATAAGAGTCTCCGACGTAGGTATTGTCCAAGAAGACTCGTAGTTTACCCTTCTGCAGCTCATAGTCGCGCCATTTTGGCACCTCTGCAAGCATATAGACATTTGGTGTGATCTTTGGAGCAGCATAATAGCTGAACTTTGCAGGAATGCTCAGTTTGCTCAACGTCGCCTCATGTTCTGATCCGTCCGACGGGATTGAGTTAAGTGTAGTGGCTTCTGCCGTGTAATCCTGCAGTTTGGAGAATTTAGACAAATATAATTCTGAACCTACAGCACCTTTTTTTGTGATGATAAAAACTACTCCACCGCTTGCTCGTGATCCATAAATAGATGTTGCTGAAGCATCTTTCAAGACCTCCATAGAAAGGATATCATCTGGATTGATTGAAGCCAACGGATTTGAAGTGCCATCACCCATTGGCACTCCGTCGACAACATACAATGGTTCGGCACCAGACAACGAAGGTACTCCACGCACACGTACAGAAGAAGCTTCTCCCGGTTGACCAGATGAAGATGTCACTTTAACACCAGACACTCGACCTGCCAAAGCCTGGTCAACTGATGTGGCAACTCTCTTAACAACATTCTTTTGGATTCCATATCCAACCTCAACAGCAATTTCGTCCAACATCTCTTCACTCAAAGTCACATTCAAAATAGAAGATGTCTTATTCGTGATTTTTCTAGTTTGAGTCTCATATCCAGCATACGAGAATTCCAACACAGCACCCAGCGGCACAACAATCTCATAGTTTCCATCCATATCAGTGTTGGTTTCATTAGTTGTACCTTTTACAACCACATTCGCAAAAGGAAGAGGTTCCTTTGCATCTCTCACCACACCTTTTATTCTCACATTATTTCCATAGATGGCGGAAGCATCCTCGTTCATAACGACATTCATCATCACGACATTGTCGCCACGTACACTCTTGTCCACTGTCTTATGGCTGGAATGAGTGAATTTCAAAATGCTGTTTTCAGGAACCAATATCTCGTAGAAACCAGAAGCGTCAGTTTGTGCTGAGACATTTGCGCTTAAGCAATTCACCAAAACACCGTCAATACTGCCTCGATTATCACGCACCGTACCCATCACCTTAACCATCTTCCTTTCCGTCGATGCAGAAGAAGATCCGCTGTAGCTCTTAGGAAGAGTGTAGCGTTTCAGTTCAGGACGTGCATTGTTGCTGGATGGATTAGTTGTGGTGACGGTCATCTTCACGTCGTTCCAATCCTCTTTGGTTTTTTGAAGCACCATCACTTTTTTTGTCACATCAATCGATGGATTGTTCTCCGAGATACGCAGTTCAAAGAAAGGAGTCCACTTCGCCTGATCCACGACATAAGAGAAATCAAGGATTGTCTCAGCCGACGATTTTGCGACCAAAGTGACGTAAAGCGCAGCCTTAGGGATCATTGCCCTCTCATCCAAAAGTTTGATCTGCTGACTAAGGTTCCGCTTCTCCAAATCCAAACGTTTCTGGCATTGGTCATAGCCAAGTTGGAGGTCGACAATCTCAGACAGATCCTTACGTAGGAAAGCAGCGACGTCGCTCAACCTATTTGCGTCGAAACCTTTATCGCCACCGATATTGTTATTGTCCAACAAGACAATACGTTCTTGATCCAACACATTTTTGTAGGAATGTATCAAATCGATAGAATCGGTGAGAATCGTCGTCCTCTTCACGAGCGAATCATTAATCTTCGCAACGGAATCACGGTTAGGCATCTCCATCTCCACGTCTACCTTACCCAAAGAGATATCGGCATTGGTCACCCCGACCTGAATCGATTTCTGATTGAACATAGGGCTGAGCATAGGCACCTTCACCACCGTCACACCGGCAGGTATTTTCACATGTGCTTTACGGCTCACCAAAGCCCCCTGTTTATATACAGTCACCTTCTCGATCGTCGACTTGACGGTCAGTGTGTCCGCAAAAAGGTTCTGCGTCACAAAACAGGAGACAATTAAAAGCAAAAGGGTAATTATTTGTTTTTTGAGCATATATTTTGAATTAGTTCGACACGCAAATATAATAAAATAAAGAGCGGGGTTACGTAAAAACGTATTTATTTTTCATCAAACAGACAGATAGAGATTCTTATCGAATGAAAATCAACGACATCATGTATACCCTATTGATATATGTACATAAAAAAACGGATGTGCATACCAATGAGATGCACATCCGTTTTATTCATATGAGACGCACGTCCGTTCCTGAGACGCACGTCCGTGCGTCTCTACAAGTTATTCTTTCAACCAGTTTCTGTATTTGATCCACACATGTAGCCAGATACGTGCGATGGAATCAATTGCGTCGGAGAAAATCATCTTATTGTAAGCGTCAAACTTCTGACCCCATTCAGTAAGTTCTGTGAATTCCGTGAAATTCTGATTTGTCGAGAAACTTCCTGGGACCAAGAATCTAGAAAACAAGTATGAATATTGCGACACTCCACTCATATAATCCCAAGTGCTGGAGTTTCCACTACCCCATCCATGGACATACTGACGTGTTGTGATCTCATCCTTTACATCTTGCAAAAACTGAGTTTCTTTCAATGGCAGAGGATATCCGTCTGGATCGTAAAAGAAACGGTTGTTATCAGTGTCGATCTTATAAGATTTCTTTATCTGGTCTTCCCACTTCTTTTCAATTACCCCATGCATACCTTTTTCATCGCTGAACGGACGGTTGTCACAATGGAACGGCATGTGGCAGTCGGCTACATAATGGCTCAGGATAAAGAAACGCATTGCGATATGATTGTTGGTAGTTGTGATCGGGCAACCACGGTCTTCCTTCTGCAGCATCTTGAAATTGTCGACGATGCTGTGTGCGATAGACTCGCAACGGTCTGCACAATTACCCTTGACAATAGTATAAGATTTTCCGTAAAGAGGCGACAACTTCTTCATCATAGAACTGATGGAATGAGTGCCAGGCATGTTTCGGAACGACGTGTAATTGCCATTCGGTTCATATTTGACAATATGGCTGGTGCTCATATCTTTGAAGACATCGTCAGGATACCATGCTCCCTCAATCACAAAATCCCTGTAGTTTCTAAACCATTTCCACAAAGTTTTAGCATGTTGACGAACATCATCCGACACACCTTTCACAACTGCATCATCAGTAGTAGTAGCGATCACTTCAAGTCTCTTTATAGCCATAAAGGCCAACCATGCATGTGAGTATTTTTTCATATTCGATTATTCTGGATCAATTTTCACAAAGATACGCAAAATAAATAAATGTTATCGGGTTCTCGAATATTTAAGGAAAAAGGTAATTACGACATCCCATGATTTAAACGACTTATAACCTAAAATCATGCTAAACATCTCTGATACATACATCATTTATTTTCCTATGTGTCTATCAATTATAGCATACGTGATTTGATATAAATAAGAAAAGACGAGAATAAATCTCGTCTTTCCTTATTTTGAATTTCACATTACAAATTTTGCATTTCCACTATGCCTCTCCAGTACCGTTGAAGCCCATAAATGAAGGAGGAATAGAACCATTGTCATTGCCATTTCCACGAGGAGCTATAGGTTGGATATTGATTTCGCCAAAATCCTGCTCATATTTTGCGATATTGTCCTGCAAAGCACGAAGGAGACGTTTTGCCTGAATAGGAGACATTATCACACGGCTCTTTATTTTAGCCTTCTGCTGTCCAGGTATAGTCTTGGCAAAGTCCAAAAGGAATTCTGTCTGAGAGTGTCCTACAAGGGCAAAATTGGCATATACACCCTCTGCTATATCTTCTGTGATTTCAACAGGGAAACCACGACGCTGTTCTTTATCGTTGTTTTCGTTGTCCATATTCTTAGTTTTTTGATTTTAGGCAAAATTACAATTTAAAAATTATTCTCACAAATTTGTTTTTGGACATACAATTAGCAAATCGCATTATAATACACACGAAATAATCCATGACAATGTAAAAACAAAACAGACCGCAATTTCTTACGGTCTGTTTTATTAGTATATAGATTCACACATTCACGTGTGTTTCCATTTGCATTATTCGTTCTCAGAAGGGAACTCTACAGCAAAATCACCATCTTCATAGTCGTAAGATGACTTAGCGTATGCCTTCTCCATCTCATCCTTTGGTCCGACGATGATTGACTGCCACTTAGAAAGACCTGTACCTGCTGGGATCAAGTGACCGCAGATAACGTTCTCCTTCATACCCTCAAGGTTATCAGTCTTACCACGAAGAGCAGCATCGTTAAGCACCTTAGTTGTCTGCTGGAATGATGCAGACGACATGAAGCTACGAGTCTGAAGAGCAGCACCTGTGATACCCTGAAGAATCTGAGTAGCAGTTGCAGGGATAGCGTCACGAACTGTGACTGTCTTCAAGTCACGACGTTTAAGCATACTGTTCTCAGCACGAAGATTACGAGCTGTAACAACCTGACCTGGCTTGAAGTTTGTAGAACCACCTGCGTCGACAACGATCTTCTTATCGAACAACTTGTCGTTCTCCTCCATAAACTCGATCTTGTCAATCAAGTCGTTCTCCAAGAACAATGTATCACCTGGATCAGAAATCTGAACCTTACGCATCATCTGACGTACGATAACCTCGAAGTGCTTGTCGTTGATACCTACACCCTGTAGACGGTACACATCCTGAACCTCGTTCACAATATATTCCTGAACAGCTGTAGGACCTAGGATTGCAAGGATATCTGATGGACAGATTGCACCGTCAGAGATTGCATTTCCTGCACGTACATAATCACCCTCCTGTACCAAGATCTGCTTAGACAAAGAAACTAGATATTTCTTAACCTCACCGAACTTAGATGTAACGGAGATTTCACGGTTACCTCTCTTGATCTTACCAAATGATACCTCACCATCGATTTCAGCAACGATAGCTGGATTAGATGGGTTACGAGCCTCGAACAACTCCTGTACTCGTGGAAGACCTCCTGTGATATCGCCTGCCTTACTTGAAGATCTTGGGATCTTAACCAAAAGCTGACCTTTCTTCAAACGATCACCCTCAGACACAACGACTGTAGCGCCCACTGGCAAGTTGTATGACTTCTCGATGCTACCGTCCTCATTAACGATATTACATACAGGAGACTTAGTCTTATCCTTAGATTCGATGATAACCTTCTCCTCGTGACCTGTTGTCTCGTCATGATCCGAACGGCATGTAACACCCTCGATCAAGCTCTCGAACTCTACCTTACCAGCAACCTCAGTTACGATAACGGCATTGTATGGGTCCCACTCACAGATCAAATCATCCACGTGAACCTCCTGACCACTCTTGAAGAATAGTTTAGATCCATATGGGATTTCTGCACGAGTAAGCTCAATCTTTGTTGTTGGGTTGATGATTCTTGCCTCACCAAGACGTCCGACAACAACCTGAACTGGCTGGTCGTTCTCATCTGTAGTGTCGACTGTCTTCAACTCCTCAAACTCGATGATACCATCATATTTAGATCTGAATCCATTGTTTGTAGCGACGTTACCGGCAACACCACCGACGTGGAATGTACGAAGTGTCAACTGAGTTCCTGGCTCACCGATTGACTGAGCTGCGATAACTCCGACTGCCTCACCTTCCTGAACCATACGGCCAGTAGCCAAGTTACGTCCATAACATTTAGCACAAACACCTCTCTTAGACTCACAAGTAAGCACTGAACGGATCTCAACTTTCTCGATCTTAGCAGCATTGATTGCAGCCACCTGATCCTCTCTGATCTCCTGTCCTGCCATCACGATAACCTCACCAGTAGCTGGGTTGACAACATCGTGAACTGACACACGTCCTAGGATTCTCTCGCCCAATGAAGCAACAACCTCATCATTCTTCTTGATATCTGTGCAGACAAGTCCACGCAATGTTCCACAATCCTCTTCATTGATGATCACATCGTGAGATACGTCAACAAGACGACGTGTCAAGTAACCTGCGTCGGCAGTCTTCAAGGCTGTATCGGCAAGACCCTTACGAGCACCGTGAGTAGAGATAAAGTACTCAAGGACTGACAAACCTTCCTTAAAGTTAGAAAGGATAGGGTTCTCAATGATCTGGCCACCAACGGCTCCAGATTTCTGAGGCTTGGCCATCAAACCACGCATACCAGAAAGCTGACGAATCTGCTCCTTAGATCCACGGGCTCCTGAATCAAGCATCATGTATACTGAGTTGAATCCCTGATCGTCCTTCTTAATTGTATCCATCAAGACATCAGCCAACTTCTTGTTAACCTCTGTCCAAATGTTAATGATATTATTGTATCGCTCATTTGGAGTGATAAGACCCATGTTATAGTTAGCCATGATCTCCTCTACCTGAGCGTAACCCTCATTGATAAACTGCTCTTTCTCCTTAGGGATGATAACGTTCTCAAGGTTAAATGACAAACAACCCTTGAAGGCCATGTAGTAACCTAGATTCTTGATATCATCCAAGAACTGAGCTGTACGAGCAACTCCACAAGTCTTGATTACCTTGCTGATAATGCTCTTCAAAGACTTCTTAGTGATAAGGTCGTTGATGAAACCTACAGCCTTTGGAACATTCTGGTTGAAGATTAGCTTACCTACAGTAGTCTGAATCATGTGACGGATTGGAGTACCATTCTCGTCTACATCATCCACGATAACATGGATTGGAGCGTGAAGGTCAACCTTCTGCTCGTTGTAAGCCACCTGAGCCTCTTCCATACCGTAGAACTTCAATCCCTCACCCTTAGTACCTGGACGTTCCTTAGTGATGTAGTAAAGTCCAAGAACCATGTCCTGTGCTGGCACTGTGATAGGTGCACCATTAGCAGGATTAAGGATATTGTGAGATCCAAGCATCAACATCTGTGCCTCAAGGATAGCCTCATTACCTAGTGGCAAGTGAACGGCCATCTGGTCACCATCGAAGTCGGCGTTGAACGCTGTACATGCAAGTGGGTGCAACTGGATTGCCTTACCCTCGATCATCTTAGGCTGGAATGCCTGGATACCAAGACGGTGCAAAGTAGGGGCACGGTTCAATAGCACTGGGTGACCCTTCATCACGTACTCAAGGATATCCCAAACGATTGGATCCTTGCGGTCGACAATCTTCTTTGCTGACTTAACTGTCTTTACAATACCACGCTCAATAAGCTTACGGATGATAAATGGTTTGTAAAGCTCAGCTGCCATATATTTAGGAAGACCACACTCGTGCATCTTCAACTCTGGTCCAACGACGATTACGGAACGAGCTGAGTAGTCAACACGCTTACCCAACAAGTTCTGACGGAAACGACCCTGCTTACCCTTCAAACTGTCTGACAAAGACTTCAATGCTCTGTTAGCCTCAGACTTAACGGCTGTTGCCTTCTTAGAGTTGTCGAACAATGAATCGACAGCCTCCTGCAACATACGCTTCTCATTACGAAGGATAACCTCTGGTGCGTGGATCTCGATCAATCTCTTAAGACGGTTGTTACGGATGATAACTCGTCTGTAAAGATCATTCAAATCCGAAGTTGCGAAACGTCCACCATCCAATGGAACCAAAGGACGCAATTCAGGCGGAATAACAGGGACAACCTTAACGATCATCCACTCAGGACGGCTCTTTCCGTGAGATGCACGGAATGCCTCTACCACCTGAAGACGCTTCAAAGCCTCGTTCTTTCTCTGCTGAGATGTCTCCTGGCTTGCCTTGTTTCTCAATTCGTATGATAGAGAATCCAAGTCAACCTCCTTTAGCATGTCGTAAACAGCCTCGGCACCCATCTTAGCGATAAACTTGTTAGGATCTGAATCTTCTAGATGAAGGTTCTCTACAGGAAGTTTATCCATCAAATCAAGGTATTCCTCCTCTGTCAAAAGCTGACGAGTTGTGACACCCTCGCTTGCCAAAATACCTGGCTGCAACACAACATACTTCTCATAGTAGATGATTGCATCAAGAGTCTTTGAAGGAAGACCAAGAAGATAACCGATTTTATTAGGAGTTGATCTGAAATACCAGTTGTGAGCAACAGGCACAACCAAATGGATGTGACCCATTCTTTCACGGCGAACTTTCTTCTCAGTCACCTCTACACCACAACGGTCGCAGACAATACCTTTATATCTGATTCTCTTATACTTTCCACAGTGGCACTCAAAATCCTTTACTGGACCAAAGATCTTCTCGCAGAACAAACCGTCTCTTTCTGGCTTGTAAGTACGATAGTTGATAGTCTCAGGCTTTAGTACCTCACCGCTAGACTGCTCCAAGATTTCCTCTGGAGAAGCAAGAGCGATAGAAATTCTTGAGAATGTATTTTTTACTTTATTATCTTTTCTGAAAGCCATATCTTCTACAATTTAATCCAAAGTAATACTCAAGCCCAAACCTCTCAACTCGTGTAACAACACGTTTAGAGACTCTGGAATACCTGGTGTTGGCATTGGCTCACCCTTAACGATAGCCTCGTAAGCACGAGCACGGCCCTTAACGTCATCAGACTTAATAGTTAGGATTTCCTGCAATACGTGAGAAGCACCGAATGCCTCGATTGCCCAGACCTCCATCTCTCCAAAACGCTGACCACCGAACTGAGCCTTACCTCCAAGAGGCTGCTGAGTAATCAATGAGTAAGGTCCGATTGAACGAGCATGCATCTTATCGTCGACCATGTGACCAAGCTTAAGCATATAGATCACACCTACTGTTGCAGGCTGGTCGAAACGCTCTCCTGTTCCACCGTCGTACAAATATGTCTTACCATATCTTGGAAGACCTGCTTTGTCTGTCCACTCATTCAAATCATCTAGAGAAGCACCATCGAAGATAGGAGTAGCGAACTTAACACCAAGCTTCAAACCTGCCCAACCAAGCACAGTCTCGAAGATCTGTCCAAGGTTCATACGAGAAGGCACACCTAGTGGGTTTAGACAGATGTCGACTGGTGTACCGTCTGCCAAGAAAGGCATATCCTCCTGACGGACGATTCTTGATACGATACCCTTGTTACCGTGACGTCCGGCCATCTTGTCACCTACACGAATCTTACGCTTCTTAGCGATGTAAACCTTAACCAACTGCATAATGCCGTTTGGAAGTTCATCACCGATATTGATTGCAAACTTGTCTCTCTTAACACCAGCCTCAAGTTCCTTGTGCTGAGCCAAGTAGTTAGAGATAAGCTCGCTGATCATTCTGTTTGTCTTCTCATCCTCTGTCCAATCATTCCAGTGGATAGAATTGTAGTCGATGCTGTTGAATAGTTTGTTTGTGAAGACGTCGCCCTTACCGATTACCTCGATATCCATACAATCCTTAACACCCTTAGATGTCTTACCCTTTGTAAGGACAAGAAGCTTGTCTACCAAAATCTTCTTCAACTCTGCAGCTGCCTGCTCGAATTTAGCATCTACTGCCTCCAAAAGTTCCTTATCAGACTGTCTTGACTTACGGTTCTTGATAGCACGAGCGAATGTTCTCTTGCCGATAACAACACCGTGAAGTGATGGAGTAGCCTTCAAAGAAGCATCCTTAACGTCACCAGCCTTGTCACCAAAGATAGCGCGAAGCAACTTCTCTTCTGGAGAAGGATCCGACTCACCCTTAGGAGTGATCTTACCGATGATGATATCACCTGGCTCTACTGGAGCACCGATACGGATAACACCATTCTCGTCAAGATTACGAGTAGCCTCCTCACTGACATTTGGAATATCAGCAGTCAACTCCTCCATACCACGCTTAGTCTCACGAACCTCTAGAGTATCCTCCTCAACGTGAACTGATGTAAACATATCCCATTTTACAACCTTCTCGTTGATAACGATAGCATCCTCATAGTTGTAACCCTTCCAAGGCATGAATGCAACTAGCAAGTTCTTTCCGATTGCAAGTTCACCATTATCTGTAGAGTATCCCTGTGTAAGGATCTGGCCCTTAGTCACACGGTCGCCACGGCGAACAAGCGGACGCAAGTCAATTGTAGTATTCTGGTTAGTTCTTCTGAACTTAGGCAGTTTATATTCTTTAACCGCAGAAACGAAGCTTGTGAATTCCTCCTCTTCTGAACGGTCATACTTAATCTTAATAACAGATGCGTCTACATATTCAACGACACCATCACCCTCAGCAGAAATCTGAGTACGAGAATCTCTTGCAAGCTGTGCCTCAATACCAGTTCCTACGATAGGAGACTCAGTAGTCAACAATGGAACAGCCTGGCGCATCATGTTAGATCCCATCAACGCACGGTTGGCGTCATCATGCTCGATAAATGGAATCAAAGATGCAGCGATAGACGCAATCTGGTTTGGAGCGATATCCATCAACTCAAGCTCAGTAGGATCCACAACTGGGAAGTCACCCTGACGACGAGCCTTAACCTTGTCTGTCAAGAAATTACCGTTCTCATCGATTTGAGCGTTACCCTGACCGATGATCTTTCCTTCCTCTTCCTCAGCTGTCATGTACTCGATACCAGTCTCAGACATATCTGCGATACCGTTATTGATCTTACGGTAAGGAGTAGCGATAAATCCAAGATCATTGATCTTAGCGTGTACACACAATGAAGAAATCAAACCGATGTTTGGACCTTCTGGAGTCTCGATAGGACATAGACGACCATAGTGAGTATAGTGAACGTCACGCACCTCAAATCCGGCTCTATCACGAGACAAACCACCAGGACCAAGGGCAGATAGACGACGTTTGTGAGTGATCTCAGCCAATGGGTTAGTCTGATCCATAAACTGAGAAAGGGCGTTAGTTCCAAAGAAGCTATTGATCACCGAAGTGATAGTCTTAGCGTTGATCAAATCAATTGGAGTGAACACCTCATTGTCGCGAACGTTCATTCTCTCACGGATTGTACGAGCCATACGTGCAAGACCTACACCGAACTGGTTGTAAAGCTGCTCACCTACAGTACGTACACGTCTGTTGCTCAAGTGGTCGATATCATCAACCTCAGCCTTAGAGTTGATAAGCTCGATTAGATACTTGATGATCTCAATGATATCCTCCTTAGTCAACACCTTAATAGTAGGGTCGATAGAAAGGTCAAGCTTCTTGTTGATTCTGTAACGACCTACATCACCCAAATCATATCTCTTTTCAGAGAAGAACAAGTTCTGGATGATTTCGCGAGCTGCAGCGTCATCAGCAGGCTCAGCGTTACGCAACTGACGATATATATAATTGACAGCTTCCTTCTCAGAGTTAGTATCATCCTTCTGCAAAGTGTTGAAGATGATGCTGTAGTCAGAAGAAGAAACGTCTTCCTTATGCAATAGAATAGTAGAACAACCAGACTCAAGGATAGCGTCAATATTCTCTTCCTCAAGGATAGTCTCACGCTCAATAAGGACCTTGTTTCTTTCGACAGAGATAACCTCACCAGTATCCTCATCTACAAAGTCCTCTGTCCATGCCTTCAAGACACGAGCAGCAAGCTTTCTACCGATATATTTGTTAATAGTCTTAGCCTTTACCTCAACCTCTTCAGCAAGCCCGAAAATTTCAAGAATATCCTTATCGCTTTCGAAACCAATTGCACGCAACAAAGTAGTCACAGGCAATTTCTTCTTACGGTCGATGTAAGCATACATTACGTTATTGATATCTGTAGCAAATTCAATCCAAGAACCCTTGAATGGAATGATACGAGCAGAATACAACTTAGTACCATTAGCATGCATGCTCTGACCGAAGAATACACCTGGAGATCTGTGCAACTGAGACACAACAACGCGCTCAGCACCATTGATAACGAAAGTGCCTTTCTCCGTCATGTACGGAATATTTCCAAGATAAACATCTTGAATAATAGTCTCAAAATCTTCGTGCTCAGGATCTGTACAATACAATTTCAATTTAGCCTTCAAAGGCACATTGTATGTAAGACCGCGCTCAATACATTCGTCAATACTATATTTGCATGGATCGATGTAATAATCCAAAAACTCTAATACGAAGTTATTTCGAGTGTCTGCAATAGGGAAATTCTCAGAGAAAACTTTATACATTCCCTCATTCTTTCTCTGCTCAGGTGGAGTATCAATCTGGAAAAACTCCTTGAAGGATTTCAACTGAACCTCAAGGAAATCAGGATATTCCATCTGGTTTTTTACAGATGCGAAACTAACCCTCTTATTATTTAACTGTTGAGACATTTTGCTGATGTTTTAATGAAGTAAAATTGTTAAGACACAAAAAAGTTTAGAACCACACCTCCGTGGTTCTAAACTATAAACCTGAAATCAGGCGATATTACTTAAGCTCAACTTCAGCACCAGCCTCTTCTAGAGTCTTCTTCAATGACTCAGCCTCGTCCTTAGCAACGCCTTCCTTAACTGTAGCTGGAGCACCGTCTACGATCTCCTTAGCCTCCTTAAGACCAAGACCGCAAGACTCCTTAACAGCCTTTACAACCTGAAGCTTGTTAGCGCCTGCTGACTTCAAAACTACGTCGAATGAAGACTTCTCCTCAGCTGCTGCTGCACCTGCTGCAGGACCTGCTGCTACTGCTACTGCAGCTGCAGCTGGCTCGATACCGTACTCGTTCTTCAAGATCTCAGCCAACTCGTTTACTTCCTTAACTGTCAAGTTAACCAACTGTTCTGCAAATGCTTTCAAATCTGCCATTTTATTTCTTTTTTTAAGATTGTTTGAATTAAAAAATTATTTCTCTGCAAGTGTCTTAAGAACACCATGCAATGTGTTTGCGCCTGACTGCAAAGAAGAAATAACATTCTTCGCAGGAGATTGCAACAAAGCGATAACGTCGCCAATAAGTTCGTTCTTGCTCTTGATGCTTACCAATGCCTCAAGCTGATCAGCTCCATAGAAACTCTCCTCAACGAAAGCACCCTTCAATACAGGCTTCTTCAAAGGATTGTTTGATGAGAAACTCTTAATCAACTTTGCTGGTGCATTACCAGTGTTAGTAAACATAATAGCAGATGATCCCTTTAGAGATGGATACAACTGAGAAAAATCAGTGTCCTTCTGATCAAGAGCCTTCTTCATCAATGTGTTCTTAACAACAACCAACTTGATCTGCTGCTCAAAACATGCGCGACGAAGTGCACTTGTCTGCTCTGCATTAAGATCCGACGCATCAGCAACATAAAAATGACTATACTCAGATAGAGTATTAGACAACTGCTCAATTACAGCTACTTTATCTTCCTTTTTCATGTCTGATCTTAATATTAAATTTCATCAATTGTTCTAGGATCAATCTTGATACCCTGACTCATTGTGCTTGAAAGATAGATGCTCTTCACGTAAGTTCCCTTTGCTGAAGATGGCTTCAACTTCATAATTGTTGCCAAGAACTCCTTCGCATTTCCATAGATCTGGTCTGGAGTGAAAGAAACCTTACCGATTGAAGTGTGGACGATACCAAACTTATCAACCTTGAAATCAATCTTTCCCTGCTTTACTTCCTTAACTGCTTTTGCTACATCATTAGTAACTGTACCACTCTTTGGATTTGGCATCAAACCACGAGGTCCAAGCACACGTCCTAGAGCACCAATTTTACCCATGATGGAAGGCATTGTAATCATAACATCAAAGTCTGTCCAACCACCCTTGATCTTCTCAATGAACTCGTCAAGACCAACATAGTCAGCACCAGCTTCTTTAGCTGCAGCTTCAACGTCTGATGTACACAATACAAGTACTCTTATCTGCTTTCCAGTTCCGTTTGGCAATGACACAACGCCTCTAACCATCTGATTAGCCTTACGTGGGTCAACACCTAGACGGACATCAATATCAACTGAAGCATCAAACTTAGTTGTAGTGATTTCCTTTACTAAAGCAGAAGCCTCCTTTAGAGAGTAAGATTTTCCTTCTTCAATCTTCTCTGCAGCTAACTTTTGATTTTTTGTAAGTTTACTCATTTGATAGAAGATTAATTATTACCGGGAAAATCTCCCTTTACTGAAATACCCATACTTCTAGCTGTACCAGCAACCATAGACATAGCCGACTCCACAGTAAAACAATTCAAATCTTTCATCTTGTCTTCTGCGATAACCTTCACCTGATCCCAAGTGATCTCAGCTATCTTCTTTCTGTTTGGCTCAGCAGATCCACTCTTTTGCTTAGTCAACTCCTTCAACTGAATTGCTACTGGAGGAGTCTTGATTACAAAATCAAAAGACTTATCAGCATAGTAAGTGATGACTACAGGCAAAACCTTTCCTGCTTTATCCTGAGTTCTAGCATTAAACTGCTTACAGAAATCCATAATGTTAATACCCTTAGAACCTAGAGCAGGTCCTACTGGTGGTGATGGATTAGCTGCGCCACCCTTAATCTGCAATTTGATAAGTCCAGCAACTTCTTTAGCCATTGTTTTTTAATTATAATTAGTTAAGAACAATCACAAGATTATTCTTTTTCAACTTGTGAAAAGTCAAGTTCCAACGGAGTCTTACGTCCGAAAATCTTAACCATTACTTTCAGTTTCTGCCTTTCTGCATTCACCTCTTCGATGGTGCCACTAAAACCAGTAAAAGGACCATCATTCACCTTAACACTCTCTCCTATGATAAAGTCGTAAGATGCCTCGTTACCAAAATCAGGAACCTCTTCCATCTTAGATAGAATTCTGTTCACCTCATTCTGACGTAAAGAAACATACTCATCTCTTTTCTTAGGATTATCAGTCAAAAAACCGATAACATTAGGAGTGTTGCTAAGTGTATGAGGAACCTCACCAACCAAAGCAGCTTCTACAAGAACGTATCCAGGTAGATACATTCTCTCTATTATCTTCTTCTTTGCACCCATTACCTTCTCAGTTGGAACCACAACCTGTGAAACATATTTTCCAAGATTAGTGTTCTTGATCTCTTTTTCAAGATAATCGCGTACAGACTTTTCTTTTCCACTAATGGCACGCAAAACGTACCACTTCTTTTCAATTTCAGCCATGGTATAACTTATAAAAGATAACGATTACAGAAGACTATAGATAAAATTCATCGCTTTGTCGAAGCAAAAATCCATTACCCAAACGACCCCTGCAATCAATAGGGAAGCAACTAAAACAACTACTGCGCTAGAGGTCACCTCGGACAAAGTAGGCCACGAAACTTTATTAACAAGCTCGTCTTTAGATTCTTCAAGATAATTTACTAATTTCATCTTAATCTCTTTTAGCACGGAATGAGAGGCTCGAACTCCCGACACCTGGTTTTGGAGACCAGTGCTCTACCAACTGAGCTAATTCCGTATATATAGTTCCCTTGCCGAAGCAAGAGAACTAATTTTATTAGTCAAGAATTGCAGTGATCTGACCAGAACCTACTGTTCTACCACCCTCACGGATAGCGAAACGAAGTCCCTCTGAACATGCAACTGGGTTGATCAACTTAACCTTGATCTCCAAGTTATCACCTGGCATAACCATTTCAGTTCCTTCTGGTAGAGTGATCTCACCAGTTACGTCCAATGTACGGATGTAGAACTGAGGACGGTACTTGTTGTGGAATGGAGTGTGACGACCACCTTCCTCTTTCTTCAAGATATAAACTGAAGCCTTGAACTCAGAGTGAGGAGTTACAGAACCTGGCTTACAGATTACCATACCTCTCTTGATCTGATCCTTATCGATACCACGAAGCAACAAACCTACGTTGTCACCAGCCTCTCCCTGATCAAGAAGCTTACGGAACATCTCAACACCTGTAATTGTAGAAGTCAACTTCTCAGCACCAAGACCAATGATCTCAACTGGATCACCTACGTGAACGATACCTGTCTCAACACGACCTGTAGCAACTGTACCACGACCTGTGATTGAGAATACGTCCTCGATTGGCATCAAGAATGGCTTATCAACATCACGCTTAGGAAGCTCGATCCAAGTATCAACAGCATCCATAAGCTCCATAATCTTCTCCTCCCACTCAGGAACACCGTTAAGTGCACCTAGTGCAGAACCCTTGATGAATGGAGTGTTGTCACCATCGAACTCGTAGAATGAAAGAAGCTCACGCATCTCCATCTCAACTAGCTCTAGCATCTCTGGGTCATCAACCATATCACACTTGTTCATGAATACAACAAGTCTTGGTACGTTTACCTGACGAGCCAAAAGGATGTGCTCACGAGTCTGAGGCATAGGACCATCAGTTGCAGCAACTACGATGATAGCACCGTCCATCTGAGCAGCACCAGTAACCATGTTCTTTACGTAGTCAGCGTGACCTGGACAGTCAACGTGTGCATAGTGACGGTTAGCAGTCTGGTACTCAACGTGTGCAGTGTTGATAGTGATACCACGCTCTTTCTCCTCAGGAGCATTATCAATTGAATCAAAAGATCTCAACTCTGAAAGACCCTTCTTAGCCAATA
>CACZOA010000084.1 GCA_902782665.1 uncultured Bacteroidales bacterium
GTTGCAAATAAGAAGAAAGCAACTAAGTAATTTAAGCTAAGTTAAAAATACAATGGCAAAAAAAACAGTAGCAACAAGAAAAAGGGTAGTAAAAGTTGATGCTAACGGTCAGTTGCATGTTCATAGCTCTTTTAACAACATCATCGTTACTTTGACAAACAACGAGGGTCAGGTTATCTCTTGGTCTTCAGCAGGTAAGATGGGTTTTAGAGGTTCTAAGAAGAATACTCCTTACGCAGCACAGATGGCAGCACAGGATTGTGCTAAAGTAGCATTTGACCTTGGTCTAAGAAAGGTTAAGGCATATGTTAAGGGTCCAGGTAATGGTAGAGAGTCTGCTATCAGAACTGTACACGGAGCTGGTATCGAGGTTACTGAGATCGTTGACGTAACACCACTACCACATAATGGTTGTCGACCACCTAAAAAGCGCAGAGTTTAATATTTTTTACTAATTGTTCTAATCTTTTGGTTTTGAATGATTGCAAAAAACCTCTCTGCAATCGCGGCTAGATATTAAGAGATTAGGGTACTAATTTTTAATAATAATGGCTAGATATATAGGTCCTAAAACTAGGATTTCTAGAAGATTTGGTGAAGCTATTTTCGGTCCAGATAAGGTATTGAGCAAGAGAACAAATCCTCCTGGACAGCACGGTGTAAACAGAAGAAAGAAGTCTTCTGAGTACGGTGTTCAGCTTAACGAAAAGCAGAAAGCAAAATACACTTACGGAGTGTTGGAGCGCCAGTTCCGCAACTTGTTTGACAAGGCTGCAAGAGCTAAAGGTATTACTGGTGAGATCCTACTTCAGCTTCTTGAGTGTAGACTTGATAACATTGTGTACCGTTTGGGTATTGCCCCAACAAGATCAGCTGCTCGTCAGCTAGTGTCACACAAGCACATTGTTGTAGACGGTCAGGTAGTTAATATCCCTTCATACTCAGTTAAGCCAGGTCAGGTTATCGGTGTACGTGAGAAGGCTAAGTCTCTTGAGGTAATCGAGAACTCATTGTCTGGTTTCAATCACGCTAAATATGCTTGGTTGGAGTGGGATAACGCTTCTATGTCAGGAAAGTATCTACACATTCCTGAGAGAGCAGACATTCCTGAGAATATCAAGGAACAGTTGATCGTCGAATTGTATTCAAAATAATAATTAACGCATGGCTATACTCGCATTTCAGAGACCGGATAAGGTTATAATGTTAGAGGCGGATAGCTTTCATGGAAAGTTTGAGTTCCGTCCGTTGGAGCCAGGTTACGGTATTACAGTAGGTAATGCTCTGCGTCGTATCTTGTTGTCTTCTCTTGAAGGATTTGCTATCACTTCAATTAAGATCGCAGGTGTTGACCACGAGTTTGACGTGATTCCTGGAGTAATTGAAGATGTTACTAACATCATTCTTAATCTTAAGCAAGTTCGCTTCAAGAAAAAAGTGGATGAGTTTGAAGAGGAGAAGATTTCAATTAACGTATCTGGAACTGAGGTATTCAAGGCCGGCGACATTTCTAAGCACCTTACAGGTTTTGAGGTTTTGAACCCAGACTTTGTGATCTGTCACATTGATCCTAAGGCTTCGTTCCAAATCGATTTGAAGATCGGTAAGGGTCGTGGTTATGTTCCTGCTGATGAAAACAAGGTTAGCGGCTCTGAGATTGGTGTAATTGCTATCGATTCTATTTATACTCCTATCAGAAACGTAAAGTACACTGTAGAGAATTATAGAGTTGAGCAAAAAACTGACTATGAGAAGTTAATTATTGAGATACAAACTGATGGTTCTATCCATCCTAAAGATGCTTTGAGAGAGGCAGCAAGAATCTTGATCTACCACTTCATGTTGTTCTCAGATGAGAAGATCACTCTTGATTCTTCTTCTGACAATGATAATGAGGAATTCGATGAAGAGGTTCTTCACATGCGCCAACTCCTAAAGACAAAGTTGGTCGATATGGACTTGTCTGTACGTGCTTTGAACTGTTTGAAGGCTGCAGACGTAGAGACTCTTGGCGAACTAGTTGTATTCAACAAGACAGATCTATTGAAGTTCCGCAACTTTGGTAAGAAGTCGTTGACTGAGCTTGATCAGTTGCTCGACAACTTGAACTTGTCATTTGGAATGGATATTTCAAAGTATAAATTAGATAAAGAATAAATCATGAGACATAATAAGAAATTCAACCACCTTGGTAGACAGAAAGCTCATAGAGAGGCATTGCTTTCTAATATGGCTTGCTCTTTGATTAAGGCAAAGAGAATCAACACTACTCTAGCTAAGGCTAAAGAGTTGAGAAAGTATGTTGAGCCTCTTTTGACTAAGGCAAAGGACGATTCTACTTCTTCTCGTCGTGTTGTATTTAGCTACCTACAGGATAAGGAAGTTGTTAAGGAGATGTTCCAGGAGGTTGCTCAGAAGATCGCTAACCGTCCAGGTGGATACACTCGTATCATCAAGACTGGTTACCGTCTAGGTGACGCTGCTGAGATGTGCTTCATCGAGCTTGTTGACTACAACGAAAACATGCTTAAGGGTGACGCTGCTAAGAAGCCTGCTAAGACTCGTCGTTCTCGTAGCAAGAAAGCTGCTGCTGAGACTACTGAGGCTGTTGAGGTTGCTTCTGAAGCTCCAGCAACTGCAGAATAATCTGAAAAGATTTTCTCAATATAAGAGAGTTGTTTGCGTAAGCAAGCAACTCTTTTTTGTTTGTGTTTTACCTTGGATTATATTAGTACTGTTTAGTCAACTCTGTATCTTTCTGCTGCTAAAATCAATTCGTTGGCTATCCTCTGTTTTAGATGTTTGGGCTCAATGACTTTTATATGTGGTCCATATCCAAGAATTTTACGTTCTAATTCGTAGTTAATTATAATTCTTAAGCGAAAGATTTTACTCCCGTCTACATTTTCTTTTTCTATTTCTTGAGTATGATGGAATGGCTTTGTCTCTACATATGGAGCTTGATTTTCCGACACCCACAATATAACAGTCTCTACTTTAGAATTAAGGTCTCGAGTCACTCCCACCATTTCTCCCAAATATGTTTCCGGATCAAAGATGGTGTTGTTTGTATATTGATGCTTGTCGTCTTTTTTGATAGCTATGATTCTGTCTAACGCTAATGTCATAATGATATTCTTTGTAGACATTCCAATTAAAAACCATCTATTGTTAAATTCTTTAAGTATATAGGGCGAAATGTATAATCTCGATTCTCTTTTGGCCTTAAAAGATTTGTATTCGATTGTTAAAGCTTCTTTCTTTTTGATCGCTTCAAACAATGGGCCTAGAAAATTCAAACCTTTAAGCTTTTCGTTTGTCTCTATAAACACAACTTTTTGATTGTCTGTCTGACAGGCAATTTTGTCTTGCATACGTGTGAGAATATCCTCTTGCCCACTCATATTGGAGAATCCATTATAATGCTTTATGATTTCTAAAGCACTACTTAATTCATTTAGATCTTTTTGACTTAATGGAAGTTTTGTGATACTATAATCTAGATCTTCATATGTGTAGTATTTCTTGTTTTTTACAATGATTGGAGCATTATAACCAAGTTTGTCACTACGCATTAATTCTATGTCACGTTGTATTGTTCTTATACTGATTCCACAGATTCCCTCTTTTTCAAGCAATTCTTTTTCACATGCTTCACGTAGATCTTCCAATGTCCATGTTCGTTGTCTTCTTTGTAAGCAATTGTCTATTATGCGAATTCGCATCAGTGTGTTTCTATTTATTGGCATAGTGCAAAGTTTTTTACAAAAGTGCGAAAAATTATTTAAACTACGACATTAGATGGCATAGTTGCTACGAATCTTTGCAGTGTAAATATTAAAACATTGTTGAATTATGATTCAGAGAGAAATTATGGGTACAAAGTTGACAGCAAAACTTTGGCTCGACGAGGTTGAAGATTCTTGTATGGAACAGATTGTCCGTCTTGCTTCTCTTCCATACGCTTTCCATCATATCGCAATAATGCCTGATGCTCATACAGGTGTCGGTATGCCAATTGGTGGAGTTTTGGCGACAAAAGGTGTTGTTGTGCCTAATGCGGTAGGTGTGGATATCGGTTGTGGCATGTGTGCTGTGCGTACAACGCTTAAGGCTAGTGAGTTGGAACGAAAGGATATTACGTCTATAATGGGCTATATACGTAAAAATATCCCACTTGGTTTTGACCATCGAAAGACACCTATGGATGAAAGCCTTCTGCCTGAGGCGGATTTTGACAAGTTGCCTTATTTGAAGAATATGAAAGCGGCGATGCTTTGTCAGTTAGGAACACTTGGTGGTGGTAATCATTTTATTGAAATTCAGAAAGATGTTGCGAATGACGACGTGTGGATTATGATACATTCAGGCAGTCGAAATGTCGGTCTGACAATAGCTAAACACTATGCAAAATCGCTGCGGAATGGTGTGTGAAATGGCATTCAGAGACTCAGCCAGGGTTGGAGTTCCTTCCTGTTGAGTTTGATAAAGGAAGAAATTACCTCAATGAAATGAACTATTGTGTTGAGTTTGCTTTGGCTAATCGTAAGGTGATGATGGACTTTATTATGGAAGGGTTCCGTCTAGTCAAACCTAATGTGGAGTTCGGTGATCTCATTAATATTGCACATAATTATGCGGCATACGAGCATCATTTTGGAGAAAATGTGATTGTTCATCGAAAGGGTGCGACGCGTGCAAGAATGGGTGAAATAGGAATTATTCCAGGCTCTATGGGTACAAAGTCTTATATCGTGGAAGGCCTTGGAAATATTGAGTCTTTCGAGAGCTGTTCTCATGGTGCAGGTCGTCGTTTGAGTCGAGCAATGGCACGTGAAACTCTTTCTTTGGAAGAGGAATGCCGTAAGATGGATGAAAGAGGAATTATACATGGTATGCGACGAGATGGTCTAGACGAGGCTCCTGGTGCATATAAGGATATCGATCGTGTAATGCAATTTGAGTCTGATTTGATAAAACCTATTGTTGAACTATTGCCAATTGCCGTTATCAAAGGATAAGGTATTCGTATATATAAAAAAGAAGACGTGAATGCTCGTGTCTTCTTTTTGTTGCTGATTATTAATGATTTATAAATTCATTATTTTTAGCGGAGTGTCGTGCTCCATCCAAATTTTGGATTCTCAGAGAGTTAACTCTGTGAATTTTGTCAATTTTAGTTTCTCTTGTGTTGGATTTAAAATAAAAAAGGAGAACATTTCTGCTCTCCTTTTGTCGAGATGAAGGGATTCGAACCCCCGACCCTCTGGTCCCAAACCAGATGCGCTAACCGGACTGCGCTACATCTCGATTGCTAATTGATTGCTTTATTTCTCAATTGCGATGCAAAGGTAGCACTTATTTTTGTATCTGCAAATCATTTGGCAGATTTTTTGAGATAAAATATGTTTTTTCGCTTTTTTCTTCGTTTTTTTTGTGAAAAAGCTTGCAGTTTCAAAATTAGTGTTTACTTTTGCAATCGTTTTGTTCCGGATTACATGACAGTGCAAATAATCGGAACGGATTATACAGTATAATTTGAATGAAAAATTTAGTCGGGGAAATGGCGATTAGGTTCATATTTTTGGTTTTATTATTTATGTCGCAGTCCGCATTCGCTTATAAGTGGCAGAATGTCGACGGTGGTGTTTTTTATGTTTGTGGCAACAATGGTGTGCAAAAGCTTCAGATGGAGGATCATTCTGATGTTAAAAGTGTTGAATTTCAACAGAATGGAAACAAACTCCCGTCTTCTGCATACTCGATTTCTGCTATCTATGCTGGAATGTTCGTTGACGCTGTAATCACTCTTAAGGATGGTAATATAGTGACAGAAACGATTGAAATCAGGGATGAACCGAGATGGACGCTTCGTGTAGACGAGGGTAAATCCCAACTTTGCAATGGTGATCCTGCTACTTTGAAAGCTGTAGTGCGTCAGGGAACAAGAAAAATCCCTGCTGATTTCTCATGGCAGAAAGACGGTGCGGAAGTTTCCACTGAAGAGTCTTTTTCAACTACGGTCGCAGGCTTGTACTCTTTGACGGCCACAGCTTACGGTTGCACTAAAACGGTTAATGCGTCTGTCATTCCGTCGCCTACCCCTTCTATTTCAGGAAATGATGGCCTTTGTCTTGGTGAGTCTCTTACTTTGACAGCTTCTGACATGGATTCATACGAATGGGTCGGCGGTGAGACTTCGAATTCAGCGACCTTTTCAGCAAGTGGTGACTATTATGTGGTCGGCACAAAAACGATCGGCAGGAATGTTTGTCGTGACACATTGTATTTCACCATCAAACCGAAGATGAGTGCGAACATTGAATTTGGAGGTGTCACAGCATTCTGTCCTGGCACCGTCGAAACGGAAATTTCAGCGGACCATGATTTGAAGGAATCTCAGATTGTTTCGTATGAGTGGAGCAGAGGTGGTGTCCCTTTTTCTAATGATAAGAAAATAACGGTTACGGAAGAGGATAGATATCGTGTTGCGGTGAAGACGGTGGATGGCTGCAAATCATCAAGCGAGGTCGTCATTACTTCTATTGATTCTGTGGCTGACGTGGTGATTCCAAACCTGGTGTCGGAGATTTGCAGTGGTCACCAAACTACATTTTCTGCTGAAGGACCCGACCTTACATTTTTCGAATGGAAAGGATCCGGTATGAGTTTCGGCACAGGGGAAAGCCAATATGCTTTGTCTAAAGATGGTGATTATAGTGTTGTGGGCTATACCACAAATGGTTGTAAAAGTAAAGAGTTTGTATTTCACATAACCGAAATTCAGAGCCCGACTATTTTTCTAGAATCTGTAATCCCTTGTGAAGGGGATAAGGAGGCCATTAGTTGTACTGTTACTCAGGGCTCTGAATTTTTTTGGATCTACCCAGATTCTATTTTAGGAAACACGTCTACTACTATAAATATTTCCCATTCTGGTCGTTATCGTGCACAGGTGAAAGATCCTGTAACTGGATGTGTAAGTGAAGCGTATACAGATGTGGAGTTTTTGCCTTATCCGGAGATTTCATTGAACGGAGATCTGTCGTTTTGCAAGAATGAGGGAAGTGTGCTGCAGGTCGAAGTGGATAATCGTTCCAACACAAAGTATAGATATTCTTGGCTCGACGCGAATGGAAAGGTGGTTGATTCGGATTCTTTGGCAGTGTTGAAGAAGAGCGGTGATTATCAAGTGGTGGTGTCCAACTCTCACAATTGTGAGACACGCAAGGATTTTTCTGTAGTGGTGAATTCTGCACCAAAGTTGAAAGGTGACACGTTGAAGCATCTTTGCGAAAACTCCACAGTTACGCTCACTGTGAATGGTGCAGACCATTATCAGTGGATTAAGTCGGGAAGGAAAGTTGGTTCGGATAGTAATAAGTACAGAGCCTCAAGTTCGGGTACTTTCATGGTTATCGGAACAACTGCAAACGGATGTAGCGATACTGCCAAAGTGAAAGTGGAACTGGCAGTCAAACCGACTATTACGGATGTGGTGAAGCCCGCATGCGGACCGACTGCTGGAATGATCGCTTTGGAGACGGATAAAAAATGTATGTTTAAGTGGCCAGACGGCTCTTCCGACTCTACTTTTTCTTTTACTTCAGCAGATACATACACAGTTGTGGTGACTGATAGTTTGTCTGGATGCCGTACAAACCATAAGGTGGAATCCGTGGTGCGAGATCTTCCAGTTGGCTCGATCACATCTTCGAAATTAGAGGCGTGTTACGGAGATAGCCTGACAATCGAAGCCTCATTTGTAGCTCAGGATGGAAGCGTCAGATATGCGTGGAATTGCACATCCGACACTTCACCAATGATAATTGTGAAGCAGAGTGGGAGAGTGGAGGTCACGGCAACAGACTCGTTTGGCTGTGTCGGTACAGTGGTTGCTGATGTAGTGATTCATGAACTGCCACAGTTTGAAATCCAATCAGCAGATGTTATTTGTGCGGATAGCACGGCTACACTTGTCGCACAGTCTGGATCAATGCTTTCCTACGTCTGGCAAAATGGCTATGTCGGAGATTCCATCGTCGTCGACACAGCTGGAACATATATGTGTACCGCAACAGACACGAATGGATGTGTCGCGTCAAAAACGAAAAGCTTAATACTAAATAGTCCTAATATACAAATTTTCGGAAGGTCCGAGGTTTGTGTAGACTCTTTATCCTATTTATCAGTGAATGGTGATTTCCAACAGTTTTATTGGGACAATAAGGCTGTTGATACTCCATTCTATCATGCTCATGCTGGTTTGGTGACAGTGGTGGGAATAGATAGCTTCGGATGCAAGGCGTATGCGGAGATGACGGTGCGTGAGAGAAGAAAACCGTTGTTGTCGGCTCCAGATACAGTGTCGTTTTGTGAACGTGGAATTGCCGATATACAGCTTTTCTCAACAGATGCGGTCTTATTTGAATGGAATGGTAAAATATTGGCTGGAAACAATATGTCTACAGATATAGTGGGAAATCATTGGGTCGTCAGTTATGATTCGGCTGGATGTCCGTCGGACACACATATAGTGAATGTTCAAAAGATTTCTCTACCTAAATTGGAAATCGAAGGGAAGGGATATTTGTGTGGCATGAATGATAGTGCGACGCTTGTTGTCGACGTTGCAGATTGTGATCATTTACATTGGAACACTGGTGATACTGCCAGAAATATTGAAGTTTATCGTCCTGGAAAATATACGGTTGTCGGATATAATGGCTTATGTGTATCTGACACTGCTGAATTTGAAGTGACTAGGACAGCTTTGCCAAAATTGGATTTTGCGGATGGCAAGACAAAGTCGTTTTGCAAAGGTGATTCAGTATCGTTTGATGTGATACATTCTGAAGGCGTGAAGTTAAAATGGACAAAAAGTTTGATAAAAAACAACATTCATCTTGCTAATGCGGAAAGTTTTTATGTGGTGGAGGCGACGGACTCGTTAGGTTGTACGACTGTTGATTCAGTGTATGCTAGGGAGTCTCCGTCTCCATTTTTGTCTATTTCCGGAGATTCTGTTGTTTGTGAAAACGGAGAAATAGAACTGGTGGCGAATGGTGTGGAGTGTCAAAATATAATATGGAGCGACGGTAGTGCTAAGAAAACAATGTCTGTTGATAGTGCTGGTGTATTTTGGGCTGTCGGTTATGATAATATGGGTTGCCGTTCTGATACAGTGTATCATTATGTGAAACAACGAAGGAATCCGACTGTGGAAATCTCGGGAATAACACAGATCGCTTCTTCTCAAACTGCAACTCTTACTGCAAATGTAATTAATTCGGATAGCTCCGATTATCGCTATTTGTGGATGCCGGATCGTCAAACTTCATCTCAAATCACAATAGATGGAAATGATATAAATATGTATGCAAACTATTCTGTTACAGTGTATGACGAATATGGATGCTTTGATCATGCTGCAATTAGAGTGACTACGTCAGAATTGTTTGTCGACGGTAAGTTTGATATTTGTGAAGGCGATTCGACTGAGATTACTGTGTTTGCACCAGTTTCTAATTCATTTGTTTGGAGTGACGGAAGTATAGGAAGAAAGGCTGTTTTTAGAGAGTCAGGAACACATTATGTAGTGTCAACGTCGCCTGATGGAATCTCAGACACGGTTTGGTTTAATATAAATGTGCACATTAAACCATATTTGAAGATTACAGGAAATACATGGATGTGTGAAGGAGACTCATTAGTTTTGAATGCATTGGCTATAGGTGTCGCTTCCGATACCACTAGAGACGAAACTGTTTCTTTGCAATGGAGTAATGGAAAGGCGGATGATGAAATTTCGGTTTATAGTGGAGGAATATATTCCGTCGTGGCTACAGATAAATTCGGTTGTGAAAATGTGGATACAATCGTGGTAGAAGAATATGGTTTGCCGAAAATCACCATTGTTGGAGAGGATACGTTAAGACGTGGGGAAACTGCGATTCTGACTGCAACTGGAGGTAAAACGTATGGGTGGGGAACGGAGAAAAGAACAGTACCGTCTATAGAAATCACACACGGAGGTCGCTATACAGTGACAGGCACGGATAGTGTAGGATGCTCAAATGTGGCGTTCAAGGATGTGGTGGAAATAGATGTTCCCGTTCCCCTTATTAACGAAAGTTCTGATGGCGGAGCTACGGTGTGTGAAGGAGACAGTGTATTATTGATAGCTTCTGGTGGAGATTATTATATTTGGGATGATGGTAGACGAAGACCTGAGATATATGCGAAAGAGAGCCGTATATATAAGGTGTCGGTTTGTCTCAACAATGGGGAATGCCGAAATTCTTCATTTGATGTCCGAGTGCTGCCGAGACCAAAAATAGATGTGATAGGAAAAATGCATATTTGCGACGGTGAAACGGCGACACTGACTGTATTACAGAAGTCTGGTTCTAAACTTGTTGATTACAATTGGAGTAATGGGAAGAAAGACTCATCTGTGTATGTGACAGACACTTGCACATTGTTTGTGGTTGCAAAAGATGAGAATGGGTGTGCAAGTAACATGGCTGAAACAGTTGTGTATAAGTATGATATGGACGATGTGATAATTGACGGAGATTTTGATATTTGTGAAGATTCGGGTGATGTGGCAAGGGTGGCTTTATTGAAATCTAATGTAGTTAAATCTACGTGGATTGATGAAAGTAATGGAGATACATTGTCTAATTCTAAAGAATTTGAGTTTGCTAAATACGGAAAATATTCAGTTTCTGTTGTTGATAAGAATGGTTGTAGAGGTCATAAACAGTTTGTAATCAATCAGAGAAGTTTGCCTAAAGTGGAAATCTTGGGAGCGGAAACTCCCGTCTGCAATAAACAATATGCAAGGTTGACAGCTATATCTGAATCGAAGTGCAAATACAGATGGAGCACAGGAGATGAAGGAGCGGAGATAGATGTGACACAAAGTGGGGAATATGAAGTAGTCGCAATAAACGAGTATGGATGCGTATCATCCACGTCTACTGAATTGATATACAATGATATTCCGGATATGATAACGACAGGAAAATACCAAATATGTCCTGGCGAGAATGTCGTGATAGGGGTTGCAGGAGCGGATGAATATGTATGGAGTGACGGAAGTGACAAAGATGAATGTATCTTCACGGAGGCAGGTAATGGATATGTTATAGGTAAGGATGGGTATGGTTGTCAAAAGCGGATTGATTTCAAAATTGAAGAATTGCCAGTGCCAACTGTTTCTATTTCAGCCACACCTGCTAAAATCAGACGTGGGGATTCAGAGGTCAGTTTGTCGTTGGACAGTGAGGATGATTTGGGTGAGTGTGTTTTCATTTGGCTGATGAGCGACGGAGGAACATCTTCGCAACAAAGTTTCAACTATACTTTTAATGTTGATGATGCCATGTCATTTTCTGCGGTGGCAGTGGTAGAGACAAAAGATGGATGCAAATTGCGTCTTCACACAACAATAGAAACAGAGTTTGTAATACCAAACACCTTTACTCCAAACGGGGATATGATAAATGATCACTTTATGAAGGGATATCATGTGGAGATAAAGGACAGGCATGGGATAATGCTTTATCAGGGATCTGACGGATGGAATGGAGTTTTGCCTAATGGAAAAATCACCCCCGACACATATTATTATATTGTGACGGATTCAATAGGTCAGAAACATTATGGATATGTGACGGTAGCAATGTAAAGGGATTGGAATCACAACAATTTTTGATTTAGAAGAATGTCTGAAAGATAGTAATGAGCGAAGCGATAGTAACCCGTGACGCAGTCTCGGGGATCAAAGAAAAATAGAATGTCTGAAAGACAGTAATGAGTGAAGCGATAGTAACCCGTGACGCAGTCTCGGGGATCAAAGAAAAATAATAAACTGTCTGAAAGACAGTACTAAAAGAAAGGAGAAATATATGAGTCATATCAGTTTAACATATCATATTGTATGGCGTACAAAGTTTAGCCATCATACTATCAATGTGGAACATGAAAGAGATTTCTATGCATATGTATATGGATTTTGTAAAAGAAAGAAATGTACTCTTTATCGTATAAACTCAATGCCTGATCATGTACACATGTGTTTGGAATTAAACCCAACAATAGCATTGAGTGATTTTATGAAAACACTCAAACAAGAGACATCGAAATGGATGAAAGAGCATAGAGATTGGTTCCCATTGTTTGAAGCATGGGGTAATGGGTATGCTGCTTTTACTTACTCTGCTGATGCTAGAACAAATTTGATAAACTATATTCGCAATCAGAAGGAACATCATAGGAAGGTAGTTTTTCAAGAAGAATTTGGTAAACTATTGATAGAATTTAATTTAGATCCAAACTTTAATAGATTTCTTGATGATTGATATGGTATTGTCTTACAGACATGAGTCCCGACCTATAGCTCTTCCTGAGACTTCGTCAATACCTGAGACTTCGTCACAGGTTACTCTCGCTTCGCTCGGTATTGTCTTACAGACATGCGGTGATCCTGGTATACCTGAGACTTCACCACAAGACGAGCTCGCTTTACTTGGTAATACTTTTTGATGTATAGCCTTTATAATTAACTATATATGATCATTTAACAGATACAAAAAATATGTTTAGATTATTTGGTGTGATTTTTTCATTATTTTATACTTTAATCATATCAGCACAAACAGATGCCAATGCCTTACATTTCTGGACGGACAGATCTCCGTTTTCTCCATCTTACCTTGTGCCGATGACACATGCCTCGTTGCTCGGACGTATGCAACAGGTGGGGTACGAAGGTCAGCCATTGTCGTTTTGGGGATGTTTCAGTCAATATAAACCGAAATTGAGATCGTTGTTTGGACTCAAAACGCAGTTTGATCTGGCAGGTTATACATCTACGGTGAAGATTGACGGCAATTATATTTTCAGTCTCGGCTCAGATGATGATAGGGTAAATCTTGGTTTGGAAGGAGGTGCGGTGGTCCAGCAGAAGGATGTGAATAAGATTTCAGCCGACGATATGGACGACGCATCTCTGTATGACAGCAATGAGGTGAATCCAAATTTCAGTTTTGGGGTGGAGTGGGTACATAAACGACGGATTGTAGGTACAGAAGATGGCGAGACCACCGTCGGCATCTCAGCTAAAAATATGGAGGATTGGCTGACACGTCAGGATAGGAGAATCACCGTCAATGCTTTTTATCTTTATGGGTCATATCGTAGACCGACGTTGAGACGGCTTCATTTATACACAGGTGGAATGGTGCAGTTGTATGATTCCGACCGTCTGCAGGGAGAAATTCACGTCGCATTGATTAAAGCGAAGAATAAGGACGTCGACGCATGGGCTTGCGGCGTCAGTTGCCGACATAGTCTGATAGGCAATGGCTCCACCGATTTGATTATCAATGCAGGAGTGGCTCTTGGTGACCATTTGTATTTAGGATATAGTTTTGATTTGGTGGTGCATGGAGACTTCGCGTCGCCATTCTCATCTCATGAAATGGTCCTGGAATATAAGTTTAAGGACAAGCGTTGTCATGCCGACAAATCAACATATTATTTGCTCGGAGGAAAATAACAAATTATATAACGTCTACGACGTAGAAATTTTATTTCATTCCTCTTGCCTCTTTCACAATATTCCAGGCTTGGTTGATCTGTTTCATTGTTTCTGTTGCCTGGCGGATAGCTTCGTCGCCCAATGAGGAAACTTTATCTGGATGATACATTATTGCCAGCGCACGGTAGGCTTTTTTGATTTCCGCA
>CACZOA010000085.1 GCA_902782665.1 uncultured Bacteroidales bacterium
ACAATCGAGATGCTCATGCATGGAATAGCCTCGAGGCAACAGATGTCTCGCTGTGTCGGGCTTTGTCCAGTCGTCAGGATTACGTCTTGCTCCCCACGGATCGTAGGCAAGCCTCTCCACTATGTTTTTATTGCCGTCTACAAGCATCACAAGGTTTCCAAACCTGTCGGTGAAAGCATAGAGAAACGAGTCCACTCCGTCGGTGGAGATGTTCACTCCGATCAATCCCGTCGGTCCAGTGATATAGTCTATCTTCCTCACCCTGCCGTCAGCATAATGCTCCTCCTCATAGTCTGAGAAGTAATAGCGTGTCAAAATTAACGAATCTTTTCGGAAAACATCCATTTTGCGACGCTGGAAATCCACACCATAGGTGATAAAAATAGAATCTGTTCCGTTCGTCGCACTTTCAAGCATCTTGAAATCGGTGTAGGTGTAGCTGTTCTCCTTGTCGTGACCGAGTATAGGAGCGTCTATCGAGGTCAAGGCGTGCGGAGACAAACCGTATTCTCCGTAGTTGAATACGAAATCGGAGTCGGAACGGGATGTCATGTTGCCGAACACGTCGTCGTAGGTGGCTGTGATCTCCTTACGCAGCGTGTCTTTCTCGAATGTACGCCAGATGTTCAGGCGGTTGTGCTTGTCGAAAAGATAGACCTCCTCCTGCTTTGAATATGTCTCTTTTTTCTGGAGCATGTCGCCGTTGATGTCGAAAAGATACTCATGGTGCATCAGTTTTGCCACGTCGTCCAGAATAGGCAGACCTCTGTTGTCGTACTTCGTTGTTCTGATGATTCCGCCATAGGTCTCTTTTATCGGCTTGCCATACTCGTCTGTGTCGACAAGTCTCCAGAACTGTTTGCCGTCGCATTGTATGGCTTCGATGTTGCTGTATGGGTCATAGTTCAGACTGATGTTCAATCCTGTTGGCGACGTGGTTGAGACTGGCCTGCCGATTTTATCGTAGGATAGCGATTTTGTGAATGTCAGGCTGTCTATCTGTTCTGTCACAGATGCGATGTTTCCAACCTTGTCGTAGGCGATTGTCTGCTCATGATTGCCATTTCCACAAGACACTGGTCTGCCAAGCTCATCATAAACGAATTTTAAAGTCTGATCACCGATCTGCGACTCCACGATCTGGCCGACCTCATTGTAGACCTGTCTGGACACAATTGTGTCGCCAGCCTTGTGCACACACTGTCTGGACTGAAGCATATTGCCAAAACCATTATACTTAGTGAAGATCTCCCCACCACTTGGATCTTTGATCTTTGTACGCAGACGAAGTGAATTATATTCCAAAGTGACAGGCTCTCCGTCCTGTGGTGTGGCAGAGACCATGTTGCCCATAGCGTCGTATGCGAAATCCACTCGCTTTCCGTTCTTAGTGACAGACAGAGTCATGTCTGCGTCGTCAATCTCGTTGATGATGGTGTCCGCTCCATGGATCTTGGTTGTGAGACGTTCATCGTAGATATACCTCACGGAATCGATCACAGACCTGTTGTATATCAGATTGCCATAAAAGTCTCTTTGCTCTGGATATTTCAAAGAGTCGACATATTGTTTTTCAAGCGTCACACGTCCAGCCTTGTCATAAACAGTATGGCTGGATCTCTTAGGCTTTTTGTCTCCAAATGTGTTTAGCACAGTAGACAGTCTGCCATCGCTGTAGAAATACTCACGCGTTGACACCATTCCTCCAAAACCTGTGGAAGATTCCATCTCAAGTCTTCCTTCATTAGTGATGGACTTGGTTACTATTCCGGTTGAGAACGAATCCCGTTGCTGAAGGCATAGGTCACCATGATACATCAAATAGGAAAATCGTCTTTCCATACTTGATCCGTTTGGATATGAAATGCCGACAACATCTCCAAACCCATTATGTTTGTAAGACGTTATACCTAAAGGAGTATGTTCGGCTATCAGATTGCCATTGGAGTAATCATACCGCGTCGTCACGCCAAGAGGGTTGGTTGCGGATGAAAGATTCACTCCGCTTTTATCATATACAAACGAATAATTTTTTGAAATACCTGATGATGATGAATCCAGTTTGACAACGTTACCAAAAGAGTCATACTTCATCGTCACCTTCATCTCATCCATTCCCGTCGGCTTGATGATAGTCTCAACCAAACGATCCTTTTCATCGTAAGAATAATTGGCTTCCAGTTTCAAATTGACGGAAGAAGAATCCTCTTTGTCTGACCAATATGTCGAGATTCTCTTCATAAGTGATCCTGATCCCCCGTCGACATCATCATAAACTATTTTGTCAGTCTTTGTTATTCCTCCTTCATCACCCTTCTTTGTGACAATTGTCTGTGGCATAAAAGCCGAGTTCATGTCTTTATAAGACGTGGTTGTTAGAGTATTGTTGAGATAGTTTTTCTCTTTCAAATAAGACAGCGACACACGATAAATTTTTTTGTCGTCTCTCTTTACCAGGCGGAATGATTTATCTGTCAAAGACAATTCATTTCCATCCTCATCATAGACTCTTTCCCTGTAGGAGAAAGGTATGAACGAAGGTTTGGAATAATTCCATTCTTTTTCTGTGACTAATTTTGATGTTTCGTCAGTCACCGTCTCATTTAGGAAACCGATAAATCCTTTTCCTGTCTTTTCATAATACAGCGAGCCATATTTGTAGGAATAGACACGTTGTCCGGTAAATGAAAGCTTTGACACAACAACTTTATTTCCGTTATATAAAGATGCAGGCATATTGTAAACAGTAGGAGTCGAATACATTCCTTCCTCAGAAAGACGCTCATAAGAAAGCACGAAATAATCGACCATACTGTTCATGACTCTTTGTTCAATCGTCCTCAGATATGGCTTCAGTTTTTCTTTGTCGAGTTCTGTAAAATATCCGCTTCTTCCAGATTCCTTCAAAGTCAGCAGATCATATCCCATAAAATGGACAGCTTCGGAAATGCCGTTATTATCCAAATCATGTATTTGGATGCTGCTTTTTAGGAAACAGTTTCTTTCTTCAGAAATTGTCTTTTTCGATACCAATTTGAAAGATTCTCCTGTCGACGTATAGAATGCGATTGTCGCATCTTTCCATTCTCCCCAAACACCAGATAAATCATAAAGACGTGATGCATCTTTTTTCATCGTATAGTTTGCACATAAGAAGAGTAAATCTGCTTTTCCGTCTCCGTTGAAATCACCGACTTTAATGTCGTTTTTGTTGTCATCTTTATCTGTATATGGATAATATAGACTATAAGATTCATTTAATCCTTTTTCTTCAAACTCTAAGTTTTCCCTATTGTAAAGAATTCCCTGGTTTTTTTCGTAGCAATAATTGAATTTTGTTTTTCCTTCGTCAATTTTTCCATCAACAATACCATAAAGAATGTCCGGTAATCCGTCTCCATTGAAATCGGCTACCGTATGAAAATCCATTAAGTTGTCGAATTTTATGGTTTTTGCCATTTCAAATGTCATCTTGCCCCCGCCAGATAATTCTGATTTTGGTTTAATTCCTGTGTTCGTGAATATCTCAAGATATGACCACTGTTTTATATCAAACCATTCTTCACTTCCTATTTCTGGTGCATACCAATTATCTATGTATTCGTATCCAAAAGCGATATCCAGCAAGCCATCTCCGTTATAATCAGAAACCATCACTTTGCAGTTTCTAGTTATGTTATTTTGTACGCTTGCGACAAAGCTAAGATGTCCCCAACAATCGTTATTCCAATCAAAAATCTTGATATCTGCACAATGATTCTCCATTGCTTTTTTATACCTGACAAATTCGTCGTATCCGTCGTTATCCATATCCGCCACAATATGAATGAAGTCTTCGGCATCTTCTATTAGTACTTTCTGTGATGATAAATCTCCTACACAAACTTTGTATGATCCATTTTTTTGGAATTTCACCAACACATCTGTTTTGTGTGGATCGAAAAAGCAACCGAAAATCGGTTGGATGATTTTCCAATCGTCGGGCGTGTTCATCTGATGCTTGTAGACATACTCTCCATCTTTATTTTTCGAATAGAATTTCACATACGTGTCACCCCATGAAACCAAATCTTTCACTCCATCGTCGTCATAATCAGCAAAAGTCCAGTTTGTGCTGTTTTTGTCGATAAGATAATCAAGGGCTGTGGAGAATGTGTTTTTCCAATGATATATGGATGGTTCCTCAGTCCATTGGATGGTATATGGAGGAAGAGTCTCGCCATTGGTGCCTTTCTCATCAATTTGTTTCAAAACCCTTTGTCCGTACCACGTATTATATGTCAAGGAGTATTCGCGGTATGCTTTGTCTCCAAGTGTCACACTGATATCAGACAATAAGTAATTGGTTTTGACCAGTCTTTTTGCGTAAAGGGTGGTTAACGGGTCGTCTCGTTTGATATATGAGAAGATCACTGAGACCTTCTGGTCGTTTGCCCCTTTTTGATTATAACGTATTTCTGAAATCCTATGAGTCTCCCCATCCGTACACTTCCAATAATAATTTATCTCATTGGAGTTTTTGTCTTTCTCTGATTGCAAAAGCCAACAATAAGATCCAGGCAGAGATTCTTCGTAAGTCTGCACATTGCCGTTAGGAAGACGGACTATAAATTTGTTATCGTATTTTGCGATTGTCGTATTGTCATCTGCATATTTTTTGTAGAAAATCGTGTCATACTGCGTTTTATCCTCTATGAGTCTTTCTCCATCCAACAAGAAGGCACTGCCGATAGGTTCAACGGTATTGTCATAGAAAACGGTTTTGCTTGTTGTTGTGATCTTGTGCAACGGTGAAATCATCCAGCCAAAACCAAGCAATCCGTCAGCAGCGTCTGAATTATAGAAAAATCTTAAATCTGGTTTGAATCCTCCAACTCCTGGTGGTGTAGCTATCGGAAGATCAACTAATGCTGCTCCTTGTGAGACATGGGTATTAATATTGGTTCTCGGACGAGCGACGTCGTCTGCTATAACACGTAGACAAATTGTCGAAGTAAATAATGCGACTAAAACAACTCTCAGAGACATAACTATTTTTTTTACTCCATTCATAATCCCTTATTTTTTTATGATTTTCACTGTTCCGAAAATTTCACTTCCTCTGTACACGGTGACCATATATATTCCTGTCGCCAAATCCGTCATGTTTATTTTCGCTGTATTCCCTTTTACAATTTCTTCTGTAAGCAGACTTACAGATCTTAAATTAAATAGTTTTATTGTATAATCTCCTGTTTCAGGCATTTCGACAATCACGTCTCCATTTGTAGGATTCGGATAAACTTGAAATCTTGGATGTGTTCTGTCGTCTTCAATCACTATTTCCGGAACGAGAGGCTCTTTTTCTTCTATAATTTCTTCGTCTCCTTTAACCTCATATACTATTTTGCTGGCAGATTTCAATCGGTTTCCTGAATTGTCGTAGGTATAAGCTAAAACCTTCTTCATTCTCACATTCATGTTTCCTTTCAATGGTGACGGTGATGCATCTCTAAAATCGGAAGAGACAATACCAAATTCCTCATCCACCAACACATTGTTTCTCTCTGTACATCCAGCTACTTTGGCTTTGACAAAAAATGTATCAGAAACTGTGCTGTCAAGTGTCATCAACAATATGTCATACATTCTCAAAATAGAATTGGAAAAAATAAGTTTTGAACTATCAATCTCAGAGCTGTCTGGTAAAATGAATTCCGAGAACATCATGATTTTTGTCTCATGAGGTGCAAATGAAACGGTATCATTTACATATACAGATGTGTTCCCGTTGGAAAACTCAAACAGATTCACTTTTTGACTTTTATTATTGATATTGGTTATCTCCACGTACTGAATATTATTCGTTGTTGTATCAACAAATACTTCAGATACCACCACCGCAGAAAATACGGAAGAGAAAATACATGACAAATAAATTGTCAAAAGCGTTGGCAGATACTTGTAAAAGTGTCGTCTAAACAATGCACCTTCCACTTTTTCTAAGTAATAATTTTTTGTACTCTTATTCATAACAAATATATTTCTTTTCGCTTAAAAGTTTGTTGTTGTAAGAATTTTTTTCAAAATTACACAAACAGAACGAAACAATAACGATTTTCACATTTTTTAACTTCATTGAACCTGTTGAGGAAAGGGTTAATTAACACTAAGAATTTGGAAAAATTTGCCATAAAAAGAGGGAGTATCAAAATATTTCACATTTTGATACTCCCTCCAAAGTATTATATAATGTCTACACCATTTACCTTCTATACAGATAAGCCACGGCGGCATCTATCTCATCCCACATTAGACGGTTGAAATCCTCCACTTCACGTGGTGTTGGCAGAGCACCGTCTTTCTTGATACGGTTGAGAGCTGCGAATCTCGACATGATTTTGTCGGAACAGATCACCTTTGCGATGTATGCTTTCTCCTCATTATCGATAAGTAGGACGTCGGGATACCAATTTGAAAGCTGGTACCAGTTGTTTTCTATCCATCCCTGATTGCGGAAGTAGTTGCGGTTAGCTTCTGCAATCTGCTGCAGACCATTGTCGTAACGGTTCTGGTCGAAACCCTGTGCGGAGATAGAAGCTAGTCCGCAAAACAGAGTAAGTATCAATAAAACTATACCTTTTTTCATAGCAGTAAAATTTACGTTTTCCAAATCTTCTGCAAAGTAAAGAAAAATAGTGCAGAGAGAAATCAGATTTAGTTTTTTTAACCTTATTATAACATAATTATACAATTCACTTATTATTGTCGTTTGGTCTTTTGGGTTAATAAAACCACAGAGTCCTGAGGACACGGAGAAAGCTGACGCTTTGAAGGGAGATAGGAGAGAATAATCGTAGGGGCAGGTTTTAAACCTGCCGTAATTATTGGGAAAAATGAGGAATATGACTGATAATGCCATCTTTTTCCGTCTGAAAGACGTTACCGAGCAAAGCGAGAGAAACCCGTGACGATGTCTCGGGGAGAAGTGACGATGATACAAAAAACTTTGCCTG
>CACZOA010000086.1 GCA_902782665.1 uncultured Bacteroidales bacterium
CGACGGAATAACAGTTGAGAAATCTGTGATATTCGTATAGTCGGAAACGAAGGCGGACGCATCTTGCTGTATTTCCATTCCGAACCTTCCATTCTTTTTATACCGAATGTGGCTGACGCAGATTTATAAAACAGACGCAGACGAGCGACGTAATCGTCATCACCGTCGTCAAGCATTCCGGCAGCTCCGTAGAGTAGGGACTCAATCTTGTATTCTTCATCCGCTTTTTTCCCGATTATGTCGAGTGGCACACGTTGAGCGAGAGTCTCAAACGGCTGTTGGTTGACATTTCCTCCCATCGTACGGCAGATGAGGATATAAAGCATCTCATCCCACGTCGTATTAAGATCACGGATATTTTGAAGCAGGATATCCGCACGTCGCTTCATACGTTCAAACAATAAAGCACTGAATCTCAAACGGATATCGGAAATAAATTCCGTCTTCCAATATTGGGAGCATTTGATATCCGATGGCGACGACGCGATGTCCTGAGCTATTTTCGCAACTTTATCCGATATTTTAAGCACCACCGTCGGAATACGTTCTCCATTCTTACGCATTATAGATTCATCCGCGTCGCTCACCACATGCAAGATCACATTGTCGTAACGGGCGTCAGAGTCGTGGTTATGTCTTTTCCAATCAGAGGCTCTGACATGCAGTTCAACATTGCCGACCCATGTGAGACAGCCGATCTTGACTGTAGAATTGAAAAAGTCTGGACCAGCCGACTGGTTATGCATACCCGGATTGATTACTTCTACGGAATCCCCATCCGTAGTGACAAGCGGTTCCTTATAAAGACGATGCTTCCAAATGTACTGTAATACCTCTTCCTTCATTTTAATTAACACTCGTTAATTTTGATTTTCTGCAAAGATAATCCTTCTATTTAATTTACCATCCAACATTTTCAAATATTTGTTTATCTGCAACAAAATCAAAAAAAGCCGGACTACACACGTAATCCAGCTTAACATTTTTCATCTCTAAAGCTAAATTAATTGATATCCATATAAACGACAACCAATTTTACAGCTTCACTCATACACTCTCCATTCGTCTGCTTTACATAGAAAACATAACCTTCTCCATGTACATCCTCTAACTCTTGAAGTTCAAGATCATCATTCATGACATCAACAGATGGAGCTCCAAGTACCCATGGACCGTTTTCTGTTTTCGACCACAACAACTGATAGCTATCATCGGTCTTTACAACATACTCATCAAAACTAGTGATATAAAAGTTCTTGTTGATTTTTAGGATTGAATCTTCAGTTACTCCACTAAATTCACCATAACCATGTGACGACTTTCTTAATGTAGGACCTTCTATCACTAGATATCCTTCCTGTTCTACACTTACCAATTTTGGAGCCTCAACATTACATTCATTTGTAAGCCATTGAGATCCATAAGGATTCAAGAAAGAGACGCTACCTTCTTCCTTTTGTGAAAGTTCAAGCACCTGAAGATCTTCCGCATCAGTCAATCTTTCAGGTCGGATGTAATAAACCTTCGACTCAACACCTTTCACTTTGGATGTCAGATTATAACGACAGCTACAATTTGCAGCTTCACTACCCGCATTGTATGCATTAAAGATTATAGTATCACCACTGAATCTGATGTCCATTTTTGGAGTGGCTGCACAGTTTAACACAAGGTTCTCAAGAGTCAACTCAACTTCCCCTTTCTCCTTGTCAAACTTGTAACCAAGTTTTGTTCCTGCTGGCTGATCACCTTCGCCTGCACGAGTTCCTTCCGTATCATATGGAGAACCCAAACAATCACTGGCTCCAACAAACTCAGCAGACAAGTTGGATGTGGTGGTTCCTCCACCGTTGTTTGTAGTGTTGTCATTGTTTTCATCCTCGTCGTCACACGACATGAAATTAATTGCGGCTATAGCAAATATGCTACAGAATAATAATGTCTTTTTCATAGGTTAATTTTTAATCTCAATAAATAACATTTGAAAAATAAACCACACCTTCATTCTTTTGTGATAGTTCTAACACTTGAACATCTTCCGCATCAGTCAACTGTTCAGGTCGGATATAATAAACCTTAGACTCTGCACCCTTCACCTTCGATGTCAAATTATAAATGCAAAGGCATTTTGCCGCCTCTTCAGAATTTGCGTTGTATGGGTTGAAGATTATAGTATCACCACTAAATCTGATGTCCATTTTTGGAGTGGCAGCACAATTGAGCACTGCGTTCTGAAGATTCAACTCCAATTCTCCCTTTGCAGAATCAAACTTGTAACTAATGGAAGTTTTCTCATCCAAGTAACTTGCACGTGTAGCGTCATCATTATCCGATGCATCCAAGGCATTTTTTAGACAATCACTGGCACCAACAAATTCAGCCGACAAATTGGATGTTGCACCACCTCCGTTGTTTGTTGTGTTGTTGTTTTCGTCCTCGTCGTCACACGACATGAAATTGAATGCGGCTATAGCGAAAAGACTGCAAAATAATAATGTCTTTTTCATAGGTCTAATTTTTGTTGTTGATTAATACATAGAGAAATAAACTGTTCCTTCACTCTTTTGTGAAAGTTCTAGCACCTGAACGTTTTCTTCTCCAGTAGCAAATTCAGGACGAATGTAATAAACCTTCGACTCCGCACCATTCACTTTAGATGAGAGATCGTATGTGCAAATACAATCAGCCTGATCTCCAGTATTTGCATCGTACGCATTAAAAATAATTGTGTCTCCATTAAATTTGAAATCCATTTTAGGTATGGCAGCACAATTGAGCACAATCTTTTCAATGTTCAAAACAATTTCTCCCTTGGTAGAATCAAACTTGTAACTCATAGCAAGACTATTAGCACCCGCACGAGTTCCTTCCGTATCATATGGAGAACCAAGACAATCACTGGCACCTACAAACTCACCTGACAAATTGGATGTTGCACCACCTCCGTTGTTTGTTTTGTTGCCTCCATTGTTTGTTGTGTTGTCATTGTTGTTGTTTTCATCCTCGTCGTCACACGACATGAAATTGCATGCAGCTATTGCAAACAGGCCGCAAAATAATAATGTCTTTTTCATAGGTTTAATTTTTAATCACCATTAATAACATCTGAGAAATAAACCACCCCTTCATTCTTTTGTGATAGTTCTAGCACTAGAACATCTTCCACATCTGTCAACTTTTCAGGTCGGATATAATAAACCTTAGACTCCGCTCCCTTTACCTTGGATGTCAGATTGAAAATGCAGAAACATCTTGCCAAATGTTCAGGAGTGGAATTGTATGGATTGAAAATTATAGTATCCCCACTGAATCTGATGTCCATTTTTGGAGTAGCGGCACAATTGAGCACCGCATCCTGAAGAATCAATTCCAATTCACCATTGGCAGAATCAAATTTGTAACTAATGGAAGATTGTCCATCCATGTAAGTGGCACGTGTAGCATCTTTCAGTTCAATGTCATCCAACGCATTTTTAAGACAGTCACTGGCACCGACAAATTCTGCAGACAAGTTGGATGTTGTTGTTCCACCTCCGTTGTTTGTTGTGTTGTCACCATTGTTGTTTTCATCCTCGTCGTCACACGACAAGAAATTGAATGCCGCTAGAGCAGCAAGACCGAAAAATAAGATTTTTTTTCGCATAAGATTAAAATTTTATGGGCAAACAGCCCGAACCCTATTATTTAATTTATCATTGCGAATATAGAAAAAAATGATTGATTCAAACAAAATCACCCAAAAATATTTTCTAATTATATGTTGAATAAAACAAAATGACCTAATAACATACAACATTCTAAACCATGGAACAAATATCAAATCAGGCCACAGTTGAAATTCTAATCAAAAGAATCTCTGCCGTGACCTGCAATGATAATTAAGAATTAAAAGTTAAAAATTAAGAATGGTGATTTTCAACTCTAAGTTTGCGAAATCCCAACAATTACGAATTATGCATTATGAATTATGAATTAATTTAGCGTCCGCCACCGCCACCGCCGCCACCGGAATGTCCACCACCGCCGCCAAACGATGAACGACCACCGCCACCGGAACTTGAAGATGACGATTGTGATGACATACTACGACTGACACTTGAAATTCCAGTAAACGAAGAGAAGTCGCTCACAACATTTCCCGACTCATCAATAAGCTGCGATCCTAACATAGATGCAGTGAAATAGTCTGGACTGTATTCCTTCAAATCTTCTATCACTTGGTCAGCCATTCCGTATAGGGTAGCGTATACAATATACTCATCCCACATCTTCGTCTCATACTCGTCAAGCATCCTCTTCTCTCTGGCATCATTCGCGTCTACATGAGCGGTATCTTTCTGATAGACAGTCGAAACAGATGTGTTTTGAAGTTCTGGTGTGGTACTTTCCTCATTATTCTTATTCTCAATAAGCAGAGTTTGGTCTCCTTCGTTTGAATTTGAATATGAATAATCTTTCTTATAACCGTTGTCAACAGGAAGGTTCGACTCAGATACATTTTCATCGTTTCCATCCAACGGTTTTACATCATTTACCCCACGTCTATCCAAATGAGTGAAATCATTCAGATAATTCTTCAATCCCACAACTTCCTGATACTCTTGTGGAGTACACTCTTTCTTGCTCTCCTTTTCAACTGCTTTCAACAGATTTTTAGCTTCACCTTTATTTTTATCAAGATAGGCTCTCAATTCTCCCTTCTCAAGAATCAGATTCTTTCCCGACGCATTTTTAAGAATCTTATACATCAGTTTCATGCATCTTAAATCTGCCTTGTTTTCATCTTTCACATTATTCCAGTCAACATCACTTGCAATCTTCATGCGATTCACTGTCTTTCCTTTTTCTACAGTAGACGTAATGGAGATGGCCTTGTAACACATCAGTCTGACCAGATATGCCGCATACAGATCATCTTTGTCTTTTGGAAGAATCTTATAGTTGTTTTCGTCAAGAATATAGAAAGCACGGTTCAAATTGCCATTCAATGGAACAGCTCTGAAATATTCGCTTTGTGCACCTTCCATCAGTTTTTTGCGACGGAGATAGATGCGTAGTGGACGTAGACTGACCACATTCCAAAGCAGACCACATCCATAATACAATACAGCGGCAACAAGAAGATAAAACAAACCGTAGCCGATAGCACAAAACAATGCTCCAACTACAAAAATTACAATAAGCAGAATTATCTCCCAGAATGTGAGATCCTGGTCTTCATTGTTTTTCCACAACACATTCTTTCCTTCCGCATATTCTTCCTCTGTATATGATTCCAGATAATCACTGCCTTCAAGAGCCTGCCATTTCATTGTGCCGATAGTGTCCGCCACAACGTTTGGAGAATTGAACGCATCTTTTGGGAACAGACACATCACAACCATAGAGTTGTCCGTTGTCAACGGTTCTATATTCTCAGCCACAACTTTGCCATCCACAAATCTGCAAGTGCCATTGTAGCGGAATGCCCAGATACGCGCATTCTCAAAAGAGAGTGGGGTAGAGTCTGCCATTGATATGGTGGTGCGTGTGTACTTAGGGCCAGCCGACATGTCGTGGTTTATAAAACAGTGGTTGAATCCGCATCCATCGTCGAATCTCTTCACAAAACCATTGATTTTGTATTCAGCTGTCCAACAATGAGATCCGGAAGAACCGACTCCCCAACAGAGTTCACAATCATTACCTTGAAGAGCATTCACACCGCATTTTCCAGCCTTCTCGTCTCTCGAACGGTCAACATTCCATGGGGAATCATCTGAAAGATAATAATTTTGATCGTTGTCGTACACTTTGAAATCGGAAATCATCATGTTCCCGAAATTCTTCATCGAGATATACCATTCGGTATTGCTGTTGTCGACAACCACCTTCCAACGTTCCTGCACATGGGCAGTGCCGAAAGAGTCGAGCACCACCTTGATATCTATGGTATCTATCTCCGACGCAGATATAGAAGACGGTGCCATCGCCAACAATATTCCAACTACTGCGGTCTTTCGCATTTTGTTAAAATTTATCATTTAGTCCCTTTTTTATTTTAATTCTCAAACACTGGATATTCACCAACATCTTATTCCACAGAATCAATCACCACGTTATTATCCTCCTCATCATTATGATCCACAATTTGATAAGAATTAAGGTAAATCAATCCGAAATATCCTACCATAAATTTCAACTTGATATACTTTCCTTTGGCTATATCATATTCACTATGAGATACTGATTTAGAACTCTTCGTTTTATAATATCTGATTCCCAATAAATCCAATCCAGACAAACGAGGCAAAGAATTCAAACATAATAAATTAATCAACGATATATTCTTCTTCTCTCCTGTCACTTCTGGAATTTTCATGTCGGAATATGATATTTCTTGAAAATCAACATAATAAGTTGTGTTTTTACCACTGGTGTAATGAGTTCCTGTCACAGGAAGTGTCATATAAAAAGAGTTTTTGGGATTGGCATATGTTTCGTTTCCAATCAACAACAATAAATTAGACGTTCCAAACATTAGCATAATAATGGAAATAGTCGAAAGGATCGAAGATATAATCAAGCCTCTTCGTTGAAGACGATTTTCGATATCTGTCCTTAACACATCTACAACAGCAGAATCCAATGACTTTATAAAAAAGAGTGGTACTATCAATACCAAAACCACTAAAAATCCTATAATGTTTATTTTGAAAGGGTAGGCATAAGTCATAAGATCACCCACCCAACAACTGTAAGCAACAAATAAAACAAACAACACAGCCAACGACACAGCCAAAAAATTCTGAATTGGATCTAAAAAGGAAGTCTTAGTGACTTTATGTTTCATAGATGCCAATTCATCAATATCGACGCGGAAAACATTCGCTAATAGATCCGAAGACGGATAACGGCCGTTTTTGTTTGCAAAATGTTTGTCATACCAAAATTGATCTTTTCTTGTCGCAAATTCGTGTATCAACTCATCCAAATCGCTTTTGTCTATTTTCATCCCATCAACACACAAATCCTCCAACATATCCATCTCAGAGTCTGAACTGTCTGTTGTTATTATTCCATCTAGAATAGTAAGGCGGTAGAGCAGATACATCACATACAGACGGTCGTCTTCCGACAAATACAGAGCCAACTCTTCAGCCATTCGTTTTCCATGAATGTCACGAAAATAATAGAATGAATCATCTCCATGTTTAATGCAATTCTGATAGTTCCCTTTTTTAAACAGTTTTACATCAACAATAGATTCCTCACTTCTACTTTTTCCACTCCCTTTCTCTCTGTCTGTAAGATATTTTAGGGCTTTAATTGCATCTACCTGATATTCAAGAGGTATCACCTCAATAATATAACGTAGGATCATTTGCAATTTACCATACTGGACTTTATTTATACTATTCGAACGAGTCAAATATGTCATCAGGTAGACGATGCTGATATGGAAACGTTTGGCATCCTTTGCCAACATGGCACGCATTTTCTCTTTATCTCCAGAAAAAAGACGGTACAGATCATATTCCTTTTTGATATGAATAATCAAATAAGCAGAGATGCCTATCGCAATAGCATAGAATACGATGTATAAGATAAAGAAATATTGTACCATGATTTCAAAATAAAAAATAAGAAATAAAGACGCAAACATTCACGTCTTTACAAAACCAAAGCCAAATTTACAAATTATAACACAAATTAATTAATAATCTGACTTTATTCTCACTTCTCATCCGTCTGTAAATCATCAATAGGAGAAAGATTCAGTCGCGACATCTTCCTTTCGATCAACCAAACTAAATCTATCATAGTAAAGTAGGCCAAAATAGCCAACTTTGTAATAAAGCTGTATGTCTTTTCCTTTAGCTAAACAATAAGAGGTATGACCAACTTCCAATGAGGACATCTTTTTGGTGTTTTCCACTCCCTTCAGCTTCATGCACGACAGCCATGGCAACATCTGAAGACATAGTTTATTAGGGAATGAAACTTTCTTCTTGCCATCTGCCTCTATATTCTTGCCCCAAAACGAAACTTCTGTGAATCTCACATGATAATGTGTGGTTGTATGATTCTTGCTACGTGTAGTTGTTGTATAAGTATCAGTCACAGGCACCGTCACAACAATAGGCTCTGTATTACTGAAAATTTCATTTCCTACAAGAAACAACGTGTTGGAGGCTTCCCACAGAAGAGAAACTACAAAAATAACCGAAAGGATAGAAGATATGATTATTCCTCTTCGCTGCAGATGGTTTTCTATTTTTGTTCGTAGCACAGGAACCAATGAAGATTCCAACTCAAGATTCACACTACACACGACAATCAGCAATATAATCGCAGAGATCAATCCAACTATAAAAATCCATGTAGGATAGACATCTCCCATCAAATCGGCTTCATAATTATTAAACACAAAAAACATTCCGAAGGAAAGGAAACAAATTCCAATCAATGCAATATGAATAGAACCTAATACAGATGTTTTTGGAACCTCCTTGTCTAATAACGACAATGATGACATATCCATACGGAATATATCAGCCAACACATCCGACGACGGATAGAAATCCTCTTTGTTAAAGAAATGTTGGTCATACCACATTTTGTCGTTACCGTTTTTAAATGCGTTTATTAGATGGGAAAGTTCATTTTTATCAATCTTCAATCCATTGACACACAATCTGTTCAACATATACATCTCTGATTTGCTGCCATCTGTTGTTATAATGCCATCTGCTATGGCAAGACGGTAGAGCAGATACATCACATACATGCGGTCATCCTCCGTCATATATGAAGCTAACTCCGCAGCCATTCTCCTGCCATGAAGATCATGCTCATAATGGAACGAATTATCACCATTATAAATGCAATTAGAGGATCCTCTCATAAAAGCATCAACATCCACCAAAGATTCTGTTCTTCTATGTTTTCCACTTCCTTTCTCTCGATCTGTAAGATATTTGAGAGCTTCTATCGCATCTTTATGATATTCTTGTGGAATAACCTCACGGATATAGCGGACAATCATCTCCAACTTATCTCTCTGCACTTTGTCTCCATTCGAGCGTGTCATATATGTCATCAGGTAGACGATGCTGATATGGAATCGTTTTGGATCGTTCGCCATCAACTTGCGCATACTGTCATCTTTCGAAAACAGATTGTAAAGTTCCATCTCCTTATTGATACGATTGATCAAATAATAGGCTATACCGAAGACTATAGCAAACGAAATCAGACAAATAACATAAAAATAATTTTCCATAATAAAAATATGATTAAATCAGAAAGACACATATTCTGCATCTATATCAAAGCAAATTTACTAAATATCACACAAACATCCCCACAATACGACGATAAATTCGCCATTCTGTATCATATCCACCATAATTTATATCCGTCCAAGAATAATAAATACGACACGCACCAAAGAATGGAAAATATGATAAATAGAGAATATACAGAACAAATGATTAGATTTCTTATCTGCCACTTATTTTCTTTTATTGTTCTTAAAAGATAATATTGTGCAGATTCAAATTTATGATTATATCCTTGTCCAATAAAACAAAGAAGAAAAATATAAGATATAATTCCTAAATAAAACAACCACCAATGACCATTGCCAAACATTGTAGAATGTTCCCAAACTAAAATCACAATATACATTATGAAATTCAGAATAAAAATTAATAAAATTAATAAATAAACCGACGTCGTCATTGCAGTATCTTTCACCTGATCTACAAACGCAAATGGTTTGTCTTCGCTACGGAAAATATTACCAATTTGATCAAACGACGGATAAAGGTCTCTTTTTCTTCCGAAATGCTCATCATACCATCCTTGCAGATTCTTGTTTGTATATTGCTGGATCAATAGATCCAATTCTTCTTTTGTTATTTTCAATCCATCCACACATAATTTATTCATTACGACCAATGATGATTCCGAGCCTGTTGTGGTAAACTTTCCATTGGCTGTAGCGACACGGAATAGGAGGTACATAAGATAGATTTTATCTTTTTCTGTCAAAATTTTAGACATTTCCTCCGCCAAACCAACTCCATTCAGAGAGAAGACATTTCCAGTAATAAACTTTTTTATGAAATCTGGCTTTCCTTCCAAAAAATAATCAATGTTGATAATTGTCTTTTCTCCACTAAACCTATTTCGAATTTCTTCATCTCCGATTAACTTTTTTAAATTTACCAACATCTCTTTCTGATAAACGACAGGACAGACCTCACAGATATAGCGTACGATCAATTTCAGTTTATCATATTGCAATGAAGTATAATTTGAATGCATAGCACAAACCATCAGGTAAACTATACTGTTATGGAAACGAAGGGGATCTTTGGCCATCAACTTAAGCATCTCGTCACCTTTCGAAAACTTACAATACAATTTATATTCCTGATTGAATTTCCCAACCAAGAACCAGGCTATTCCCAAAACAACAACATACATTAACATGTAAAGCCCAAAGGAGATGTTTTCCATAATATAGAAACAGTTTAATTTATTTATATTGAATATTCCTACGGTTGCGTGGAAGTGGAGAAGGCAAGGGCATTCCGCCATTTGCAATCCTCATTTTCCAACCATACAAATTTCGGAATCAGATTCCCCAAAATAAAATCTGCTTAGGATACCGGAAATATAAATTAAAAAGGAGACGCGAATATTCACGTCTCCTTCCGATATCTTGTAAAAATCAATTACTTGATTGCATCAAGACACTCCTTGATTCTGCGGAATGCCTCCTTGATGTTCTCCTCTGATGTAGCGTAAGACATACGGATGCAGTTCTTATCACCGAATGCGTCACCAGACACACAAGCTACATGACCTTCCATCAAGATGTACATAGCCAAATCATTAGCGTTTGCGATAACGTCACCCTTAGGAGTCTTCTTTCCGAAGAAGCTCTTGCACTCAGGGAATACGTAGAATGCACCCTCTGGAACTGTAACCTTCAAACCTTTGATCTCCTTAACCAAGCTGATCACTAAGTCACGGCGTCTCTCAAATGCCTGACGCATTGTCTCAACACATGTCTGATCACCTAGGTATGCTGCCTCAGATGCCTTCTGTGCGATTGAACATGGACCAGAAGTATACTGACCCTGTAGCTTTGAACAAGCCTTAGCGATCCATAGCGGAGCGGCGATCCAACCAAGACGCCATCCTGTCATAGCGTATCCCTTAGATACACCGTTGATGATAACGACACGGTCACGGATGCTCTCAAACTGAGCGATGCTCTCGTGCTTGCCTACATAATTGATGTGCTCGTAGATCTCGTCAGCGATAACAAACACATTAGGATGCTTCTCAATAACTGCAGCCAAAGCCTGAAGTTCAGCCTTTGAATATACTGCGCCAGTAGGGTTTGATGGAGAACAAAGGATAAGAGCCTTTGTCTTTGGTGTGATTGCCTTCTCAAGCTGCTCTGCAGTGATCTTGAAGTTCTGGTCAAGACCAGCCTCGACAATTACATTTGTTCCCTCTGCCAACTTCACCATTTCGATGTAGCTAACCCAGTATGGAGCTGGAACGATAACCTCGTCGCCCTTGCTGATGATAGAAAGGATTACATTACATACAGACTGCTTTGCACCGTTCGAACAAACGATCTGATCTGGAGTAAACTCAAGATTGTTCTCTTTCTTAAGCTTCTGGCAGATTGCGTTACGAAGAGTAGCGTAACCAGTCACTGGTGAATAAAAAGAAAAATTGTCGTCGATAGCCTTCTTAGCAGCCTCCTTGATGTGGGTTGGGGTGGTGAAATCTGGCTCTCCAACACTTAGGTTGATGACATCTACACCCTGAGCTTTCAACTCACTGCTCTTCTGAGACATAGCTAAAGTCGCTGATGGCGACATTGCTGCCAAACGATCTGAAACTTGATTCATTTTTCTTTTTCTAAATTTGTGTAATAAACATACATTATCGACTGCAAAATTACACTCTTTTATGTTACGCAACAACAATTTTGACATTTTTTTTCGTTTTTTTCCGAAAATCTTGCTTTTTCTGACTTTTTGCGTAAAAATCAGGTCTTTTTCTTGATTTTTGTCACCGATTATTCTATTTGCAAAGACGGAAGTGCTGACATTATTTCGTTTTCGTCACAATTCATTTTTATGCCCTTCAATATAAAATTGTATCGTGTTTTTTGGCATATACATCTTTTTTATACTATTTTTGCATCCAAATAATATATATTGTGTAAAAATGCTTACAGTAGAGAAAATTGGTGGTACGTCCATGAGTCAGTTTCAGGACGTTTTGGCGAACATAATCAAAGGTAAAAGAAGCGGAAGTGAGTTGTACAACAGAATCTTTGTTGTTTCTGCTTACAACAATGTCACTAACTGGTTGCTTGAACATAAGAAGACTGGTGCTCCAGGTATCTATGTCAAGTTTGTTGAAGACGGTGATTACAGCACCGCTCTTGATGAGTTGTGCGACAAACTTATCGAGCTAAACCGTGGTTTCGCTGATATCAAACTTGATCAGGAGGTTGCAGACAAATTCATCAAAGACAGAATCCAGCAGGCAAAGAACTATCTTTACAGCATGCACAACGTGGCTGGTTCAGGATACGTCAACAAGGCTAACATCTTCTTGGCTGCTCGTGAGATCCTTTCTTCTATCGGTGAGGCTCACTCTGCATTCAACTCGGTAAACATCTGCCAGAACAACGGAATCAACGCTACTTTCGTCGACCTTTGCGGTTTCAACGACAGTGAGTCGCTTACTATTGACGAGCGTATCAAGAAAGAGTTCTCTGGCATCGATTTCAGCAAGACTCTTTGCATCGCTACAGGATATACTAAAGGTATAGAGGGAATAATGCGTGCATTCGACCGTGGTTATTCTGAGGTCACTTTCTCTAAGATCGCTGTTGAGGTGAAGGCTGATGAGGCTATTATCCACAAGGAGTTCCACCTATCTAGCGCAGATCCTAAACTTGTAGGTACAGAGAACAGCATCGTAGTGGGTAACACTAACTTCATGGTGGCAGACCAGCTTGCTGACGTAGGTATGGAGGCTATCCACCCTAAGGCTGCAAAACCGCTTGAGCTTGCAGGCATCAACATCCGTATCAAGAACACATTCGAGCCTGAGCACCCAGGTACACTTATCTCTAAGAACTACATCAGCAAGGAGACTAAAGTTGAGATCGTTTCCGGTACAGACAAAGTATTGGCAATCGAGGTTCACGACCCTATGATGGTAGGTGAGGTTGGCTACGACTTGAAGGTAATGCAGGTATTCGCAAAACATGGTGTAAGCTACATCTTGAAGACTACAAACGCCAACTGCATCACTATGGTTGTTTGGGACAAGCAGAAGAGCAAAGACCTTATCAAGGAACTTCAAGAGGTTTGCTACGAGGTTGTTGTCAAAGAGGCTGCTATCGTTTGCTGCATCGGTACAAACATCGCTCACCCAGGAATCCTTTGCAAAGCTGCTCAGGCATTGTCTGATTCAGGCGTAAACATCGATTGCTTCGCACAGTCGCTACGTCAGGTGAATATGCAGTTCGTTATCGAAAGAGGCGACTACTCTAAGGCAGTTGTCGCTCTTAACAACGCTCTTTGTGTAAAGAAATAAGATGATAAAGGAGACGGGAGGAATTCCGTCTCCTTATCAATTCTTCATTTTTAATTCATAATTATTAATTGATATTATATGGGTCTATTAGACGGTTTGAAAAAAAAGGGAGAAGATAAGCAGGCTGAAATTCAGAAGAATGAGGAAGACTACATATCTTTGATCCGTGTATATATCCAGGCATTCGTGGCTGCCACTTTCGGCATCACAAACATCAATCAGATGCCAGACTTGAGAGCTTTCAAAGTGGCTTGCAAAGTGCCTACTCAGAACGGAAAACTTGGTCTTGGAGAGAGAGCTGAGGCAAGAAGAATGCTTATGGCAAACTACGGATTGAGCGAAAGTTTCTTCAAGGATATCGACCGTTCAATCACTAAAAACTGCAAGAATCTTCAGCAGGTCAACAATTTCTTTGTTGTGTTCCAAGGATTCGTACAGGATTTCGTCCAGCTTCTTACAACACATCTAGGATGGAAACTTCAGATGCCAAAATACTTCGACGGAATGATCAGAAAAGTCGTTGTGGATGGAGTGAGAGACCTGATGGAGAAAAATGATTGGGACAAGCTTGATGCGGCACAGACAGCATCACGTCTGCGTGCAAATGTCAACAAACTTGGATACACACAATCATGGATGGTAGAGTTTATATTCCCATTCATCATGATTGCCAAAGGTGCGACTACTGTAAAGCAGTAATATATAATGAATTTTGTCTACGTTGCGATTGGAGGTGCGCTCGGTGCGATGCTGAGATATTCGTTGAATTATCTTCCCGTGTCGACGGCATTTCCATTCAAAACGATGATAGCCAACATCGTAGGTTCATTCATCATCGGAGTGATAGCAGGTGTGGCGGATATAAAAGGAGTGGATGAAAGATTGTCGCTGCTGCTTAAAGTAGGTTTTTGTGGCGGATTCACAACTTTCTCTACCTTCTCATTGGAAACAATGACATTAATAGAAAAAGGGGATTGGGGAGTAGCAGCTATCTATGCATCGACAAGTGTTATAGTTTGTGTTTTGTGCTGTGTTGCTGGAATAGCATTGGCGAAATATATTGTCTGATAGACAAATGCACCTAACTTAGTAAAAACAAAAAACTCAGAGTTTTCAGAGAAAGCCATTGGCTTTTTATATGAGTTTTATAATAAAATCAGTCATTATATGGAAAGATTAGAAGGACATCAAGAACAATCTATCAATAAATATAGCAAAGAAGAATATACAGGATCTTCTAAATTTGAAGAGATTCAGGAAAAATGTGTCCAAAATAAGGAGAAAGTGGACAAGTACTCCAAAATATTAAGTATAAGTTTATTCTTTATCTTCTTATTCTTAATATCTTATCACAAAATCTCATTCTATAATAATGATTTTCTTCCTCTTGTTGGTTTGTTATCTTGTATTCCTTCTATATTGTTTATGATAAAAAACGAGAGAATATATAGTAAAATACCTGCAATTCTAGGAGCATTACTAATTTTAATAGCAAATGTTCTTGCTGTGACAGACTCTTTTTTCTCTAACATTTTCACATCAAAATTCTTAATTATTTATGTAATGGATTCGTTCTTCTTATGGATAATTACTTTTTTTATACATTGTATAATTGTATATATCCTTGCGCATACTATATTCAAGAACGATAAAATTAAATATTCTGCAAAAATAATAGGATTAGAGGAATATAAAGATAAAAACAGCCATACTTATTATGCTCATTTCTATGATTATACAAATAAAAAAAATAAAGGTGTAATATCAGAAGAGGAATACAAAACTTGGAAAGATGGAGACTATATAGAGACTATCCTCCAACCTCAAATTGATGAAATAACAGTAAAAAAAATAATACACTTGAACTACTTCAATGGAAAAACTGATATGGAAATATTCCAAGAAAAACATAAAAGAGATATTGAACTGTTCGGACAATCCCAAGAGGAGATGGACTTATCAAACGGTAATTATAAATTAGAAAGTTACGCAGTATTTTTTCTGTTTATTGGCTTTATAGATATTATTATATGGACATTTTGCGATGAGTATTTCGAAACCATTATGAGTTATGGTATTATATATGCAATCACCACGACAATAGCATTGGCTATAACCATTTATACATCATATAGGGAATATTCAATGATCAACTCAAGTGGCAAGTACACTCTCGAAGATATGGCTATTTGGAAAGACTTTCTTGTCCCACGCTGTTTGTTCTACTTTTTCATTTCATTCATATCAATTGGAGTCATTTTAAGTTTACCGACAGCCATAATAAATCTATTTTCTTAAATCTTTAATACTTTGACGACATTTAGAGAGATTCAGGAAGTAAATCTAAAATTATAATATCTATGGAAAGATTAGAAGGTCGTTATAAATACGAAAAAATACGATCATAAAATTCAAAAAATAACCAATAATAACAGTACGAAAATGGATTACACAGACGAAGAATTTTACATGCTGGCACTATCTATTTTGGAAGGTCTTACGCCTTATCAAAAGCTCAAAATCTTGGAAGAAAAGGGTAGTGCTGAAGCCGTTTTTCTTGATCTGGGAAAGACGGAATTGTATTATTCACAGCACCGTCGCCAGCATTTACAAAATGTCATCAAACTTGCCGATACCGAATGCGAATTGATAGCCAAGAATAACATTGATGCAACATTCGCTCAAAATAACGAATTTCCGTTTAGATTACTTAATTGTCCAGACTATCCGCTGGTTGTTTTTCACAAAGGAAATCTGGATGCAAACCGCAGATACGCAGTGTCAATTGTGGGGTCGAGAAAGGCGGATAAAATAGGAGAGAGGCATGTGCAGGAAATGCTTGATAATCTCGCACCTTATAAAGAAAATCTGGTGATTGTGGCAGGGATAGCTCCAGGTATAGACGCAATGGTTCTCAAGCACGCTCAAAAACTTGGATTCTACACAATCTGCGTCTTGCCACATGGATTCGGCCACAAATATGAAAACACCGTCGAAAAACGAATTTTTTCAGCTTCTTGCGTCATATCAGAAAACAGATTCAAATTTGGATACGGAAACAGAATCTATGAACAAAGAAACCGTATAATTGTCGGCATGTCAGACGCTGTGATCGTGGCTCAGGCCAAAGACGGAAACGGAGCCGGATTATACATCGGAAAAGCTTTTGATTACAATCGTGACAGTTTCGCGTTCGTTTATCCAAATGAAAAATCTGAAAATGAAAAATGCAATTTATTTGTCGAGCAAGATCAAGCAATTCCTCTTTACTCATCAGAAGAATTTTTGGATAAAATGATTTGGCCATGGAAATATATTAATGCATAATTCGTAATGATTGGAGTTCATCGCAGACTACGGTTAATTAATCTCATTCTTAATTTTTCATTCTTAATTTCACAAGGGGCCACAATAGCGATTCGTTTGACAACGAATCCCAACCATAGCCTGATTTAACAACAAAAACTTAATTCATAATTTTTCATTCTTAATTCTTAATTTTTATAAGGGGGGATTGCTCTCCAGAATAAAATTAAACATAATATTAATTATAGGCAAATACGGATTTTTGAAAGGATAGACAACTGACAACAATTTATTCTGTTTATAAAATAAGAAAAAATATAGAAAACTTTGCGTTCTTAAAAAATTGCATCAACAAACCGCACTTTGTGATTCTCGTATTAAAATGCTAAATGAAGGTCTTACAATATACTTAAATCTGATAAGTTCCTTAAATTTTTGCCTAATTATGAGTATTGCCAAAACATGTTCTACAATATAACTTTGCAACAAAGATAAAACAATTGTAAAATCAATTTATATGAATAAAAAGTTATGCTTTATTCTGATGACATCTTTCTTAGGTGTATTTCAACATTTATCGGCAGATGATAAAGTTGTGGTAACGGACATCAAAGATGAGAAAATTTCATTTCTGCTATCATCGAATCCAGTTGTATCATTCGATACTTATTCTCTCATTTTGAAAACAGACGATGAAACTGTATCGTATCCACTTACCGAATATCGGTCTTTCACAATTGATAATAATCCATCAAGTGTAAAACAAACTACTCCACTCCTATCTCCTTTGTTTATTATCAACAATGGTTTATTGGAAGCTAGCGGTTTGAATCCAAAATCTGATGTTTCTGTATGCAATATCTTAGGTATAGTTATAACAAAAGGAATTACCGATGAAAATGGCAACATATCTCTTTCTTTGGACAATCAGAAAAATTCCGTTTGTATAATCAAAACATCTCATGGAAGTTTCAAAGTTTGTGTTCGTTAACATTCTAGTTGTAGATTAAAAAAGTATTAAAAATGAAAAAAAATTTCACACTTGCAGTATTGTTAGTCTTGGCAAGTACAATTCAAGCACAGAACATTCGTGTCAATCTTAACGACGGTACAAATGTTGTTTACAACAAAGACTCGGTCTCTAGCATAGAATTTAACCCTGCTGCATATTCAGGGAAAATGTATTATGCGACTACAGACATGACTTTTGCAGAATTTTTCGAAGGAGAACTTCATACACCTGCTGAAGCCCTTATCGCAGATGGTGTTGATGTTTTTACATCAGCGACCAGTGGAAAAGCATCACGTTTTTCTTCTTGTGTCATATCTAAAGAAGGAAACCAGATTCTTGGTGTTAAGGCAGTTAGTGTCAGTATGACTGAGGATGTGTACAATAAACTTACTGATGAACAAAAGGCAAGATTCACATTCGTTGAAGATTCTGTTTTTGCCTCTTCAAAACAACTACTTTCCAACGGTTCATTCAGTGCCTACACTGCGGCACCTGTTGTGATGGAATGTTCATCAGTCAACCTATCTTCTGGAACTTCCGCCAATTGGGGCAATTATGTCATTTCTCTTGGCATTGATCGCACTGCTATTCCTTCTGCTGACCTGCAGGGAGCCGTCATCACAACCACAAGCGGACAGAAATTCGCACTCACTCCACTCAATAATCTATGGCTCAACACGAGTGAACTCGCATTCAGCGTAAACTACTTCACCGAGCCTCATGGCAACCATCCTGCTTTTACTCATACCGCTGGTTTACAGGGAAAAACAATATCAAATATCACTTACTACCTTAAAGGTAAAGACAATGTATCCATCCCTTGCAACGTGTATGTAAAACAACAGACTGCCGCATCTGTTTCTTTGGACGGAGCCGCTGTCGCAGGAGTAAATCCGATTGTCAACTTGTTGATGAAAGATATACCTTCTGATGCCAACTACACATTGGCAAGCGTAAAGAAAGGTTCTGGCAGATCAGCAAAACTACTTGATGCGGATAAATATACTTATTCAGACGGAGTTCTCAACATACTTGATACAGCAGCTGTTGGTGACAACTATAATGTGATCTTCAATTCAGACAAGTATGTATCTATAGGCTCTAGCATCAAATTTGGCTCTGACATTCTGCCAACAAAGTTACAGAATAAGCTGGCCGGCACATACGTCGAACTATTTTCAGAAGAAGGAATTTTGGCATCGAAATGGGACAGTTTATGGATTGCTGAATGTTCAAAATATGTAGGTGAGGAAAATGCAGACTCTTCTGCTAATATGCTAAAATATTCTATGCTTGGCACACTGACTGGAGAAGAAGCTACAGCAAAGTTTGGAGACGGAAGCAATGGATTCGCCCCAGATATTCAGTTTTCTTGTCATTTCTTGCACTCTGTTTCTAAATTTGTTTTTGATGGATGTACTATCAAAGGATTGGACTCAGATGGAAAAGAAGTGTTTGCACACAAATATGTAAAGGTCGGATACGATTCAGTGCTTGATTTCCATATATATAAAAGCACAGATGACAATGAAGATGAATTCAAATTCTTTGCCTTACGTTCAGATAATCCATTTGATACTTATCATATTGAGTTCCGTTATGGCAGTAAGGAAGAAGGAATTCTTGATTACTTCTCTGGAAAATATGCATACTGGATGGCAGCCGGAGTATTGGAAAATGACGATAACCAGTGTGAAAAATCAATTCGTCTATTTGTAAAAGAAAATCTTGAACCAAGAGTAGAATGAAAAGCAACAGCATATTTTGGTTTGTTTTTGTATCTATCTTGAACACGATTGTCGTCCATGCGCATACTTATCAAGCATGTACTTTTGAAGGAGATGTGTTCAACACTACATATCACATCACATACGAGGATATACAAAGGGACAAAAGAAAAAATGAGAATTGGCATGACAGCATCAAAAAGCTTTTCAAAGACTTTGACAATTCATTGTCAATGTTCAATCCAGAGTCTATAATATCCGCAATGAACAACAATAGTCAAGAAGCGAAAGCGAACCATTATGTGAAGACTGTCATTGAGAAATCTATAGATATTTCTAAACAAACGTCAGGAGCTTTTGATATAACCGTTGCCCCACTCGTCAACCTGTGGGGCTTCGGTTTCAAAAACAAAGAGAATGTTACACCTGAGGCTGTAGACAGCATTTTGCAGTTTGTGGGATGTAATAAAATCAGACTTGACAGAAAAGGAAGACTTCATAAAAAAGATCCACGCATACAACTTGACGCTTCAAGTATTGCCAAAGGATATATGTGTGATATTGTCGGGGATTGGCTAAAAAGTAAAGGTGTGGTGAACTACATGGTGGAAATTGGAGGTGAGATTGCACTGCATGGCAACAATCCCAAAGGAACAGCATGGAAAGTTGGAATAAATGTTCCGGAAGAAGACTACTTACAACGTATAAATGGCATAGGAGGCATTCTTAAATTGAACGATGGAGGTATCGCGACAAGTGGAAATTACCGTAATTTCTACTATCACGACGGGAAACGTTATGCTCACACAATAGATCCGACAACTGGTTATCCTGTACAAAAAGACATACTATCCAGCACTGTCATTGCTCCTGATTGCATCACAGCAGACGCTTACGCCACAGCGTTTATGGTTATGGGATACGAACGCGCATTTGATTTACTCGATAAAAATCCATCAATCTTGGCCTACTTCATAATCACAGACGAAAATTCGGAAAATGGATATAAAGTCATATTTAGTGAAGGGCTGAAAAAAGTATTAGACAAATGAGTTTTTCCACTTTTGAGTGAAATTTTTGATGAGATATCAAAATTCAGTGTCATATATATGTTATTCATCATAATACGTTATTTTTTTGAATAATGGATTTTGATATTTGGTACATTTGAATAATTGAAAGTCTAACCAAAAATTTGATAATATGGAAAAATTTATGACAGCTCAAGAGATTTGGGACACGTTTGTCCGACTTAGTCATACACAAGAGTCATATGCAAGACTTTGTGACAGTATTATTAACAGTGGTGAGAAAGATGCGGTTCTTGAAGAACTCGCTGCAAACAACATCAAGGACCAAAATGCCTTGCTTAAGTTTTTTGAAGAATAATTAATCACATAAGATGATCAAATATAACAGAGACGCTGCGAATCGCAACGTCTCTGTTTTTATTTTTTGATCAACGTATCTATAAGTTTATTAATTTTGTATTGCTTTAAATTATGTAAAAATATGAACTACAGTCTGCTTAAAATTCTTCCTATTATTCTATTCTTATTAAATAGCGTATCATGTGTGTCTGGTGCTTCACCTCGTCACAACATCAGTTTCTACCATTGGAAATCAAACTACCAAATGGACAATGATGTCAGAAATTATACGCGTGGTCTTAACTGCCAAAAGATATACATTCATCTTTTTGACGTTGTGAAAGAAGGTGAAATGTCACGTCCAATCAATATTTTTCAAAAGACTGACAGTTTGAAAAATGATTCTTCCATACACTTCGTTCCAGTAATCTTCATCACAAACGAGGTTTTCTCGAATACGGACACAGCTAAAATCAATAGACTCACCCAACGTCTTAAATATTTCACTAACAATATGATCCGCCATTCAAATATTAATAAAAACACTATCGATGAAATCCAATTCGACTGCGATTGGACACCATCCACAAAAGAAAACTACTTCACTTTCTTGAAATACGTAAAGAATCTTTATCCCGACGTGAAAATTTCAAGCACAATTCGTCTGCATCAGATAAAAGATATGAAGGAGACGGGAATACCTCCCGTCGACAAAGGATATCTTATGTGCTATGCCACAAGCAATGCCAACGACGGATTAGATTTCAACTCTATCCTGAATATCGACCTTCTAAAGAATTATACAGAAAATCTGAACGACTACCCTATTGATTTGGATTATGCACTTCCTTTGTTCTCATGGGGAATCGTCTCAAATAAAAAATCCCAAATCAAACTAATCAACGGATTGACTCATAACGACTTAAATATTATCAAATTCAAAAGAATCAGTGAAAACAGATACAAAGTATTGGAAGATTGCTTTATAAACGGATTGTATATCAACAAAGGTTATACAATTGAGATTGAGCAAATCTCTCCTACTCTGTTGCGAAACGCTATCGAATATCTCGATAACAAAATTCAAAAAGACTATAACATTGTATACTACCATTTGAGCAAAGGGTTCTTGAACAGATATACAATTGACGAATTAAAATAATATGACTTTATAACATGAATAAAATATTATCCATACTCGTATTAACATTCTCTCTCTTATCTCCACATAATATATGGGCTTTGTGTGCTGATCCAACTGACGAAGAGATTATGGAATGGAATATAATAAATTACATATTCCCAGAATATGTCAGTCAAGATTGGAATAATTTCGACTATCTCATTGACGACAATGAGTCCATAGAATTCCAAAATTTCTACAATCCATATATTCCCTATTTCAAGAAATCACCAAATTACGGGAATATTGAAGAATGGTCTAAATATTTGGGAATCAATCAAGACCAGGCATATTATTTAGTGAATAAGTCATCAAAAAATGAAATTGATTCCCTATTGGTATTTGGTAATTGTCGTAACAAGAAATTGGAATTTGCCAATAGTAAGTTTTGTAAGAAAAAGAAAAACGCTCTGAAATACCTTTCGTATGCAAAATATCTAGAACCATACATGGCTAGAGAAAGCGGACAAGATATGGAACAATGGCAAGAATATCAATTTTGGGATTATTATTGGACTATAGATGATTATTTCTATCCCAGAAAAAAAACGGTTCATGATCTTGACTATGAAGCAATCATCAATAATCTGGTTGAAGCATATAAAGCACAGAAAGACAAAGAGTTGAAATTACGATATGGCTATCAATTGGTTCGTTTGGCTCACTATAAACACCATTATGAGGATGCTGTACGCTATTTCGACACATACGTCGAACCTCTTAAAATCAAACCTGAAATATATTATTATGCCCTAAGTCAGAAAGCAGGTGCACTTAACGGACTCAACAAAACTCTGAAAAAAAATCCGGCAGAACAAGGAACCTGTCAGGTGGCTATGGATTTCCTCCGCGTCTTCTCCAAATCAAAAGACCTGAAATATTCAGCATATCTCTCTTTGCGTTTTTCTGAAAACGGCAAAGCTTTGGAGAATCTTTATAACCAATCCAAATCATTGAACAATGAGGACGCTTGCAGTCTTTATTTTCTATTGGGACATGACAAATTCAATAACCCATTGAATGAGTTGGAAAAAATTGAAAATTTGGATCCTAACTCCACTCTGGCTGATGTTCTGATGGCACGATATATCTCCTCTTTGGAACAACATTACGATTCTTATTTTAAGGAGTTGAATGATATTGAAATAAAAAACCCTCATTTAGATCAAGCTCTTAAAATAGCTGAATCAATGTGCCTTAAATCCTCACACAAGGATTTTTGGAATTTATGTGCGGCTCATATTAACGCATATACAAAAAACTTCCAAAAAGCAAAAGAGTATCTTTCTTTGGTCAAGTGCCAAAGACCTGTTTATCAAACCCATATAAAACTACTATCATGCTATATTGCAATTTTAGAACCAGAACAGTTCGACAAAACAACTGCCAATGTCATCATAAAACAACACAAAGAGATTTTGGATGAGGTTAGTTATCTTAGAGCTGTTATGGCAAAGAGATTGGAAAAAGAATATCCTCTCATCGCTTTTTTATTACTACACGAAACCAATGAGTTAGGATTGTCAAGCAAAAAATGGACAGATATGATACAATACGAAGAAAGTAAGAATCATAATGAGTTTGATAAATGGTTATTGCAAAGAAGCAAATACAACTCAAATGATGCTTATAGTCATCTCGCTTTAAGTTATCTCTACGAAAATAATATTCCATCGGCTTATAAATACAAAGAGTACGTCAAAGTGGATTATGAACTTAAAAGCGTATTATGTTATAACATTGCTTATATATATCAAAGTAAATATGAAGACGAGAATGATTTCCACTACGACTACATCAAAGAATTCACAAACAGAGACTTTGGAAAAATCAGTTTTTCCAACCTGCTTGAGGAATTAAACAGACTTTATGAAGCGTCTCAATCAAATGATATCAGAGGAGCCAAAGCGGCATTCCTGTTAGGCAATTTCTATTTCAATACTTCTCGATGGGGATACTATAGGACACGGTTGTTTGGTCATAGCGACGATTGTAAATCATGGGAAAATGATGATTATTCTATAAACGACGCAGATGAAGGATACTACAAATTTGCTAATGAAAAAAAGTTTAAGGATCCTGAGTTGAAAGCAATAATCCTTTTCTCTATCGCTAAATTAGATGATGACGAATCAAATGGAGATAAATTCGCTACTATTGAAGAAGAATACAAGCATACAAAAATCCGAAAAGAATTTGTATCAAAATGCTCGTGGTATCGCAATTATGTGAATGAATAAAAATTGGGCGAGGTTCATACGACCTCGCCCATATTATAAAATATTAGTGCAACAACACTCTTGTACCTACTTTGGGTTCTCCGGATATTTTCTTGTTGTGTTTCTTCAACTGCTCCAGCTGCACTCCATAATACTGAGAAATCGAAAGCATCGTCTCTCCCGGCTCAACCACATGATAATCAAGAGCTCTGTAGCTTCTTCTCTTTCGTTTCAAGAAAACATACTCACCTACTTTCAATGTGTAGTTCGACGGGAAATCATTCAGCGTTTTCAATTTATCCACCGTCAAATCATACTTCTTTGCCAACGAATAGAATGTGTCTCCCGGTTTGATCTGAACACATCTGACGCCGTTGATCTCCACACGGTTGTCTCCCTTGCGGATATCCACATTGTCGGCTTTCTTATCCTTTTCCGGATTCACCTCTTCCCTACTGTTTCGGCGTCTGTTATCATCATTGGGCACGACTTTGTCTTTGTTTCCACCGTCGTCTTTCTTGCTCTCATCCTGATAATTAGCATCGTCATAAACATACAGTTTGTTCTGCTCTATCACCTCAATCAACAATGACGGATACTTGGGATTTGTAGCGTAACCGCATTTTTTCAAACCATTCGCCCACCCTTTATAATCGGTAATCTTCAACTTGAAAAGCGGAGCGTAATGAGCTCGTTGCAAGAAGATAGAATGATCTACGAAACTTTGAGCCGCATTATCATACACTCTGAAACAATCTCTTCTTTTATCGTCCTTCTTATGGTATGTCTTTCCTTTATAATCGCCTGTACACTTGATTCCGAAATGGTTGTTGGCTTTGACAGCGAGGTCGCTCCTACCGCTTCCACTTTCCAAAATTCCCTGTGCCAACGTGATGCTTGCCGGAATTTTATATTGTCTCATCTGCTCAATTGCAATCTGTTTGTATTTGGCAATATAAGCATCTGTTTCTGGGGATTTATAGCTCACTGAAGACGCGATGCTGGCTACAAACAGTGAGATTGTAGATAATAATAATCTGATTTTCATGGCATTGTATAATTAAAAAGGCTGCCAAAGAGAAAACCTTGACAGCCTTATAATGTAAGTTAATTGCTAAGTCATAATTCTTAACTTTTAACTCTTGGTTTTAATTTTACTCGAATGCACCCATTCTTAGCATGCTAACCTCACGCTCTGTAAGGAATCTCCACTCGCCTCTCTTCAATCCCTTCTTTGTCAAACCTGCGAAGAATACACGGTCAAGACGCATTACACGGTAGCCAAGTTTGTCGAAAATACGACGAACGATACGGTTTCTACCTGAGTGGATCTCGATACCGATCTTCTTGTGGTCTGCATCGTCTACGTAGCTGATCTCATCTGGCTTGATTGGACCATCCTCCAAGTCGATACCAGCAGCGATTGTTGCCATATCCTCCTCAGTAAGCTCCTTGTTTAGAGTAACCTGATAGATCTTCTTCTTGTTGTACATTGGGTGAGTCAACTTAGAAGCCAAGTCACCGTCGTTAGTCAATAGAAGAACACCTGTAGTTGGCTTATCAAGACGTCCTACTGGATAGATACGCTCCTTACATGCTCTCTCAACAAGCTTCATAACAGTAAGTTTTGCGTTTGGATCATCTGTAGATGTAACGCAACCCTTTGGCTTGTTCAAAAGGATGTAAACCAACTTATCTGGAGCAACAAGCTGATCTCCGATCAACACCTTGTCACCACGCTTGATCTTTGTTCCCAACTCAGTGATTGGAGTACCGTTTACTGATACAGCACCAGCCTGGATCAACTCATCAGCCTCACGACGTGAGCAAACTCCTGCATTAGCAAGATACTTGTTCAAACGGATATCTTCATTTGGATCCACCATAACAGATTTATATTCAATCTGACGATGTCCAATATTTCCTTGCTTACGTTTGTTCTGTGGACGTCCACCACCACGGTTGTTATTGTTGTTGTAGCCACCGCCACGGTTGTTGTTGTAACCGCCGCCATTGTTGTTGTAGCCACCGCCACGGTTGTTGTTGTAACCACCGCCACGATTGTTATTGTAGCCACCACCACGATTGTTGTTGTAGCCGCCACCACGGTTGTTGTTGTAACCACCACGGTTGTTATTGTAGCCACCACCACGGTTGTTGTTGTAGCCGCCATCGTTGTTGTAACCACCATCGCCATTGTTGTCGCGATTGTAGCCACCGTTATAGCCTCCGTTGTAACCGCCGTCACCATTGTCACGATTGTAGCCACGGTTGTTGTTGTAGTAGCCACCACCACGGTTATTGTTGTAACCGCCATCGTTGTTGTAACCACGGTTGTTGTAACCTCCATCATTGTTGTAGCCACGGTTGTAGCCACCTCCGTTCTGCTCGCCTACTGGAACACGTGTATCACCTACTCTTCTTCTTGGTGCACGCTTCAAATGGTTGTCTGCAGTGAAATTAGGGTTAAAACTTCTTCTTTCACGCTGTTCTGCACCGGAATTTCTCTCGAAATCTTGTTGCATTTCGTCATCAAATGGTTTCATTTGTTTAACAATTTTAATTAATACTGTCCTTTATTTAATTTATGGGGTTTACTAAGGAGTAGCAACCGCTACTCCAATTAGTAAATTTTTTCTGTTTGATTTTTAGTTTAACTCTTCTGTTGTCTCGTCAATCAATCTGATCTTCTCCAACAATAGATTTCTCTCATCCTTCAACTTAGAGATCTTCTTCTTCATGCCGTCAAGCAATGGAGATGCTCCCTTTGAAGATTTTGAGAAGAATCCGATATTGTTCTCTGCAGTGGCAATCTCAGAATTGAAGTTCTCAACCAATTTCTGCAATCTCTTGCGCTCATTGTTGACCTTCGCCATACCCTGGCTTGCCAATGTCTCAATATTAGTCTTAAAGAAATCCAATCTGTTGATGCTGCGGTCTTTGTTCAACTTGTCGAACACCTCATCAATTGTAGATTTGTATTTCTTATAAATATTATCCTTCTCCTTGAATGGAACGTGACCGATTGAATTCCACTCTGCCAAAAGCTTCTTGAAATCAGCGAACGCATTGTCGTTGCCTTCAATCTGAAGTCCTTTGATTCTTTCAATCAAATCCTTCTTTTTCTCCAAATTAACTGATTCTTCCGACTTTCTGCTTGCGAAATCTGCCTCCTTCTGCTCAAAGAAATAATCGCACGCTGCCAAAAATCTCTTCCAAACAGCATCTGAATTCTTACGTGGAACAGGACCGATTGTCTTCCACTCCTTCTGGATCTCAACAAACTTGTTGGTTGTCTCTTTCCAATCTTTGCTGTCTTTCAACGATTCTGCGATCTCACACAAAGAAATCTTCTTCTTCAAGTTCTCCGACTGAGTGTCTTTCATCTTCTTGAAAAACTCGTTCTTTGCCACAAAGAATTTGTCACATGCGGCTCTGAATCTCTCATAGATCTTGTCGTTGTCTTTCTTTGGCGCGAAACCTATCTTTCTCCACTCCTCCTGCTTTGCGACGATGAACTCAGTCATCTTCTGCCAACAGTCGAAGCTCTCTTCGTTTTCTACTTTTGCATTCTCAACTTCCTCACAAAGTTTTGTCTTCTCAACCAAATTCTGCTCCTCTTTCGCATGAATCTGCTCAAAATACTCTCTGTGACGCTTGTTTACAGCTGCAGTCGCCTCTTTGAATCGCTCCCATAGCTCCTCACGTTTCTCACGTGCAACAGGACCGATCTCTTTCCATCTTTCGTGGTAGTACTGCAATTTTCTGAATGAGTCTACAACATCTTTGTTCTCAGCCAATCCCTCTGCAAGTTCACAGATAGAGATCTTCTCCTCCAAGTTCTTGCGGAAATCCAAGTCTCTCAACTCGTTAGCTGCACTCAAAGAATCATAGAATGTCTCAATCCATAGCTTATAGTTGCCATTCACCTCGTCGGCTTTAGCCTGAGGCACTGCTCCTATATTCTTCCACTCGTTCTGAATCTCACGACACGCGTTGAAATCCTGACGGGCGTCTTTTGAGTTCTGAGCCAACTCTTTAAGTCTGTCGATCAAAGCCAACTTAGCCTTAAGGTTCTTCTCCATCTCAGCTTCTTTCTGGGCCTGCTCCTCTCTCTTTCTACGCTGGTAAACAACGTATACAGACTTGAACTCATCAGCAGGAAGTTCTACAGGTTCAGCGTTTTCTCCACTTTCTGCCTGCTCACTTCTAATTTTATCTATATTTTGATTGTAGCTCTTATAGTAGCAACTCTTAATATCTTCTATATCCCTTTTGATAGCGCTAACACTACCCTTACATTCTGTTATCAAAGTGCGGGCCTTTTCTACCAACTCCGCCTCACTAAATGAAGAATAATCAACAATTTCTTGATCCTCCGCATCTGTCATAACGACCTCATTTTCAGCTAATAGATTATCAGATGCTGCAGTTTCTTGCGCATTTTCAGGCTGTGTAAGAGTCTCTTTTTCTTCAAGTGTACTCATTAAAATTCCTTTTACTATTTTTCAAAAACTATGCAAATATAACTAATTTATCAATCTATCAACATCAAAGGCGGAAAAATTTATGGAATTTATATCATCGTGCCGTCAAAAATATTTAACTACGCAAGAAAACTTTCGGTTTCGACAATTTTCAACCACATATTTTTATTTTTCACAATTTCATTGTTTCCCATCAACCATCAACCTTCAACCCTCTCACCTCAAAATTAAAATAGCCCATAAAATGAATTTGAATTAACAAAAATTTTCTCATATCTTTGTATATTGATATTTGATACAACTTAAAACAGACAAATGACTTCTGAAGATTTGAAGAAATATTGGGCCAACTTTATGGTTGTGTTCAATAAGTATTGGGGCATCTTTTCAGTTGCGTTCAAAAAATATTGGACTATTTATAAAGATGCATTCAAGAGTAAATGGTATGTTAAGGTCCTTACTGCAATCGCGTCGCTGATATTGCTTTTATTCCTATTTATTAAGGCAGTCGACGTGAATTTCCTATGTATGTTTGGTGAATCTCCTTCTACGGAGGTGCTTGCCAACCCTAATTCTGTGGAGGCTTCTGAGATTTATAGCGACGACGGGGTGCTTATAGGTAAGTACTTCACTGAAAACCGTTCTTCCGTAGAGATCGAAGATATTTCTGATGAATTGCTGATCACGCTTGTCCATACTGAGGATGAACGTTTCTTCGAACATCACGGTGTCGACTATTCTGGTTTGCTCGGCGCTTTCAAGGATGCTTTGCTTGGTAACGCCCGTGGCGCCAGCACAATCACTCAACAGCTTGCCAAGAATCTTTTCAAAATGCGTTCCACATATAATAATGGCATTTTATGTAAGGTGCCAGGACTAAAAACGTTGATTATTAAGATTAAAGAGTGGAATGCCGCTAAACGTATTGAGGAAAGATTCACTAAATTGGAGATTCTTAAGATGTATCTCAACACTGTCTATTTCGGTTCAAACGCATACGGAATCAAAGCGGCAGCAAAGACTTACTTCAACACTACTCCTAAAAAACTTAACTGGGAACAGTCGGCCTGCATCATCGGTCTGCTGAAGGCCACAACTTATTATAATCCTGTCCGTAATCCGGAAAACAATGAGCGCAGACGTAGGATTATCATCAACAACCTCGTCTCTCACGAAATGATCACTCAGGAACAGTGTGATTCTATCCTGGCTGTGCCTTTCACTCTTAATTTCAAGTCGGAATCCAATCTCGACGGAATTGCTCTCTACTTCCGTGATGCGGTGAGCAATGAGCTTCAGGAATGGTGCGACGAGAATAATGTGAATCTTTATACCGACGGTCTGAAGATCTACACGTCTATCGACTCCCGTATGCAACGATATGCTGAGCAGGCAGTGTCGAAACAAATGGAGGAAAACCAAAAGCGTTTCTTCAAAAACTGGGGCAAACAAAACCCTTGGCGTGACCGTAATAAAAATGAGATGACTACTTTCATCGACGAGACAGTCCGCAAAACAGCTCTTTACAAATCTCTTTCAAAAAGATACGACGGCAACAAAGACTCCATCTATGCTTGTCTCAACAAGCCTCACAAGATGAAGATATTCAGCTACAAAACAGGTGTGAAAGATACTGTGATGAGCAGTCTCGACTCGCTTCGCCACATGGTCAAATTCCTACACTGCGGTTTCGTGGCTATCGAGCCTCAGACTGGTTTGGTGAAGGCGTGGGTCGGCGACGTGGATTACAACTACTGGCAATACGATAAAGTGCTTGCCAAACGTCAGCCAGGATCAACATTCAAACTATTTGTCTATTCACAGGCAATCAGAAAAGGAATGTCTCCATGCGACATCCGTACAGACTCAATCACATCATGGATGACTGAGGAAGACGGAAAACCTGTGCTTTGGCAACCACAGAATGCCAACGGTATATTCTCTGGAGAAAAGTTGACTCTGAAAACGGCTATGGCTCGCTCAATCAACAGTATAGCTGTGCAACTCAACAAGGAGCTCGGTCCAGAGAATGTGGTGGAATTGGCACATAAGATGGGTGTGGAAAGTCCAGTACGACCAATTCCGTCGGTATGTCTGGGTACAGAAGACGTATCTCTTCTGGAAATGGTATCAGCCTACTCCACTATCCCTAACGAGGGAGTCCACATGAAGCCAAGGATCGTCACCCGCATCGAAGACAAGGACGGCAACGTCATCTATAAGAATGAGCCAAAGGGCGAGAAAGTGCTCAGTTACGAAGAGGCCTTCTTGGTTCGTGAGATGCTTCGTGAAGGTTTGGCAGATGAGCGAGGCACCTCACGTCGACTTTGGAACTATAAGATCCACGGAGCAACCGATTTCGGAGGCAAAACAGGAAGCACATCCAACTATTCCGACGCATGGTATATGGGAATATCTCCAAAACTTGTGGCTGGAGCATGGGTTGGTGGCGAATACCGCTGCATACATTTCAAAGACGGAGAGCAAGGACAAGGAAGCGCGTCTGCGTTGCCAATCTTCGGAGCCTTCATGGAAAAGGTGATGAACGATAAAAAACTTGCCCGCTACCGTGGCAGATTCGGTGAACCTAAACAGACTATCTCACGCACTTACGACTGTACAGAAGTGTTGGAAGAATTGGAAGAAGAAGAGCAAAAGAACGAAGGTGCAAGAGGATTCTTCCGCCGTCTTTTCGGACGTGACAAACAGGAGCAAGTGGCTGATACAAACCAGACATTGATAAAAAGCCGAAAAGAAATACGTAAGGAGCGACGTGAAATGAGACGCGAAGAGAGAAGACGTAGAAGAAACAGAGATTGATGTTCAATTCATAATTCATAATGCAAAATGCATAATTATGGGGAAATACATCTGAGGAATTTATTATCATTTATCATTTTGCATTCCTCATTTTGCATTTATATCGCGCCACGGTCGCCCATCGTTTGACAACGAATCCCAACCATGGCGTGGTTTAGCAACCGTTTACACGGTTGAAAAATAATGACATCAAATATCTTGCGTAATGCGTGGACTCTCATTTTATATACCACAAAACCTAATCAATTTATAATGGCTAAGGAACTGTTCAACTCTCCTAGATACGAGAAAAAAGAAATCATCCCAATATACGATATAAATAACGATTTTGAGAAGATACCTTATTTGATAGTTTTTTTGATTATATTGGCTGGAATTTTAGATGAGTTTTTTCAAAAGAGTTTTTATTTTTACCCCATCCCTTTTTTGTTAATGATGGGGTTTGCTGTTATAAAGCTTGCGTATCTTATATTATTTAATCTGGGAGGGTTAATGTCTGATAAAATCAATTACAGATTATATGTCAAGAATCTAAATAAGCAAAAAATTCTGTTCCATAGAGATGGAACATTGCCATATATATTGCCTTATGAAGAGTTGACTGATAATTTCATGAGTCTTAAATTGCGACTTTTTGTTGTAGTGATGAGAGCAGACAAGGAGGAGAAAGTGCTGGAAATGGATAAGGTTAAATCATATATCAGTAATCATGAACATCAATCGAATTATACAAACAGAGTAAATGAATTCAAAAAATACTTGAAAGAAGACTTCGCTGTGGAAGATGTCGCATTTGCAATGTATTGGTTGTGTGAGAAAGAGAGAGAAGATATCCTGAAAGAGCTGTTTGATCTGGCATATGCCGACGGTGATTTTTGCGATGAGGAGGAATACATATTAAGATATATCGCTTACCACATGCATCTTAATGAAGATGAGTATGAACGTACACTAAGAAATTTCATAATTGAACACTGGAACGGATATGAACAATATCATAAAGCACGTTATGGCGGATATTGGTATCATGATAAAAATGGAAACAGAAAAAGGAACGCATCCAAAGATGATGATGAAAAGAAGACGGGAGACTCATCATCTGCGTCTGGCAACAGCCACAAGACTACCCCATCCATCTCTCCTGAACTGCAGAAAGCATATGCGGTGCTCGGCATTTCCGTCGACGCTACTCCATCCGAAATCAACGCTTGCAAACGAAACCTTCTACGTCTGAACCATCCGGATCTTGTGGCTACCAGAGGTCAGGAGGCTGTCAATAATGCGACGCTGAAATGCCAGAAAATAAACCAGGCATATGAACTGCTGAAAGCAAACGGAAAATGTTGAATCAATTCATAATTCACAATTCATAATGCATAATTATGGGGAATCACATCTGAGGAATTGGACCGTAGGGGCGATCCCTTGTGGTCGCCCAACGTTTGACAACGAATCCCAACCATGGCCTAGTTTAGCAGCCGTTTCCACGGTTGAAAAATAATAACATCAATTATCGAATGATGTTTTCCCAAATCTTCCTACCATGAAATTTAATTCTTAATTCTTAATTTTTAATTCCATAGCAAAAAATGTTAAGCCTTCTGGATTTTATGTTTAGTCTCAAATCAGCTACGTTAACACGTTGTGGGGAAAATGTGAATGGGCGAAAATGAGTGTTTCATAACTTTGCTATCGTTATTCTAAAACTAAAAAACAACTAATAGCATGAAACACATTGCAAATGTATTAAAGACAGCATTGGGTGTAGCAGCGTCTTTTTGTTTAGCCAACTCTGCATTCGCAGGAAACTTGTCAGGCAAGTCGGCAAGCGATATTGCAAAAATGATCCGTGTGGGCTGGAACCTTGGAAACTCTTTTGACGCTACCGGACAGGGAGCTAACGCAGAAGAAAGCTGGCATAATCCACGCACTACAAAAGAGATGATCAACAAGGTTAAAGAGGCAGGTTTCAACGCTGTCCGTTTTCCTGTGTCGTGGAGTACTCACGTTTCCAATAACGGCCAATACCAGTTTGCTATCGACGGTCAGTGGATGGCTAGAGTGAAGGAGGTTGTGAACTATGCATACGATAATGATATGTTCGTGATCATCAACATCCACCACGACAACGATCAGTGGCACATGTTGCCTACTAACCAGTATCTTGACCAATCTAAGAAGTATGTCACTGATGTCTGGACTCAAGTCGCTAGGGAGTTTGCTGATTACGACCAGCATCTGATCTTCGAGACTCTCAACGAACCTCGTGTAGTAGGTGACCCAAATGAATGGTATTTCGATTCTGCCAATCCAACTCAGTCAGTCAGTGAGGCAATCAGATGTATCAACCAGATCAACCAGGCTGCTGTAGATGCCATCCGTAATGCTGGTGGCAACAACCTGGACAGATTGGTAGGATGTCCAGGTTATGTGGCGTCAATCGATGGTCTGACAACATCTGGATTCTCAGTGCCTAACGATAAAGTGAGCAACAGACTTTGGCTTTCTGTCCACGCTTACACTCCATACGATTTCTGTATGAATCCAGATATACAGGACCACTCTTGGCAACAAAAATACTACTACGATATCGAATGGCTTTACAATTCGTTGAGAGATAAGGTAATGACGAAAGGTTGTCCTGTATATATAGGTGAGACTTCTTCTTCCAACTACAACAATCTTGAAGACCGTAAACAATGGGAAAGATGTTTCTTCGGTTTTTCAAAGAACTATGGAATCCCTTGTTTCCTATGGGATAACAATTCCATTAATAACACCAATGGAGCTGAACGTCATGGATATCTTAACCGTAACGCACTTGAATGGTTTGAGCCTTCTCTAATCCAAACTATCATGGAGACGTTGGGTTATAATCCATCTTCTGTAAAAGATGAAATTTCAAACGAATGGAATGCTTATGTGGAAGGCAAGTCTGTACGTATCAAATCAAATGTCGAAATCAAGAATGTAGACGTGGTTTCTATCAACGGAACTAAAGTGGCAAGTCTTGTTTCTGGCGGAAACGAGTGTAAACTTGACGTCAATCATAACGGTGTTTACATCGCTGTGATCAACACAGAAAATGGAACTTCAGTAAAGAGAATCATTATCAAATAAAACAAATACTATAAACAACTACTTTTTTACAACAACGTTTTTTGAGGGAGATGGTGAGAACCATCTCCTTTTTTTTGACTTATATACAAACAACAATGATATATAAAATGGCAGAATGATAGCTTAAAAAGCAAAAAACAAAAAAACACAGAGAATATAAGTTCTCTGTGTTTTATGATTAGAAAGAAAAAGTCAGACTGAATCAATCTTTTTTGCCTGAATTTGTCTCGTTACCTTCAATTTCAATCTGAGGGTTATTTTGGCAGACAGATGCTATTGCAAGTACAAATGCAGCCTGAGGTAATCCAAATGCGGCATTGATCTTGTTGAGGAATTCAACCTCTTTCATCTTAAGTTTATTGTCCGCTAATGCTACAAGAATACAAGCCTGCATTATCACAAGTTTATTTTCTGCAGCGACACTTCTGGCGATTGCCTCTGCGGAGTCGTGTTGATACATCTTAGTTTTTATTGCTTTTGCCACAGCTTCAGTGTCCAATTTTAAACCTTCTGCCAACAAAACAATTGTATCAATTTCCTTTTGAGACATCTCTCGGTCGGCTTTCACTGTAGCTACAGTCAGTGTCACAAATTGCTCTAAAAAATCCATATCTAATATAATTATTAGGTTAATACTCTATTTTTAATTCAATTCAGTACTTAATTCAAAATGTTCATACAACCATGCAGTTTTTCTGTCGAATAGCATATATCAGCTAACAGATATTAACAATTCGCATGAATTTATCAACTTTTTAGTTTTTTTGCCCATCCTTGGTTAATCAACATATCCATTGCAGCTTCATAACCAATCTTGAAAATTTCATCGGCTTTATCCGTTCCGAACATACCGTATTTGCATGCTTTCTCAGTGTTGATTATCATATCACATACAGCCTTTTCCGACTCTGTACTGCTTCCATTTATCACAAGGTCGAAGACACGGTTGGATACGGAAGCGATTCCTGTCGTCACCTCCTGACGGCATATCGGATTAACATGTATGCCTACCAAATACTCACAATCATCTCTCAAGACAGTCGCCGCGATATTGCTCATGATACCACCGTCGATATATAATTTACCGTCTATCTTGACTGGATTAAACAACAATGGCACACTTGAAGAGGCTATAAGCGGCTCGATAAGTTCTCCTGATGAAAAATATGCTGTATGCCCCTCTATCAAATCTGTCGCAGAAACAACAATAGGAATATTCAGATCCTCAAACGTACGTGAACGCATCATATTCTTCAATTTCTCCTTAAACGGACGTACAGCGGTCAATCCACCACCTTTGCCCTTAAAGATGTTGAAATTGAAGTCTACCATATCAAAAAACTTCGCTTTCTTGAAAAACGCAAGGATTTGCTCCACCGAGTTTCCATCGGCGTATAAAGCAGCGATGAGTGAGCCTGCACTCACTCCCGACATCACATTTATTTCTATTCCATTCTCCTCGAATGCTTTTATCGCACCCAAGTGAGCAAGACCCTTTACCGAGCCTCCACTTAACGCCAAACCAACCTTATATTTCCTCATACCCTAACTATAATCTAATCCCCTCCTAACAAAACTTTTTATTTTCTCACAAAGAAATGTCGTTCTCCCTGAAGTTTCTGCATCGTCTCTTCATCCTGATCCTTTATGCAAGAATCTGTTTTCCCGAAATTCATACAGTTTCTATCTGTCGACGTGTATTTATGCCATACCACATCCATAGGATAATCGCTATCGTGAGTATAGTTGGGATTTCCACTCCAAATGAAATTACCCCAATATTTTCGCATGCGTTTTCCAACTTCTGCAGCTGTAGACTGATCTCCAAAATACAATGGCATCCTGAACCATGGTTTCATATTGCCAAAAAGAAGAGGCAATTCCGCCACATGACATGCACCCCAACCGAACAAACGGAATATCACTGGAGCGTAGTTGAACTGATATACATATACAGGATTGTTGACAGAGATAGCGTCCGCCACATTATATTTCTGGACCTTATACATGATATCGCCGGCAATGTCGCAGAAATCTTGTGTCTTAGGATTCTTTGAGTACGCGTCCATAACTTTCTGACGGTATTCCTCCGAGAAACTTGGGAAAATTCTTCTCATCACCTCTTCACGCTTAAAGCCTTTCATCACACTTCCGAATACTCTCGCCTCGTTGGCATTGGAACCGATCAATATTGGCTTGCCTAAATCAGCGAATGATGATGTCGACGGAAATTCTTTTAGATATTCGCCATCCACAACTGGGTTGATGCTGCAAATTCCAAATTTTCTGTCTCTTACATAAGAGTCTATGGATTTGACCACTTTTGTAAGCTGTTTATAGTCGTATTTATTGATCTCATCAATGTTAGAAACCCCTGCAAACTCCAAATATTTCTTAGCTATTTCAGTCGCCTCCTCTGGAGTGTAAAATGACTCCAAACAAGCACTTTGGGAAATGACTTTATGGAATAAATCCTTAGCCGACGGCACACACATCATCGCTACAGCAAGCGCTGCTCCAGCCGACTCTCCCCATAATGTCACATTATTGATATCTCCACCATAACTGTCGATATTGCGTCTTACCCAACGCAACGCCATCTCTATGTCTTTAAGTCCAAGATTGGATTCAAACTTGTCTGATATTCCGGTCAAATACAAGAACCCGTGTAAGCCAAGACGGTAATTTACAGTCACCACAATACAGCTGTTTTCAACTGCAAACGTCTCTGCATCATACAAACCACGTTTTCCATGCTTAGCTACAGTTCCCTTGCATCCTCCATGCACATACGAACCACCAAACAACCATACGACAACAGGAAGTTTGATTCCAAGAGATACACATTTAGGAACATATACATTCAGATACAGACAATCTTCACTGCACCCAAAGTACATAGGATGCTGAATAGGATCATTGGCAAACTTAGTGGCATCAAGTTCACCAAACCATTCCTGCTTCTCAATCGGAGCCTTAAATTGCAGATTTCCAACAGGTGCTTCTGCATAAGGTACACCAAGATATTTGATACACGAATCCTTTAAGCGGCCTTTTACTTTGCCTTGTGGGGTTATAAGTACAAAATTATCCATCTTCTCTAAAATATTTAGGTTTATCTGCGACGGAATTCCGCACAGACGATAGCTGTAGCAACCGACACATTAAGAGATTCCGATGTCGATACTCCAACAGGATAGTTAGGTATATATAGACGGTGGTCAGACAGATTGTCTATCTCTGGAGTCACACCATTACCTTCGTTTCCCATGACGATGACTCCATTTGAAGTCAATTCCGTCTCATACATATTTTTTCCATCCAGGAATGTGCCATAAATCGGCATCTTATATTGATCTTTCAATGTCTGCAAAACAGATGGCAAATCAACATAACTTACTGATACCCTTGCTATTGCACCCATTGTTGCTTGGATGGTTTTGGGGTTATATACATCAGCGGTCTGATGCGAGCAAAGCACAGTGTTGATGCCAAACCAATCCGCAATTCTCAATATCGTGCCTACATTCCCAGGATCCTGCACTCCGTCGAGAGCCAATAACAAAGATTTGGAAATCGACGCGAAATCAAGTCTACGCTGAGGCATTTTCAACAGTGCCAATGCTTTTGGTGGCGACTGCAACTGCGTCATCTTTTCGATTTCAGCATGTGAAGCCTTCTCAACATGACTTTTTGTCAAAGCCTGGATTTCATCATATGCCTCTTCTGTGGCACAGACAAATTCTGCTTCAAAATACGGAAGTATGTCACGCAAAATCTTCACACCTTCAGCTAAAAACAGTTGGTGTTCATCACGCGTCTTCTTCTTTCCAAAAGAATAGACAAATTTTATCTGATTCTTTGAAATCACTCCCGTAACAATTTATCTTAACTTAAACTTGAGAAATCGCAAATTAAAGCATTATGGCTCATTACATTAAGAGAACCATCACTCTACATTCATAAGTCGTATATCATACAACATAGGAAGGTATTTCAATTGCTTCTGTGTATATCCACCCTCCAATGAAGAAGAATACTGATTGCCGATTTTGAAAGAAATGACAGCCTCACATTCTCCACCTTTATTCAAATACTGCACTGATTCTTGGAAACCTGTTCCATAGACATCAGATGTACTTCCTGACAAAAACAATTTGATAGGATTCGGAGAGTTTTTTTCCATAGCACTGTAAATCATCTGACCATTCAAATCCTTGGCTGAATAACGGACATATATAGTAGATGAAACTTTAGGCTTTGTTGCAGTAGTATCTCCCAACGATACCTGATGATAGTACAATCCAGGTGAAGAACGGTAGAAAATTTTCCTATTGTTTGAATCAAGCCATTCTCCTGTTACAGTCGCAGGCTTTTCATGAACAATGACCGCATTTATATTTTTGAAATACTTATCTATAGCCTCATTCTCAGCATCAACATAATCTGCATAAGTATCTGTCCTGCATGACAATAACGACAAAGATGCCACCAAAAGTATTATTGCGTTTTTCAACTTCATATCTTAATATTATTTATTCTTTTGTATATCAACAACCATTAATGTAATACGGCAATAGATCGGAGTACGTGAAGCTATACACTGCCCTTTTCCGACAACACCATAAGCCAAATACGACGGAATGATAAATTCTCCTGTCTCTCCCTGATGAAGCATCAAGACTGCCTCGTCCATACCTCTTGGAAGATCACCTGTACCAATGTTTACAATCTCCGTACGATCGGTATAATTACTACAAAATTCGGTTGCATCAAATGCTCTCAACGAATATGTAATTTTCACACCCTGCTGTCTCTTAGCCTTCTCTCCACTTGGATTGGACGAAAGAATCTTATATCTGATTCCTATATTGGTAGTGTCCAGATCAAGTTTCATAGAGTCGACATACTGGCGGATATATTCATCCTCAATCTCCACCAACCCACGGTTTGCTTCCATTATATTGGCATCCGTATGGTCGACCGGCTTCTTGTTCATCGGCACCTGGGCTGGTTTCTCAGCACATGCGACACACAAACAAGCAAGTATAAAAATTACAATATTTCTGATCATTTGTATTCCTCTTTACTTAACTCCTGATCAATCATCGCCTTATATTTAGGCAAAGCATTATTGAATTTCTTGATTGCCTCGTCAAGAGTCATGTCAGTAGTCGACGCTCCTGCTGCATTCACATGTCCGCCACCATCAAACAATTCTGCTGCGATATCGTTAGCTCTTACATCTCCACGTGAACGAAGAGAAATCTTGATCTTTCCATCCTCCTCTTTGAAAAAAGCCGACAAAACCACTCCCTTGATTGACAACGGAATATTTACAAATCCCTCAGAATCACCCTTCTGATAATTGAAGCGAGTCAACTCTTCATTTGTAAGAGACATGACACTGACTCCCATCTTCTCGTCGACAACCATCTTCTCACTCAATGCATAACCCTCTAGTTTCAAACGGCTTACAGAGAAATTACTATTGATTCTGCGGTAGATATAATCTTTGTCGATCTCCTTTTTAAGCAATTCCGAAATGATGGAATATATCTCTGGAGAATTAGAGTTATATGTGAATGCACCTGTATCTGTCATCATACCTGTGTAGACACAAGTGGCAATCTTTTTCTCAATCTCAGGAGCATATCCCATTCTACAGATCAGACGGAATATCATCTCCGAAGTAGATGAGATATTAGGATAAGAAATGATTACATCGGCGAAATTGCCAGGATTAGTGTGATGGTCGATCATCACTTTCTGCGCTTTGGCATCAGCGACGTCAATACCCATGGCATCTATTCTCGACAAAGTATTGAAATCCAACGCCATAATCAAATCTGCATTGGCAATCAACTCCTTGCTGATCTTCGTCTGCTCTTTATAAACAAGAATTTCATCCGCCGCTGGAAGCCATTTCAAAAAACCTGGCATTTCATTGGGAACAATCACAACAGCACCTTTACCAAGCTGACGTAAAAAATGACAAATAGCCAATGATGATCCAATTGCATCACCATCTGGAGAAACATGTGTTGTGATAACCACGTTCTCTGCGTCCAAAATCCTTTCTTTTGCAGCTTGAATAAGCTCCTCGTCAATAATTTTAGTAATCATATTAACTCACCTTTTTACGGGTGCAAAATTAATAAAATATTCGCAATGTTTTACAACATCAATATCAATATATTTACCACCATCAACACTCAACCTTCAACTCTCAACCGTCAACCATCAACCATCAACCATCAACCATCAACCATCAACCGTCTACCATCAACCGTCTACCATCAACCGTCAACCGTCAACCATCAACCGTCAACCATCAACCGTCAACCATCAACCGTCAACCGTCAACCATCAACCGTCAACCATCAACCGTCAACCATCAACCATCAACCATCAACCATCAACCATCAACCATCAACCATCAACCATCAACCATCAACCATCAACCATCAACCATC
>CACZOA010000087.1 GCA_902782665.1 uncultured Bacteroidales bacterium
ACTCTGATATTATAATATACGATTTCAATGGTTTCCAGCATTCTGCTTCAAGTAGTGATTTGAAAGGTTTGGGCGCACGACGTAAAAATGAAAACGCGTCGCATATTATGAATGCGAACACGAAGTGTAATCTCACTCAGTATCCGAAAACTGTTGAATCGATACTTGGAAAAAAGTACGCCACTGAATATGCTTATCTCTATAATGCAAATAATGTCCAGGTAGGATATGTCCAGGTACTGAACAATGTTTTGGATAAAAACAGAAATTCAGATGTGTTCAACTATATTGTGTTTGTGCTTGACGCTTTCTTGATCGTTATTACACTTTCCTTCTTGGTTGTATGGTGGATCAACATGAGAATCTCTGCTCCGATTTATGAGATAAGTAATAAATTGCAGCGTCTCCAATTGACAAATGCCAATGAGAAGATCTATTATTCAAATAAGAATGATGAGATCGGACAGTTGGTGTCGAGATATAATGCGATGGTCGACGAGCTTGTGGTGTCTGCAGAGAAACTGGCACGAAGTGAGCGTGAGACGGCATGGCGTGATATGGCTAGATCGATCGCCCATGAAATCAAAAATCCGCTTACTCCTATGAAACTGTCTATTCAGGCAGCACAACGAAAGCAGGAGGTGGATCCAGAACATTTTGAGGAGTATTTCAACCATACCGCTGATCTGCTTGTTGAGCAGATTGAGAATCTCGCCCGTATCGCCACTGAATTCTCTGATTTTGCTAAGGTGACGGCGGTGGAACCAGAGCGAGTTGACATTGTCGTGCGATTGCGTAATGCTGTCGCTCTGTATTTGCATAATCCGGAAGGTGTGATTGTCCAGTCTGACATTACTGTAAATCATCCTGTATATATCCTGGGAAATGAGAAACAGTTGATGCAGGTGTTCAACAATCTTATTCGTAACGCAATTCAGGCAATCCCAGAGGATCAGATGGGATTCGTCAACGTTTCGCTCTCTACAACTGACATGAATGTGGAGGTGCGTATAAAGGATAATGGAACGGGTGTCAAACCAGATATACAGAAACGTATGTTTGAACCTAATTTCACTACTAAGAATAGTGGAATGGGTCTTGGTCTCGCTATCACCAAGAGCATCGTCACAGCATGTAAGGGTGATATCTCATTTGAGACTGAGGAAGGCGTTGGCACAACATTCATTGTTAAGTTCCCGGTAATTAATTAATATCATTAACCGGTATTTGAATATGAAAAATTAAGATTTGGATATGCTGTAAGGCAAATCCAAACCTTTGGATTGACAGGTTTCTATTCCAGAAAATCTGTGAGTGATTCGCATTCGTTAAATGCTTACATGTAGTGAGATTAATGTTTCTATATACTTTTCCTGACGTCTTCTACATTGTGAATCATGCATTCTTAATTATGAATAATTTTCTGTATCTTCGCATAACATTTTGATTCCTATCATAGATGAAATATGTCAGTGTTATTCTTCCGCTTGCTCTCAACCGTGTGCTGACTTACGCAGTGCCTGATGAGCTGGCTGCCGACGTGATTGTCGGTGGCAGGGTTGTGGTGCCTGTCGGAAAAAAGAAACTTTACACTGGCATTGTTTTCCAACTCTTCGATGACTTCGAAGATGATATTGAGATTAAGGAGGTCATCTCTGTTCTCGACCGTAATCCAGTCGTCACTCAGCTTCAACTTAATCTTTGGAAATGGATCGCTGAGTATTATATCTGTAGCCTTGGTGAGGTGATGAAAGCAGCTTTGCCTTCTGGACTGAAGATGGAGAGTGAAACCCTCGTCGCCGCAAATGAGGATTTTGAGGAGGTAGAGCCGCTCAAGAAGACGGAGTTGGCTGTGATGGAAAACCTTTCTTCTTCCAAACAGACGAGTATAGAGGAACTTAGCAGGTTGGTTAAGGTGAAAAACCTTCTTCCTACTATGCAGTCGCTTCTCGCTAAGGGGGCTATCACGTTGAATGAACAGCTGAAGGATGGCTATAAACCGAAATTGGAGACTTATGTCACCGTCTCCGACCGTCTGCTTGATACAGACTCCATGAATAAGGCTGCGGCTGAGCTGGAACGTTCACCCAAACAACTTGAACTTCTGCTCAAATTTCTTTCGATGTCGAGTTTTTATGTGAAGGGGGAGCAGAAGGAGGTGACTAAAAAGGATCTTCTTGCAAAAGCGGATGCGTCACCTGCCGTCTTACAAGGATTGATAAAGAAGGATATTTTCCGTCTTTACGACAAGGAAATAGGTAGGATCGACAACAGCAAATATGCTAATGTTGTGGATCGATATCCGCTCACTGATGCCCAGAATAAAGCATATGATGAGATAATTTCCAATTTTCAGAAAAAAGATGTCGTCTTGTTACATGGCGTGACTTCTTGCGGAAAGACGGAGATTTATATCAAACTTATTGATGAAGCTATAGCGAGTGGCAAACAGGCTTTATTCCTGCTTCCTGAAATCGCTCTTACTACTCAGCTCACCACTCGTTTAAGACGTGTGTTTGGAGAACAACTTGGTATATATCATTCTAAATTCTCTGATAATGAGAGGGTTGAGGTCTGGCAGAACATGTTGTCGCCGGATAAAGAATACAAGGTGATTCTTGGTGTACGCTCGTCGATTTTCCTTCCATTCCGCAATCTGGGAATTGTGATTGTGGATGAGGAACACGAGAATACCTACAAACAGTATGATCCAGCACCTCGTTATCATGCCCGTAATGCTGCGGTGGTTCTAGCGAAAATACATAACGCAAAGGTTTTGCTCGGCTCGGCAACTCCGTCGATAGAGAGTTATTTCCATGCCACACAGAGCAAAAAATATGGTTTTGTGGAACTGTTGACTCGTTATGCGGATATACAGTTGCCAGAAATAGATGTAGTCGACGTGAAGACGGAGCGTCTGCAGAAGAAGATGACTGGATTGTTCAGCCAGAAACTGATTGATGAGATGACACGTGCCATCGCCAATCATGAGCAGATAATCTTGTTTCAGAACCGACGTGGATATTCTCCATATATGGAATGCAGGAGTTGTGCCTACGTGCCTCGCTGCATCTATTGTGATGTGAGTCTGACACTCCATCGCAACGATGATTCGCTTGTCTGCCATTATTGTGGCTATACGATTCCAGTCCCACAATTCTGTCCATCGTGTGGCAATCCCACACTTAGCAACCGTGGATTCGGTACGGAGAAGGCAGAAGAGGAGATCGGTAAGATTTTTCCTTCCGCTAAAGTGGCTCGTCTTGATCTGGATGTGGCAAAATCACGCAAGAGCTACGAGTCTATAATCTCTGATTTTGAGCGTGGCAAGACAGATATCCTTGTCGGCACTCAGATGATTTCCAAGGGACTGGATTTTGAGAAGGTTAGGGTAGTGGGAATCCTTAGTGCGGATTCAATGCTTCATTATCCAGATTTTCGTGCTCATGAACGAGCTTTCCAGTTGATATCGCAGGTGGGAGGACGAGCTGGCAGACATGGCAAGCGAGGCTTGGTAGTGCTGCAAACAAGTGATGTGAATCATCCTGTAGTGGATCAAGTATGTAAAAATTCATACAAGAGTATGTATCTCTCTCAGTTGAATGAGCGTACTGCGTTCCGTTATCCGCCATTCTATCGCCTGATTAATCTTATGGTCAAGGGAAAAGACGTGGATAAGACAGAAGCTGCAGCGTATGAGTTGGCGACGGTGCTGCGTTCACACTTCGGTCAGTTTGTGTATGGCCCGGATCTTCCTGTCATCACAAGGATACAGACGTTGCATATACGTAAGATCATGATCAAGCTTGATGCCAACACTAATATCGCACCGTCGAAACAGATTATGAAACAATGTGTCGATAATCTTCTGCTTCGTCACAAAAGTGTGTTTGTGCAGATTGATGTCGACCCGATGTAAATAATTTTGTAGGGGATGGTTTCAAACCATCCCGCAAATGATAAATAATATATTATGCCAAAAGAGTACAGACTTACGGATTTTCTGCCTACGACAAAGAAAGAGACAGATTTGAGAGAATGGGATTACGTGGATGTAGTCTTGTTCTCTGGAGACGCGTATGTTGACCACCCTTCGTTTGCAGGGGCTGTGGTCGGCAGATGTCTGGAGTCGTACGGATTGCGAGTGGCTCTTGTGCCACAACCTGATTGGCATGGTGATTACCGTGATTTCAAGAAATTTGGCAAACCACGTATGTTTTTTGCGGTCTCATCTGGCTGTATGGACTCGATGGTGAACCATTACACAGCTGGATTGAGAAAACGTAGTGACGATGCCTATTCTCCCGATGGAAAGGCAGGTTTCCGACCTGATCGTTGCACCACCGTCTACACGAAGATATTGAAAGAACTTTATCCGGATGTGCCGGTTGTGATCGGTGGATTGGAGGCTAGTCTCCGTCGTCTTACCCATTATGATTACTGGGATGACACATTGATGCCGACTATTTTAGCCACCTGTGGAGCTGACTTGTTGATCTATGGAATGGGAGAGTTGCCACTTAAAGAGATAGCTACCCGATGCAAGAGAGGCGAGAGTGTGTTTGGAATGCACGATGTGCCTCAGACTTCGTATATTATTGAAGGGAATAAGATTCCCGAATACGACGGTGAGACTTTTGAACTGTTTCCGCATTTTGAGTGTGTGAAGGATAAAATGAAACAGGCAAAGAATTTCCGTGTGATAGAGGAGGAGAGTAATAAGATGGAGGCACGTCGTCTCGTGCAACGTATTGACAAGAATCATATAACGGTGGTCAATCCTCCATTCCCTGTGATGGAGTCGAAGGATTTGGATGCATCGTTTGATCTGCCATACACACGTCTTCCTCATCCTAAATATAAAGGCAAGAGAATCCCTGCCTATGATATGATCAAGTTCAGTATCAATATCCACAGAGGCTGTTTCGGAGGTTGCTCGTTCTGCGCGATCAGTGCGCATCAGGGCAAACATATTACGTCACGAAGCAAGGAGAGTATCATGAGGGAGGTGAAGGAGGTGTGCGAACATCCTGAATTCAAAGGCTATCTGTCGGATCTTGGAGGACCAAGCGCGAATATGTATGAGATGCGTGGACGAAATCAGGAGTTGTGCAAGAAGTGTAAAAGACCAAGTTGCGCTTTTCCGAAGGTGTGTCCGAATATGAATACAGACCATTCGTCGCTTATCGCCCTTTATAAAGAGGTGGATAAACTGCATAAGATCAAGAAATCTTTTATAGGTAGTGGTGTGCGTTATGATCTGATTCTCCATGAAGATAAGGATCCCAAAGCCAATGCCAGCCATCAGGCGTATGCGGAGGAACTTATCACCAATCATGTGAGCGGACGTTTGAAGGTGGCTCCTGAGCATACGGAGGACGAAGTGTTGTGTTTGATCCGCAAACCAAGTTTTTCTCAGTTTGAGAAGTTCAAGAAAGAGTTTGACAGGATTTGTGGCAAGGCAGGTTTACGTCAGCAGATAATACCGTATTTCATCAGTTCACATCCGGGATGCCATCGCGTAGACATGGCGATGTTGGCTGCACGTACGAAAGCCATGGGATTCAATCTGGAGCAGGTGCAGGATTTCACACCTACACCGATGACTTTCGCTACAGAGATGTATTATACAGGTATAAATCCATACACGTTGGAGAAAGTTTACACTCCACGAACAAAGAAAGACAAGGAAGACCAGCGTAAATTCTTCTTCTGGTATAAGAAAGAGTATAAACAGGAGATTATCCGTGATCTGAAAAGTTTGGGAAGAGCGGATATCATCAAGAAATTGTTTGGATAGCTATGTGGAGACGGGATGTGTCACGTCTCCATTATTTTGAATTAGACTCGTTTTTTACATTCATGACAAGAATGGCATCTAATTTATATACCTCTAAATCGTCTGCCAACCATGATTCTCCTTTCCTTTCCATGTGAAAAGAAATAGTGACATAATTTTCATCCACACTCATTATGATACAAAAGTTGTGAGAGTGGGGCAATATGTTGGAAAGTTTATGACAAAATGAAATAGCTCTTTTTAATGTGATTTTGTCAAATTTGACAATTTTAAAAATAACCTTGTTATTAGAGAACTCATTACCTGTCAGATCATCATAAAAGAATTCGAATTTATTAGTTTCTTCTCCTAGTTGATTTAAGAAACTCGTTTTGTTTAACATGTAATATACGTTTCCTTTTTCTTCCATTTCCTGAATGCCGCTTTGTAAAACGTCAATCAAGATTTTTGGTAGCCGTATCGCATTATAATGATTCTCAAATGACAAATGATTTTTCTTTGCCAGCATCAACATCTGATTGTTGTATTTATATTCTATCATAATATCTGATTTTTGATAAGTCATTTCCTCTGTCATTTGCGAACAGACTCAATGTTGGAAATGATTGTTACAGTGGCCTGTTATAAGATTATATTTATTTTATTATTTCAATTGGTGCTAGCTGTCTTTTTATACAGATATATTCACTATAACCCAGCATGGTTTCTGAAATGAAAAATCTTTCATTTGGCTTTAATACTCTGATCTTTTCCATTGCCTTCTGAGAAATAGTATTGCCGTTACAGATAAATTTCATTTTCTGAATTTATATGTATAGTTTCCCATAGAATACCATAAAACACATGTGTCGCCAGTTGTGAGACAATCATAAATGTTTGGATGCACCTCACATTGGATAATCTCATCTGTTTCTAGATTCTGATACACTACATATGGAGCACTGCTTGGGTGCCCGTTTAATTGTTTGGATACAGTGGTCGTATGATAAATATATTTGTTGATAACCACGCAATCGACTTCGTGTGGCTGCACTACTGGTTTTGTAAGGAAACGGTATAAACCATAAAATGCAGAGATGGTGATGATTGCTAATATTCCTATCGCTGTCGGTACACTTATGTTGAATTTTCCCATATTAAATAGAAAGAAACACCACAATCCTGCGGTGTTTCTTTTCTTAATTTTGAAATCTGAGTAAGATTAATAAGTCATCTTTGGCTCTAGTTTGCCAGCCTGCTCAATCATTGCCTCTAGCTGACCAACTGAAGGGATACGGCGAGTAAGCTTCTTCTCTGCATTGACCTCTTCCATCTTTGCGTGTAGGTTCTCTGCTTTACGGTGGCGCAACTCTTTGATTGTGTCTACACCAGCTGCCTCAAGCAATTCTGCAAACTGTCCTGCGATACCTGTGATGCGGAATAGGTCTGCGTGGTTTGTCCACTTCAAGATCAAAGCATCTGCGATACCTGTCTTTTCTGCCATTTCTTTTCTTCCCTTTGGAGAAGCGCATGCCTCAAGTAGTGCTTCTGTTGTGCGGATTCCTGCTTTCTGTAGCTTCTTTGCGTAAGCTTCTCCTACGCCTTCAATGTCGATAATACTGTGTGACATATCTTTACCCTTTTTAGTTAATATTCAAATTGTAGTTTCAGATGAGATTTTTGTTTTTATCTTATCTTTCTAACAAATTTATCTATGACTACTCTTTTTTCCAAATGATATTTCTATTATTTATCATAAAGTTGCTATCTAACATAATAAAAAGAGGTGTGTCAAAACACAATTTATGAAATCGTGATTATACCAATATGAAACGCCTGACGGCGTAATTGAAAATTAAGAGTTAAGAATTAAGAATTAAAAATTAAGAGCACATTTGGGCGATCACAATGTATCGCCCAAACGTTAAATCTAATGCCACAGATGTATTTCCCAACAATTATGCATTATGCATTGTGAATTATGAATTTTCCAAGGGATCGCCCCTACGAACAAATCCAATGCCACAGATGTATTTCCCAACAATTACGCATTATGCATTATGAATTATGAATTAATTCACGCATTGATTATTACACGCACGTCCGTGCGTCTCTACGAGTTGGTAGGTTTGCCATAGATGGATTTCCCAACAATTATGCATTATGCATTATGAATTATGAATTAATTCACGCATCACGCCAGTCTCCATTCTTCTTGATCAATTCAATAAGTTTGTCCACTGCTTCGTCTTCAGGAATAAGTTTTTCGATACATTCCTGTTTCTTGTACAGATTGACTTTGCCTCTTGCTGATCCTACATATCCGTAGTCGGCATCTGCCATCTCTCCAGGTCCGTTGACGATGCATCCCATGACTCCGATCTTCAATCCTGTCAGATGGGATGTCTTCGCTTTGATCTTCGCTAGTGTCGACTGTAGATCGTACAATGTGCGTCCGCAGCTTGGACAAGATATATATTCTGTTTTCACCACTCTTGTACGTGTGGCCTGAAGTATGCCGAACGCAACTGATAGCGACTCTTTCAACTTTGATTTGATACAGATTCCGCTTGGCAGATGGTCGATGAAGAAGATTCCGTTGTCGGCTCCTGCGCACACCTGCAATTGTCCGTTGTCTGTTGTGTCGTATGTCGATTCCAAGATGACGGGATTGCTCTTGCCCAACGCTGTCAGCATCACGAAGATATTGCGTCTGCATGACACATCATTCATGTCAGCATCCGACTTGATTATCAATACAACGTCGTCGGCTATATTTTTCAATGTGGCTTCTGATGCCTCTTCATACGATAGCTGTAGGAATTTGTAATCCGCATTCACGTCGCCGATCTTTGAAATCTCATTGGCTGAGAATAGCGGATAGCAATTTGCCTCTCCTTTCCAATTGGCGAATGGCACGATCTGTGCGACGTTGCAGCTCGCATCATACTTGTCTTTTGATACGAAGTCTGGTTTCAAACCGTCGGCTTCAGCATATTCGGAAATCACAACTGGCACTTTGCCTCCTCCGATTATTCCGCATCTGCCTACTTTTCTCGCTTCAAGTTTGCAGATATTTTTCAATGCATACTCCTGGTTTGCTGTTGTCTTCTTCGCAACTTTGGAATTGATATACTCGGCAAGCGACTTTGCAACTGGAATCTCGCATTCAGGATCCTCACTCAGTGACACTCTGATTGTGTCTCCGATTCCGTCGTAGAGAAGGGCTCCTATACCAGCCGCACTCTTCACACGTCCATCCTCACCTGCACCTGCTTCTGTCACACCAAGATGGATAGGGTAGTGAAGGTCTTCTGCTTCCATTCTCTCCACAAGCAGACGGACTGTTTGCACCATGATGATTACGTTGGACGCTTTGATTGAGATCACGACATCGTTGAAATTCTCAGACTTGCATATTCTTAAAAACTCAAGACATGATTCAACCATTCCGTTGGATGTGTCGCCATATCTGGAAAGGATTCTGTCGGATAGTGATCCGTGGTTCACTCCGATTCTTATCGCTGTCTTATGCTCTTTGCAGATGTTAAGAAATGGCACGAAACGATCGCGGATCTTCTGCAACTCAGCTGCGTATTCCTCGTCTGTATATTCGAATCTCTTTTGTGTATGCACGCTGTCGACGTAGTTGCCAGGATTGATTCTGACTTTCTCTACGTACTGAGCTGCCACGTCTGCTGCGGCAGGGTTGAAATGGATGTCTGCTACCAATGGTACATTGCATCCAAGTTCAGCCAAACGTTTCTCGATGAACTGCAGATTGTTGGCCTCTTTCTGACCCTGGGCTGTAAAACGTACGATTTCTCCACCCACGTCAGCGATTCGTTTGCATTGTTGTGCCGACGCTTCTATATCATTAGTGTCGGTGTTTGCCATCGACTGTATGCGGATGGGGTTGTTTCCTCCGATCACCACATTGCCCACATGCACTTCAGTCGTCTGTCGACGGCTATATTTAAGAATATTAGTCATGACTATTATAAGTTATCTTCTTTACTTATTTGCCTTGCTTGTCGTTCTCTATTCTGTTCACAGACTTCATACCGTGAACTTTTAACAGATTAAGACAAAGATTGTTAAGGTCTTCCACGTCGTGGATATATAGTGTGATGTCACCTTCGAAGATTCCATCTTTAGTGTCGATGTTGACCTTTGTCATGTTGATTTCGTTCTCTTCGCTGATGACATTTAATATTCTGCTTAATACACCCTGTGAGTCGATACCGTTGACGCGGATAGTCGCAGGGAACGATAGCACTTTATGTGTCTCCCAAACAGCGGAGACGATGTTGTCGCCATGGCTGGCTTTCAGTTTCATCGCCACAGGACATTGACATTTGTGCACCACAAATTTATTCTCATCTTCGATGAATCCAAGAATATCGTCTCCCGGAATTGGTTGGCAGCACTCAGCGATACGGTAGTTTTTAGAACTTTCTGTCAATGTCAACACCTTTGATTTATTGGTGTTTGCCGTCTCTTTCGCCTCTTTCTTATTGCTTCCGAACTGAAGTTTCCAGAATTTCATCCATTTGCTTTCAGCTTTGGCTTTGAAGAAGAGTTTCGGAACTTCATCAAGATTAATCTGGGATTTGCCGATAGCATAGAAGAGTTCCTCTTTTTTTGTCTTGCCATAATGTTCGAGCATTTGGCTGATGAGGTCTCTTGACATAGACTGTCCGTGACTGTCGAGCAGTTCTTTCAAGCTTGTTTCGCCTTTCTTCATTATGTTGCGGTACTCCTTCTTGAAGAGGCTTCGGATTTTTGCTCTTGCTCTTGCTGTCTTGACATAATCAATCCAGTCTTCCGACGGAGTCTGCTTCTTACTTGTCAGGATCTCAACCTGGTCACCAGAGTTAAGAACGTAGCTCAACGGCTCAAGTTTATGGTTTACTTTGGCTCCGATACATGTTGTGCCGACATCTGTGTGCAGAAGGAATGCGAAATCTAGCACTGTTGATCCTTGAGGCATTGTTTTGATGTCGCCATTAGGAGTGAAGACGAAGATTTCCGATGCGAACAGATTCAGTTTGAATGTGTCGAGGAAGTCGATAGCGTTTGGTTCTGGGTTTTCAAGCAACTCCTTGATAGTCTGGAGCCATTTCTCCAACTCAGAATCATCTTTTTCTCCTGTTTTGTATTTCCAGTGTGCGGCAAAACCTTTTTCTGCGATATCGTCCATACGTCTTGAACGGATCTGAACCTCAACCCATTGTCCAAGCGGACCCATCACAGTGACGTGTAAGGCTTCATAACCGTTGGCTCTAGGTGTGCTCACCCAGTCGCGTATACGGTCGGGATGAGGCTTGTATTGGTCAGTCACAGCCGAATAGATCTCCCAACAGAGTTTCTTCTCCGACTGGTTCTCATCAGGGTCGAAGATGATACGTAAAGCCAAAAGGTCGTAAACCTCCTCAAACGGGATGTTCTTTGTCTGCATTTTCCTCCAGATGGAGTATACGCTCTTCACTCTTGTGTGGATCTCATATTTAAGGCCAAGAGCGTCCAAAGCTTTGGAAATCGGAGCAGAAAACATCTCAAACAGTTTGTCTCGTGATTCTTTTGTCTTGGCTATCTTGGATGACAATTCCTCATATTTGTCGGGATGCTCATATTTAAAGCTTAGGTCTTCAAGTTCCGTCTTGATTGCATATAGTCCAAGACGGTTGGCAAGTGGAGCATAGATATATTGCGTCTCACCAGCGATCTTCAATTGCTTTGCTTGAGGCATCGACGCGAGTGTTCGCATATTATGTAAGCGGTCAGCCATTTTAATCAGCACCACTCTGATATCCTCGCTCATGGTAAGGAGGAGTTTACGGAAGTTTTCAGCCTGTTTGCTTGCCTGTTCACCAAACACACCACCGGAAATTTTAGTCAAACCGTCTACAATCTGTGCGATTTTCTTTCCGAAACGTTCCTCTATATCCTCTACTGTATATTCTGTATCTTCAACCACATCGTGCAGCAGAGCCGCACAAATAGAAGTGGAGCCTAGTCCGATTTCCTCAGCCACAATTCTCGCCACAGAGATAGGGTGGAGAATGTATGGCTCTCCACTTCTTCTACGCACACCCTGATGAGCGTCCACAGCAAAACGGAAGGCTTTGTCAATCAACTCAATCTTCTGTCTGTGCGCACTCTTCTTATAAATCGCCAACATCTCCTGATATTGGTTCTCTATATATGCGTTTTCGTCTTCTATATTATTTAAATTTTGTGGGTTTTCCATTATCGTTGTCCTTTTACAACACAAATATAAATTATATAATTCATAATTCATAATGCAAAATTCATAATTGTTGGGAAAACCATCTGATGAATTGGATTGACTGTAGAGGCAATCCCTTGTGGTCGCCTTTAATATTGGTGAAAAAAAGTGTCTTGATACCTAATTTCGTCCATTTTTAGCCAAAAAATGTCAATTAAAAGCGTGTTTGGCTGATTAAGTAAGTGTTTTTTTATAATTTTGCACCCGCAAATAAAAACAGATTTTAGAAATAGATGTCTCAGGAAACTCTATATCCATTATTGCTGAACAATAATCTTCATACAAAAGTGTGGGGTGGCACTCGTATCAAACCGATGAAAGGATTGGATGCTGATTCGGAACGTATAGGTGAGAGTTGGGAATGCAGTGCAGTGCCAGGAAGTGAGTCTGTTGTGGAAAATGGAATTTTTGCCGGTCGCACTCTTAATTCGCTAGTCGACGAATATGGAGAAAAACTGCTTGGCAAGAAAGTCTATAAAATGTATGGTGCGAAGTTTCCATTGTTGATCAAATTTATTGATGCTGAATCAGATCTGTCGATTCAGGTTCATCCCGACAACAAAATGGCGAAAGAGTATCATGATTCGTTTGGAAAGACGGAGATGTGGTATGTGATGGATGCAAAGCCTGGGGCAAAACTTTATTCTGGATTTAAGTGTCAGATCTCGGAATATGAGTATAAGAAGCGTGTGGAAGACGGTACTATATGTGATGTTTTGCAGGAGCATCCTGTGAAGAGTGGCGACGCTTTTTTTATCCCTGCCGGACGTATTCATGCCATCTGTGGAGGAATCATGGTTGCTGAGATCCAACAAAGTTCAGATCTGACATACCGTATATTCGATTATAACCGACCCGGTTTGGATGGCAAACCACGTCAGCTCCATACCGAACTTGCTGCAAAAGCTATAGATTTTAAGGTTTACGACAACTATCGCAGTGAGTATGTAAGGAAAATCAACAAACCTGTTTGTATTGCAGAATGTGAATTCTTCACTGTTAAGTTGCTTGAAGTAGACAGAGCATTTCACAGAAAATTATACAAGTACGACTCTTTTATATCATATATGTGTCTTGAAGGCACATGCACAATCACTATCCGATCATGGGAGATGTTTGATAAAAAGAATGAGCCTTGTGTCCGTAAAATCACATTGACAAAAGGAAACAGCTGTCTGATACCGGCTGGAATTGCCGATTTTGATGTCTCTCCACATAACCCAGATGGCCTGACAAAACTGTTGGAGACATATATTAATAATCGTGATTTTAACGATTGATTATATATGTAGATGACATAAATCATTGAATTTTAGTTTAAATCGGCCTGAAAAATCTTAATTTTCGGGTGCAAATGTTAATTAATATTAAAATTTGCCAATTAAATTCAAATCCAATTAATTTAAGTGAATCATTGTAAGGAAAATCACTTACCTTTGTCACATACAAGAAACCGATGATAAGTGATGTATTTGTAGAGAATAGTTTATAGGGGGTGCAAATTTAACTGTTTTCATTCTTACTAAACCGAATATATCCGACGTTTGTTTTTTGTTTTCATAAACGCAGTTATAGTACTTGCGTTTATAGAAGCATTTAGGGATTTTTTTTGTTATTAGAGAACTATTAAAAGGATTTTTTATGGAAATTAAGGTATTAGGTACTGAATGTGCTGCAAGTAATTCGTTGGAACGTTTTGTCAATAAGGCAATTAACGATCTATCTATTGATGCCAAGATAACTAAGGTAGTTGACATCATTGAAATTTTTAAGTATAACGTCGTGACTCTACCTGCGATTGTAATCGACAATAAAGTTGTTGCAAAAGGCAAGGTGAGCTTCGATGAAATCAAGGATTTGTTGGTTGACAACAGCTCTAAGTACGTATATACCGATATGTATTTGTCCTAAAATGTGAAGTGACTTTGGGTATCATGATATTTGAAATATAGGCAGTCCATATGGATTGCCTTTTTTTGTTTGTGGTTGTTTGGTATTTTGGTGGCATTATATATATTTGTGATACTTAACTTGATATAAATGCGTATGAAAAAGATTTGTTTGTTGCTTTTTGTCATTGTCCTCATCTGTGGCTTCTTCTTTATTGCTGGAAATAAATCTAAACCTGTTTCAGCGGATATGGAAGATGATTCAACTGCATCAAAGACACAGATGCAAGCCGCTGAAGTCTCGGATCTTGAACCTGATTTTGTAGTTCCTACTACATATCTGATAGATAAGAAGACTACCAAACGATCAATTTGTACTCATCCAATGTATTATGTAGGCAAGTTGAATGAGGATAGTGTTTTGTTTCGTTGTTTTAAAGAGTTCCAATATTATGTAAAAACGGATAGTATTTATTCTTTGTTAGAAGATGTTGTTGCTTTTCCTGATTCTGATTTGATAGATGTATATAAAGATAAATTTCTATGGTATGTTTATTCTGATAGTAATAGGAAACTAGTGTGTAGACAAGGACAAAAAATTTTGTTTGAACGTGATTTTCCGATTCTTCAAGGTGATCGATTCGATGCTATGTTTTTCAATCACGGAAATTCTATTTCAGTAAAATCTTATAATGATCCATGGAAAAAGTGTGGAGAACTTGATCCAATTACATATATTGTTGATCTAGAGTCGCTTGTTATCAAAAAGATGAGGATTGATAGCAGCATAAATGTTATTCCTTTTGGAAAAAAGATTTATTACTCAAAACAAAAAAATTATTCTTTACCAGACGGTGAAAATGAATATTCTACAATGGATATACACTGTATTGATGAAAATGGAAAAGAATCTGTGATTGCTAAAGATGCATTTATGCATAGTATCTCTCCAAATGAAAAATACATGTTGGCAGAAAAAATGCTTTATGGGAAAAGTGTTCCTGTCATTATTGACTTAGATCTGAAAAAATGTTTATATCTGTTTGGTAAGGAGGATTGGTCGCTGTATCATATCTTTTTTGATGAGCTAAAGGGGGAGTTTGCATACGATCTTGGAAAACAAATTGAATATTTCTCTTCTGAAAATTCTTTCTCGCATGACCCATTGAAAGTGTTTTCCAGAAATAAACAGGATTGTGACAGGTTTTGGGAATCACATCAATTGAGTAATGACTAGTGATTTATCCCTTTGACGGCGATAATGCTTGCTTCATATAGCAGATAGATTGGCAGACTCACCAGCATCAGCGTCATTATATCGGTGGTGGGGGTGATGATGGCGGCGACGATAAGGATGGCTACTATTGCATGTCGACGGTACTCTTTCATGAAATCTGCGGTGAGAATGCCCATTTTGCCAAGTATCATACATAATATCGGCAACTCAAACACTATTCCCAGCATTAGTGTCAGCATCGTCAGCGTGTCTATATATGAACTTAATGTGATGATGTTCGCAACGTCTTCGCTGACTTGATAATCTCCTAAGAATCGAATTGTGAGAGGAAATACCAGAAAATAGCTCAATGCTACGCCAATCATAAACATGATGTATCCCGCCACTACTAATAATCTGGCATATTTACGCTCTGCCTCATACAATGCCGGTGAGACAAACGCAAAGATAGAGTAGAGTATGTATGGGCTGACGCAGATGAGCCCGACGATTATACTCACCTGTATGTGGACGGAAAACTGAGATGTGAGCTGGGTGTTGATGAGGTTGAGGTTGAAATCTGCCAATTCACCAAACCTGGAAATGAATCTGTAGGTGATGAAATCAGATTTTGATGGTGCCAATACGATGGAAAACACCTCCGTCTTCATGGCAAATGCGACAACCGCACCTACTAATACGGTGATTATAATGCGTATTAAGCAGGTGCGTAATTCGTCTAAATGATCCCAAAATGATTTGGTCTGATTTGTCACTTTTCTTCTTTTTCTTTTTCGTCGTCAGATGTGACGTCTTTCATTCCGTCTTTGAAACTGCGGACTCCTTTTCCTAGTCCACGCATCAATTCTGGAATTTTCTTGCCGCCGAACAAAAGTAGAACGACAAGCATAATCACTAAAAGTTCTGATCCTCCTAATCCAAACATATCGTTGTGATTTATTTGATTAATACGTATTTTAATAGCAGATATCCGCCGAATAGTTGTAAAAGCATGCCGGGAATACCTATTCTGAAGTCGCTTATCGCAGCATAGAAATCATGTTGGAACAATGCGAATTCACCTAATGTTCCTATCACCTGATAAACCAATACTGTTGCCAACAATGTTGGTAATGTCACTTTGTTTGTCCTCTCTGCTATCATTCCTGCCACTACTGCCAACACAACTGATTTGCATAGTATTGACGGCAGTACAGCCAACGGTGGCATTCCGAACATCAAATGGTTGATCAACGGTGAGAGAACGGCTGTGAGTAGACCTACTGCCATTCCATATTTGTAGGCTCCTATCAAAGTGAAGAAGTATATTGGCAACCATACGTGGCCTGCATGACTTCCTCCGATAAAGTGGCACAACTGTGGCATCAAAATGTTGCCGATCACAAATAGTGTCGACATCATGTAAGTGTCGACCTGATTCAACTGGTAACTGTGTAAAGAATTGTTGTCCATGAAGATTATTTTTTCATTTTGTGAATGTTTCTTTTCTGCAAAGTTAATATTGTTGGCTCTAATGGCAAAATTTAATTGTGATTCAGATTTTATTTTTCTCTGCTTCTTTTTCGTCTAATTTTGCCTCCAAACGTTCAATATGATTTTTTAACTCAGTGATTTGCTGCAATAATTCAGCGTTGGTGACTTTCTTTGTCTTCATCTTGTTCTTCATGTCAGTGACATCGTCGTCGTCAGATAGGTCACTTGTAGCGTTTACTACGACTCCTACCACCACGTTCAACACAATGTAAGAAGAAATCATGACAAATGGCACAAAGTAGCACCAAGCCCATGGAAATACCTTCATCACTGGTCTTGCAATACCCATCGACCAACTTTCAAGTGTGGTGACTTGGAATAGTGTGTACACCGTCTCTCCAAGAGTGCCGAACCATTGTGGAAATTCCTCGTGGAAAAGGTTTTGTCCCATTATTCCGAAGATATAGAAGATGATCATCAGCAACACAGCCGCCCAGAAAACGTGTGGGGCTGATACTAATATGGCTGAAACAATATGACGCAGTTTCTTAAATGACGACACCATTCTCAACGCTCTCATCACTCTGAACACTCGGAATGTGATGGCTGCACCTGTCTCTGGCATTAGTGCGATTGATACAAGTACAAAATCGAATATGTTCCATCCGTTGAGGAAGAATCGCCAGCCTTTAGCAATGATTCTCAGTATGATTTCCACAGTGAAGATGGCGACACATGTAGAAAGAATAAACTCTAATATTTTTCCAAATTTGGCATAGATCGCGTCACTGGTAATCAATCCTAACACGATCGAGTTTATAAGAATTATTAGGACAATCGTGTTTTTGAAGATTTTACTGCTCGTTACTCGTACGCAGAACTCGTGTATTTGTGAGAAAATATTCATTGGGTGAGTTTTAAGGACTAATACTTATTCAAATGCTATGGATAATCCGTCGTAAGCAAACAGGATATTTTCTGGCACGAGGTCTTCTATCTCTGAATACAGACCGATATGATGGCACATGTGTGTGAAGAATGTCTGTTTAGCACCGATTCTTCTGGCCATTTCCATCGCTTCTTGGAATTTTTGGTGTGAATGATGCTCAGTCATACGTAGACATCCCAACACTACGACTTCCAATCCTTTGAGTTTTTCATATTCGGCATCGTCAGCAAGTGATGAAACGTCAGTTATGTAGGCGAAACTGCCGATTCTGTAACCCATGATTTCCATCTTTCCGTGCATAACTCTGATCGGAGTCACTTCGATAGTCCCGTCGCATATCTTGAAAGGCTCGTGACTGATTCTTTCAAGGCTGAGTGATGGCACTCCAGGATATGGGTTTTCTGCAAAACAATAGCCATACATTTGTCTTACAGCATCTTCTGTCTGTTTGTCGAGATATATTTTATTGTTTCCAAGTGGACGCAGGTCATCTATACCTCCGATGTGGTCGATATGTTTGTGAGTGAGTAGGATGGAGTCTATTTTGTCAATACCATGAAACAGCATCTGAGCACGGAAATCAGGACCACAGTCAATCAGGATGTTTTTGTCATCAACTTCCAAAAACACACTTGCGCGCATACGTTTGTCTCGTATGTCTCCTGACTGGCATACTTTGCATTTGCATCCTATCACTGGCACTCCAGTTGATGTGCCTGTACCTAAAAACGTCAATCTCATTGTTAATCAAATATATCTCAGAATATATCTATGTATCGGCTTTTGTCTGCGGACATTAAAATTCTCCAATTTTGTGGATAAAGGTTGTTGGCTCTGCCGCCAAGATTCTTTACAAATCCGATTGGCACATTTTTGTATGTCAGCATCAGCCATCCTTTTTTGTCGCTTTCCACCTCGATGTTATCTTTCCTCAAAAATGCGATCGCTTTTTCCCAGTCGACTTCCTCTTTCTCAAAGAATTCTTTATTCACAATATTGCTGATGGCAAGATTATGCTGAGGAATAATGTCTTTTCCTTTTTGGATGTAGACGGGGATTCCATATTGAAGAAGACGTAGGTTTTGATTTAAAAACTGTATCAACTGCTCAAATTCGGTAGGGTAGGCTATTCCGTCTGCCACAGTGATAGATGAGTCGTCGATCCATTTCATCACCTCAGCTGGAGTGGGTTGGCTGACATTTCCTTTGTTTCCTTTTTTCTTGTCCTGCTTTGTACGGATGGAAATCTCGTCTTCCTGCTGATTTTTGCGGAATGCGGCAATGTAAAATCCTTCTCCTTTTGTCTTGTGAGGATAGAAATGGTAGCCACATTTGTCTTTGGTCACTCCACTATCTGCTGGAAAATCAATGTCTAACACGTCTGCTCCAAGTTCATCGGCAATCCATTGTGCATTCTCATCATCCTCATGCGGATTGAATGTACATGTGCTGTAGATTAGAATTCCGTCTTCTTTCAAAGCAGGAAAAACATCTTTCAGGATTGTGCGTTGTCTGTCTGCACACATCTTCACATTGTCACGGCTCCATTCCGAAACCGCAACTTCGTCTTTCCTGAACATGCCTTCGCCTGAGCACGGAGCGTCGACGAGAATCATGTCAAACAATCCTGTCAGTTCAGTGAATGATGATGGCATGACGGAGCATACGGCAGTGTTGGCGAATCCCCATTTAGACACGTTCTCACACAATGTCTTTGTGCGTGTCTTTACAACTTCATTGCTCAACAGAAATCCGTTTCCATCAAGCAATGATGCCAAATGTGTGGTCTTTCCTCCTGGTGACGCACATAAGTCGAGCACTACAGGACTCTCGACTCCTGTCATATACTGTTTGTATACCTGTCCGACTGCCATTGAACTTGCTTCCTGCACATAGTATGCTCCTGCGTGGAATAGCGGATCCATAGTGAAGGTAGGACGGTCGTTTAGATAATAACCGTCTTCGCACCATTTGACCTTTTCCAATGAGCATTCAGTATCAATTTTACGTCTGTTCAAACGAATGCTTGATACTGGTTCTGTGGCCAACGCATCAATCAATTGTTGATGTTCGTTTGGCAAATACTCACGCAAGTCTGCAATGAAATCGTCAGGCAACTGTATGTTTTCCACTGTTTTATCTGTCTAATTTTAGAACCATGCAAGAACGGGCAGGAATGTATAGTTTCAACCACTCTTTGCCGGCTGATGTGTGATTCATGTCTTCCATCGTAAAATGCTCCTGAGCTTCGTCGACTTGGCCAAAACCGCCAAAGACTTTTGAATCAGATGTTAATACCATTTCGTATTTGCCTGCAGGAGCAAGAATGCCGTAGTCGGTAAACGATTTAAATGGATGGAAATTGAATACGAACACAAGTTCATCTCTGCGGAATGCAAGCACCTGGTCGTCGCTCTTATCCCATAGCACTTCGATCGGCATCGTGTTGAATTTATGCACGCTGCTGACAAGTTTGATGATAGCCTTATCCCAGTCTCCTAAATATTTGTATTTCAAGTTAGGATCATCGACCAAATGCCACTGGCGACGAGCATATTTGTATGACCATCCGTTACCTTCACGTGGAAAATCAATCCATTCTGGATGACCAAACTCATTACCCATGAAGTTGAGGTAACCTCCGTTGATTGAGGCCAATGTGATTAGTCGGATCATCTTGTGGAGTGCGATTGCACGGTCTACCATATATGAACTGTCGTATAAGTTAGACATGTGCCAATACATATCCGCGTCTGCGAGACGGAAAATTATCGTCTTGTCTCCCACCAATGCCTGGTCATGGCTTTCAGCGTAGTTTATAGTTTTCTCTTCCGCTCTATGGTTTGTGAGAACCCAAAGAATATGGCCTGGTTTCCACTCTTCGTCCTTGACCTCTTTGATCATCTTTATCCAGAAATCAGGTATTCCCATGGCAAGACGGTAGTCGAATCCCATACCTCCGTCTTCAATTTTAGCCGCAACACCTGGCATTCCGCTGACCTCCTCCGCGATTGTGATTGCGTATGGATGCACTTGATGGATCAGTTTGTTTGCCAATGTCAGATAGCATATAGCATCTCCGTCCTGATTGCCGTTGAAATAGTTGCCGTAATCTCCGAACACGTTGCCCATAGCGTGGTCTAGGAACAGCATTGAGCTTACACCGTCGAATCGGAAACCGTCGAATTTAAATTCGTCAAGCCAGTATTTGCAGTTGGAAAGCAAGAAGTGTAGCACTTCAGGTTTCTCATAATTGTAGCATAGTGAATCCCACTGTGGATGTTCTCTGCGGTATCCGTCGTGGAAATATTGGTATGGAGTACCGTCGAACAAACCAAGTCCCTCCACTTGATTCTTCACAGCGTGTGAGTGGACAATATCCATGATCACAGCCAATCCACGCTTGTGAGCTTCGTCGATAAGCTCTTTAAGCTCTTCTGGTGTTCCGAATCGAGAAGACGGTGCGAATAGGCTTGATACGTGGTAGCCGAACGAACCGTAGTATGGATGCTCCTGAATTGCCATGATCTGAATACAGTTGTATCCGTCATCCACAATGCGAGGCAATATCTTTTCACGAAACTCTGTATATGAGGTTACTTTTTCCTCCTCACCACTCATTCCGATGTGGCATTCATAGATTAGTAGAGGGGAAACGTTCGGTTTGAACTGTTTGATTTTGAATTTGTAAGGTTTTTCTGGAGCCCACACCTGAGCCGAGAAAATTTTAGTGGTATCATCCTGCACCACACGTCGGCACCATGCAGGGATGCGTTCACCTTCACCGCCATTCCAATGAACTTTCAGTTTGTAAAGATCCTTGTGTTTCATTGCGGATTCTGGCAGTTCTATCTCCCATACACCGTTATCCTTACGTTTCAAAGAATAAGCCTCGTCTTCCTTCCAATTGTTGAAGTCGCCGATGATATAGATAGCTGTAGCGTTGGGAGCCCATTCACGCAATGCCCATTTCTTGCCGATTTTGTGTAGTCCAAAATAGAGGTGTCCAGATGCAAAGTCAGCAAGGTTTTCCTTGTCTCCGACTAGTTGTGATTCTTTCCACAAAAAATGCTTGTATCTTCCTACTAGCGCATTCTCAAAGGGTTTGAGCTGCTGATCATATTTCACCAAGTTAAGCATATCCATAATCTTATCCTATTTTATTTACACGACGAATCTACTGAATCGTTGGTTAAAAAACAAATCGTTTGTCTACAATTTAATTTTGACTACTATTTTTTTCTCGTAACCGCTTCCGATTATTGGGGCGTGACCGTCGGAAGGGAAGAAAATCACGAAATCTTCAGGTGTCAGACGGAAATATCCTGTCGGCATCTCTTTGTAAATTACGTAGTCTTTTTCTGCGTCTTGTCTGTCGACGGTATGGCATTCAGAGCGAGGAATATATCCGCATGTCTCTTCACCCACGATTGGAATCTGTATGTCGATATACTTGTCGTGAGCTTCTGGTGTCGCCACCTCTTTATCTCGTAATGTCGGTTCATCAACGTTGATGAAAACATCCTCGTCGATCACGATCTTTCCCGCAGGAATGGTTTTGAAATCGTGAGAGAAAATATATTCAAAAGCCATTTTGAATTTTGGATGAAGCGAATAATATTTTGATGCTTCTGATATTTTGTCTAAAACCATAGTTTTGTTAGTCTTAATTCTGGTTAATAATTAAAAGTCAATGCTCGTCACGATTATTTCATTGTTCCAATATGTTTTCATTCACGAACTGTATGACTTTATCTGTTGTAAAATAATCTTCATGTTTGATTCCACTGAATATCTGACATTTAGCGTTCTGATAACAGTTTGTCAGTTCCTTTTGAATTGTCTCATCAAGGGTTTTGTCTGCATCTGAACCGATTATTGTCACAGGGCAACTTGTATTCTGTGCGTATTGGTCGACTCTGATATTGTTTTTGATGAATACTTGCAAAGGTCCCCAGAAAATAGGTATGATTTTATTATAAAGGTCCGCACAAGTTCTGTAGCCGGATGCAATCACCAAATGTTTGCATTCTCTGACGCTTGCCAAATAAGCTGCCATACCACATCCGTAGCTGTGTCCGAAGATGTAAATGTCTTTGTTTGGAAAATTCTTCTTGACATAATCATACAGATCTTCTGCGGATTTTTGCATCGTTTCAAGGTTCATTGTCCCTTTGCTTTTCTGAGTGCCATAATAGTCTGCTGAAAGAAACGGACAGTTAAATTTTCCTGCATATGTGCCTACTGAATTATAAGCGATAAATGTTGAGCCTCCAAAAAACAGAATCACTTTATCTGATTGGGTGTCAAGGTTATATCCATACCCAGATAATGAATCATTGTATGATATTTCGACGGGAATATATGCGACATTTGCTAATTGTCTGTCTCCTTTGTAGAATGAATATGATATATATTGCATGATTGCATCCGTTGAAAAGAATGCGATCAGCGTCCACATCAATATTTTCAATATTATATATACAATACTCATTTTCCTACATTCCGTCGTTCCCATTTCAGCCTCCTTTTCTGATTCTCAATGGTATTTGATTTTGGAATAGAGTCTGAATGGTTGTTATTTTGTTGCTTTAGTGCTTACATTCTGCAAATGAGCCGGCACACATTGAATCCATTTTTGATTATGGACAGGAAGCTGCGACGGTGGAAGATTGATGCATTCCTTTTTAGGAACGTTGATCGTGAATGTCTTGCCTGGATGTTTTTTCAGACTGTTGTCTCTCATCCATGCATTACTGTCTTTCAGGATCTGCAGCGTCAATCCATATGATTTTGCAAACTCAGTCAAATTAGGAATGGCTGTGTCCACTTGAACAGCGAATGTCTCAACTGGGAAATACAGCTCGTTTTGTGTCAGGTAGAACCCTACGCGTGAAGGATCTTCCAATACATATTTAGCCAGCAGAATTCTGTAGACATATCTGTTTGTCTCCTCGCTGAACTGCATATCGAAGAAGTTTCTTGTTTGTTGAGCTTCGATCTGTCGCATCACTCTTGCTCTTCCTGTGTTGTAAGACGCTGCGGCGAGTGTCCAGCTGCCAGTAGCGTCATAAGAGGCTTTCAGGTGTCGGCATGCGGCACGTGTGGCTTTTTCAAGGTTGTAGCGCTCATCCACGTCTGGTGTGATGACAAGTCCAGCCTCTTTGCCGGTCTGCTCCATAATCTGCCATATTCCGGCTGCTTTTGTAGGAGACAATGCTCTTTGATCCAAACAACTCTCGATAACAGCCAGATATTTGAAATCATCAGGAATACCTTCCTCTTTCAGAATTTTCTCAAGTATAGGAAAATATCTGTTGGCACGTTTGATCATCAAGAAAATGCTTGAGTGGAAGTAGCTGAAACTCAATAGTTCACGGTCGAATCTCTCACGCATATAGTAATTCTTCAGCTCTAATTTCTCTCCGCAGAATTCAATGTTTTGCGGTATAGACGGTGCAATGTAAATCTGTGATGGATCCACAGCACATGCAGCACCTGATTTGATGTCATTGTCGTTGTTGTCGGCAATCATACATTGTGAGCAAAGCAACGCAATTGCCAACGTTGCACCACCAGCTAGTATTTTGAATCTCATTTTGTCAGTCCTCATTTATTGAGCGTAGAAATCAAATTTCTTCCATCTACGCATGGAATATTAGTGTAGGGAATTTTCCTTCAAATACGATTCTTCTTGTGATTCCATTCTCTCCAGTATTGAAAATGCGAGAAATGAGTTTTCCTCTATGAGTTGTCATCGACAATACAGAGATGTTTTTCTCATTCATATAGTCGTAGATGCTTTTGCAAGGATTTCCTCCGTCGAGAATGGCGGTGTCTGCTTTTGCGGTAGGGTAGTGCTCGGCAAAATAACTTTTGATGCCGTTCAGTTTGATTTCGTTCCATGTGCCCTTTGTTCCTGATTCACGGAAATGGACAAGGTCGACTTCGATTTCTTTGAATGACAGACGGGACATCATCTTTGAGAATGCGATAAGATCACGGTCGTCGAAATTGGTGATGAACATGATGTTTTGCACCATGTCCACGCTGTTGAACTCAACATTTTCTGGTAAGACAAACACAGGGATAGGAGCACCTTCCGCAACTTCCGCACTGACGCTGCCGATCATGTCGATCTCTTTTTTGCTTCTTTCTCTCGTAGCCATTATTATCATTTCCGGACGGAGAATTTCAGAATATTTGATGATTTGCTCTTCTGGCACACCTTCCAATGTTATGCATTTGAATTTGGCATTGGATAGTTCTCCTGCGTCGATACGTTGCTGGATAGTCTTTTGATATTCCTCCGCACGTTGCTTGGCCTCTGAATGAGCACGCTCCGCACGTTCACGAAGAGCTTCTTTGTCGAAATCGATCATACGGTTGAAAATACTTAGGTTGTCAGGCTCTTCAGTAGAGTAGACGTTTATCATCTCTATTTCCGCGTTGACAGCTTTTGCCCATGAGAATGCTAAAGGGAATGCTTTTTCAGATGTCGGAGTATAATCAAACGGAAGCAGAATGACTTTTCTGTTTTGAATCTCCGTATTTGAAATCTGAGCTTCGTTCTCTAAATCTATATTTTCAACGATGGATAAGGCTTTTGAAAGGTCAGCTTCGGCAATTCTCACTTTGAAATGAGCAGTTAGAGAAGGGAAAATTTGATTTACCTCTTCTGTAAAAGCGTCAATGCCATTCGCTTTTAGAATGTGTACCAGCGTTTGGGCTTTCAATTCAGTATGCCTTGCTAACGTCACAAAATTTGCCATATTGAAGTATTTTTCGAATTTGTCGTAAAAGTAGTAAAAAATAATTTAATTGCAAAAAAAAGGAGACGATGCTAGCACCGTCTCCCTTGATTATCTGAAGATTTTTTACTTTTTCTTATCTTCTTTGACTTCTTCTGCCTCTACATCTTTTGGCTCATCTTTCTTTTTTGCTAAGTACTCTGGAAGGCTCATTCCTGCCTGGTCGAACAACTCAGACAATGGGGGAACACTTTTCATCAAACCTGATAGAAAGTTGGCTGTGCTTGTTTTGCCGTCGCCGTTTCCTCCACCGTTATCCCAAACAGTAACCTTGTCGATCTGGATGCCCTTGATTGCGTCAACCTGTGTCTTAACCAATTCAGGAAGTTTCTCAAGTAGCAATAGTGTGTATGCCTTTGTAGCGTCGCCACCTGCTGCCTGAATCATTCGGTCGTAACCGTCAGCCTGCTTAGTAAGGATCTCGTACAAACCTTTGGCCTCTGCTTCCATCTTAGCGTAGATGGCGTCAGCCTCTCCTTTAGCGTTTACTCTCTTCTGCTCAGCCTCTGCCTCTGCGGCGATCACCAAACGTTTCTTTTCAATCTCTTGTGCGACGATGACGTTGGCAGTCTGTGTAGAACGCTCACGGTCTGCACGTGCCTCCTCGGCTTTCTGCTCAGCTGCGTAAGCCTCTTCCAATGCTTTCGCCTGTGCAACCTTCTCTGCTGCTGTAGCTTTACGCTGTGCCTCTGCCTCTGCCTCACGACGGTCAGCATCTGATTTTGCGATATTTACCTTTGCTTCGTTCTCTCCCTTTACAGCTGCTGCGTTTGCCTCTGCTGTACGGATACGTGTCTCACGAATTGCATCAGCCTTACCGATTTCTCCGATCTTCTCCTGCTCTGCCACACGAACCTTAGCCTCGTTGATAGCCTTTGCAGCAGCCTCCTGACCTAGAGCCTCGATATATCCAGACTCATCCTTGATATCGGTTACGTTTACGTTGATAAGCTTCAAACCGATCTTCTTCAACTCGACCTCCACGTTTGCTGTGATGGCTTCAAGGAACTTGTCACGGTCTGAGTTCAACTCCTCGATACTCATTGTCGCGATAACAAGACGCAACTGACCGAAAAGGATATCTCTTGCCAACTCCTGGATCTGTGTCGCGCTTAGTCCAAGCAAACGCTCTGCTGCTGCAAGCATTGTCTCAGGCTCTGTGCTGATACCTACTGTGAATCGACAAGGCACGTCTACACGGATGTTCTGCTTTGATAGTGCGTTTGTCAAGTTCGCATCAATACCAATAGGAGTCAATGACAGGTAAGCGTAGTCCTGGATGATTGGGAATACGAATGTACCTCCTCCATGAACACATTTCGCACTTTTGTTTCCTCCAGATGTTCCGTAGACTACCAAAACTTTGTCTGATGGACAACGACGGTAGCGATTGATTAATGCGGCAACAACTCCGATAACGACCGCAATGATGACGAAAATAAATGGTTCCATACTTATAAATTAATTTTTTATTTGAATTCGAATCTGTTATAGTTTTTCAACGTGAAGAATGTTGTTGTTTAATACCTCCATCACCACAACTTTTGTGCCTGTAGGAATCATCTCTCCATCTGTCACTGCGTCAATCTCTTGCACAGAACCGTCGAAACTGATCTGCACTTTTCCTGTTCCTGTTCTGTTTGCAGGAATTCTCAAGTAGACGTTGCATGTTTTGCCTTCTGCTGTGTTGATGTCAAAAGCTCCGTTTGACTCAAGCTTCATCATTTTTTTGAATAAGTAGATGAACATGGCTACGAAGGCTAGTCCACATAAGAAGGCTACTATTCCAAGTATGATGCTATTAGGGATGCTGTCGTAAAAACAAACACCTGCCCAACTGAAACCTAATAAGAAGTTGATTGCATTTTTGATGGACAACATGTCGGAAAATCCACTTGAATCCAATGCGTCTCCTCCGTCTAAATCAATATCCATATCAAAATCTCCAAGTCCGATCAATGAAAGAATAGTCTGGATTACAAATATGGTTGATGTGACTAATGCGATCGCCCAATAAACCTTAATTCCTGGCTCAAGATTGTTGAACCAATCTAAAAATGTATCTACCATAACTATGTCCTCCTAATATTAAAATTTAATTATTTTCTGTTTCTACAAATATAGAAATTCTGTACAATATTTTAACAGAATGAAGATGAATTAGCAAGTCGATTTAGATTTATTTAACAATTATAGATGAGTGTTATTGTTTGATTGGATCTTATTATGCTATGGAATACCTAAAAATGAAAAATTTCTGTGTATATAATGAGGCATCGTAAAAAATCAATAATTTTGTTTTTCAGTTGGTGTTTGTTAAAAAAATGAGGAATACTAAACCACAAAAATATAAACCTAATTGAAAATAAAGTCTAAAAGAATTGTACACAAAACAATCTATTAAATAAAGCATTATGTTGGGAGTTTTTAGAGGAATGAGCTTGTCTAAATCCATTATTTATGGATTTTCTAAAGGAATTATGTTTGGAGTCTCTGAAGGAGTTTTCTTTGAATACAAAGGAAAGCTTATGTCTTTTTCTTCGTCTTATGATGGATTATACATAGGTTATTCTATTTTCGATTATAGAAAAATTACGAAGGAGGAAAGAAAGTACATTAATGATATGGGATTTGATTTGGTTTAAGTGAATAATAATCCTATTGTTTTTAGAGATTTTTCTTGTCTGGAAGAGGCGGTTAAAAAGTATGATGAATATCGTCTTAGTATGAATTGGGGTAAATGCTATGATCTCGATTTATATAAAACTATAGAATTGGAAGATATTAAAGCATTTTATCGGATAGATTCTTTTCTTCAAATTCAAGGTATGAAGTTTCGTTTTTCCAAAACGCTATATTTTAAGGAAGATGGTGATTACTTTAGGGATAAATTTGATATATCACCTGATGGTTTGACTGAAGAACAAATCATCACATTGAAGAGTCTTGGCTGCGTGTTTACACGTGATATCCCAGAAAACAGAGGAGAGCGGGCTCAATTCATGACTTGTCTTGTCCCATTTAATGCTATTGACGGATTTGTAATTGAAAAACAAAATTTGGATATAAATTCTATTGCAGAGTTTGAGCAAAGACCTGTCGGAGAAAAGGAAATTTATTTTCTTGATAAAGAGAATCCAGATCCTAAACTTTGGAAAATGTTGGAGTCTCACTGGCTTATTTATGACATGAAACCATATGATGCTTGATCAATAAATGTAGAGTTCTTTGGAAATTCAGTGTGTATGACGGCAAAAAGATTTACAAATGATAAAGAATTTGACAACAAAAATGCTTCGATATGTATCATATTTTTTGATTCATCGTTATAGATGATAAATTATATGCTTATTCAAGAGAAACTGAAGAACTTTTTGTTTTTGAAAAATAAAGATTATGAATAAAGAAAGATTGTCAGA
>CACZOA010000088.1 GCA_902782665.1 uncultured Bacteroidales bacterium
ACACGGCAGCTGCTGACACTATCCTTGACAGAACGGTAGATCTTCATATTTGAAGATGCCTCCATCTGCGACGGTGCAGCATAGTTTCCAGTCAAAGCCATCATACCCAGTTGACGGAACCATCCATGCATATAGACAGGTACTCGTTCGCCATCATCTGTCTGAAGTCTTACATCAAATATAGAATAAACATTATTATATAGTTCACCCATCAGATTATAATCCTGCGATCCGATAGCAGCAAATGACGCCGCTCCTCTTTGCATAGCTACAGGTAACGATATATAAGTTTGAGTTAAAGCTTCTCCCGTCATCGGATCTATAATCCATGCCATTGTTTTCGGGCCACTGATTGGAATCTTAGGTTCTCCATATACATAACATGAATTTTCCAAACTGTCGTTCCAATTCATCGGATCATTCAAATAATTCGATAATCTGACCGCAGCGTCATATTCAAAAACATTCTCTCCATCCTCTACCTTATGAGTAGCCGGATTCCAAGAATATTTAGGATTGCCATGCCATACATAATTGCTGATGTTACGCCAAGGAGTACGGAAATCTTCTCCTTCATTAAAATTCGTATATGTAGTCTCAGATCCGTCTTCATTCACTGTGCAATTACCTGCTGTCGGCACAGAATACGGATTCTTTGCTATCAGCTGGCCTATCAACCAATCCGAAGAGGCTTCCGCACGACGGAACTGCTCTACCTCCCACTCGTTTGTCACACCCAACTCCTTAGACAATGAAAGCAACAAATCATGAAACTCTCTATAATAAGCTGGCGCATTATAGTCGATATGATGTTGGGTTGGACCGCCAAATTCAGGCACAAGACGGATTCCTTCCACATTTTTCATAGACATTTTTTTGCTATCATAATCGAAAGAAAAAATACTTGTCGAATCAGCAAAGACGGTAGGATTATTAGACGCCCAGGAAGTAGCTTCCGCCCATGTGTCTCCATTCTTGACATATCCGTCCAAACCGATCATTCCTGAATTCACACGAATTTTAGCTCCGTCTTTTGCAAATCTTGTGCTCAACGCCACAAGTCCACGGACCACCTCAATCAACTCCTGTTTGTAGCTGATCGGATTTTCGCACGCATCCAAAACCTTCTCACCATTCTCATCTAGCATAAACTCTCCCCACTGCTTGTATGCCACGTAAAGTGCCAATGCCACATCCACATCACCGTCAGCTGCAGAATTATGATGATCTCCGAGTGTAAATTGTCCATACTCATAATTTTCTTCAATAGGTTTACAATCGCTATATTTCTTTGTGCGGTAACGACGCAAATCATGTGTTCTCATCCACAAACCGTCAAATGTCGGTTTATCAGCCATATATGCGGCCGCAAGCAAAGCATAACCATCGCCCTCTGTGCAATCATAAGGACAACCTTCGTTTCCCTTGATATATTTGATTCCCGCCCACTCGTCGCCAGTATACTCAAAAGCATTGGCATGCATCTGGTAGGCGTCACGTATCTGCTGCTCCATCTCAGCATGAGTCAGACCATCGGCAAGTTTGGTACCCAAGTTTCCTCCACAGGCATATTCCAGAAACTGAGGGAATGGATAGGCAGGATTTCCTGAATTGATGTGTACTTTCACCGCATTCGCGCTCAATGAAAGTCCCAAAGAAAATAAAACAGGTAAGAAAAACCTTTTAATAACTCTTTTATTCATAATATTTTGTCATTTATTTTCAGATGCTCATTCTCTGCCTTTTTTTCTCCCATTTACCAGAATAGAAAGGCAAAAACCTCAACAGAAGATTTCCCGACAAAATTAATTGAAATTTTCTCATTCCCCAAAACTTTCTCCATTACTTTTTCAGGGGCAACGGAATTGTAATATAGCAGGCAAATATATAATCTTAAACAAGTTACATAAATTTACTTCTAATCTGGTCAGGGGTCTTTCTACAACCCAAATTAGAAATTATCATCCTGATCTTTGGCATCCAAATACAATTGATAAAGCGCGGTGCCTATCTTATCTTTCTTAAATGTACGTTCATGATTCATCGGCCTCATCGACAATCTCACCTTCGCCACACCATCCTTCAGCAACAAAAACAGATCTGGCGTGATATAGAACTGGGCAGTAGACTTTATCTCCGATTCAGAGATGCCCACATTACCTACCGAATAACCGAACGACGCGCCATTTCTGTTTCCAATCGCGTCGCCTTCCAACGTAATCACATCATCTTTGAAAGTTCTGATTTTCATTGTAGGATTGTCGAGAAAGATCA
>CACZOA010000089.1 GCA_902782665.1 uncultured Bacteroidales bacterium
AGCATTCCTTTTCCTACGAGGAACAACGATTGGTAGAGGAATATTTTTCTGATACTCCAGCTGTTCTCTCCCAAAGCGAAGAGTATTCCGATCATGTTTGTTCGCTCAAGGATCAGAATAAGCAGGCTCGACGCGATTGTGAATCCTGCCACACAGATCATCAGTATCAATATGATAGCCACGTTGATGTCGAGCATTTCAAGCCATGCGAAAATTTGTGGGGATAATTCCTTGACACTCTTCAAGATGTATGGGTTTCCATCCTCGTCGAAACGATTTCCGATAGTTCGGAAAATTTTATCATAATGTTCGTCAAGGGTGTTGAAATCAGCGATCTGTATTTCGACGTGAGTGACTTTGTCTTCGCTCCAAGAGTTAAGACGTTGCAGATGACGTAGATCGGCGATCACTATTTTGTCGTCGAAGTCGGTGAATCCAGTGTTGTATAATCCAGTGATTGTCAGCGGGCGGACACGTATTTTGCCGTCGAGCACGAAGTAGATGCGCATCTTGTCGCCCACAGAAAGATTCATTTTTTGAGCGAGACGCGATGATATCACAGCCTCTTTGCTTAAGCTGTCTTTGGAGATGTCGGCTATCCTTCCGTCGACGATGCTGTTCTCAAAGAAATTCCAGTTGTAATCGCTGTCCACACCTTTGAAGATGATGCCCTGCACATCCTCCTCCGTTTTGAGGATAGCTCCGTAGTTGCATACTCTCTGGGCATGTTTGATGCCGTCGATTCTCTGAATTTTAGAAAGAAGAAGCGAGTCAACACTGATCGGTCTGCAATCAATGCTGCCTCGCTCCGATAATCCGCAAATCTGGTAATGTGAAGAAAAACCGATAAGTTTTTCTCTGATCTCATTTTTGAAACCTGTGATGACGCACATGGCGATGATCATCACGGCTGTTCCGATTGCTGTACCCAGCACTGCGATTTTCACTGCAGTTTTCGACACACGTTTCTTGCCTTTCTGCTCATAATGAAGACGTTTGGCAATAAACAGTTCGAAATTCATATCGGGTACCGTCTATTAAATCGTATTAAATAGTGCGTCCTGGATAAACCTCCAACGCCTTCTTCAATACGAACAATGCTTTAGTCAAGTCCTCTTTCTGAAGCACGTAAGCCACACGCACCTCATCCTTGCCAAGTTCAGTGGATGTGTAGAATCCGCTGGCAGGTGCCATCATCACTGTCTGACCCTCATACTCGAACTCTTCAAGAAGCCAAGCACAGAACTTGTCAGCGTCGTCGATTGGCAGACGGGCAACAGTGTAGAATGCACCCATTGGGATAGGGGAGTAGACACCTGGGATACGGTTCAAACCGTCGATCAAGAACTTGCGTCGCTCCACATATTCATTATACATCTCAAGCATATACTCCTGAGGTGTGTCGAAAGATGCCTCGGCTACGATCTGGCCAATCAAAGGTGGAGAAAGACGAGCCTGACAGAATTTCATCACATTCTTCTTTACCTCCTCATTCTTTGTCACCAAAGCTCCGATACGGATTCCACATTCGCTGTATCTCTTTGAAACAGAGTCGAAAAGCACAACATTGTTTTCGATTCCGTCAAGATGGAATGCAGAAATATAAGGGGCACCTGTATAGCAGAATTCGCGGTAAACCTCATCTGAGAACAAGTACAAATCGTACTTCTTCACCAAGTCGCGAATCTGGTTAAGCTCATTTCTTGTGTAAAGATAACCTGTTGGGTTGTTAGGGTTGCAGATCAAAATACCCTTTGTGCGTGGAGTGATCAACTCCTCAAACTTCTCAATCGGAGGCAATGCGAAACCTTCCTCTATAGTAGAGACAACTGGTTTTACCACTGCACCACAAGCGATGGCGAACGCAGTGTAGTTGGCGTATGCAGGTTCAGGCACGATAATCTCGTCACCTGGATCCAAACAAGCCATGAAAGCGAAGTTTACAGCCTCGGATCCACCACAAGTGACGATGATATCCTTTTCAGTGACATCAATCTTGAAACGGTGGTAGTACTCCTTTAGCTTTAGACGCAAACTTTTATAGCCGTCAGATGGAGAATACTCCAAAATCTTTCTGTCGATGTGTTTAAGTGCATCAAGCGCGACTTGTGGTGTACGCAAATCTGGTTGACCAATATTCAAATGGTACACTTTAACACCACGTTCCTTGGCACGGTCTGCCAATGGCACGAGTTTTCTGATAGGCGACTGAGGCATCTGCTGGCCTCTTACTGATGTCTGCGGCATTTCTTAATTATAATTTGTTCAATTTCAGTATAAAACTGAAAGTATCGTCTCAATTTTTAGTGAAATCACGCCCTTTATGCGTGCAATTACACAATCTTGTGCAAAAATAATCTTTTTTTGTCACAAAATGCAAAAATATGTCAACCTAATTTGAAGACGATACGCAATTTTCCATCTGCGTAGCTGTGGCTTGTGATGCGGAACTCACCTATTTCAGATGTGTTCTGCACATGGGCACCGACGCAGAGACACACGTCGTAGTCGCCGATGTATACAAGACGGAATTTGTCTGCACCTTCAGGTAGGGAAGCCCGGCTCACATCGTCGGGAATCTGATCTTCCGTAACGAACTCATACCTCACGTCGACATGGGAATTGATGACTTCATTGACGCGACGGGTGATCTCATCCACCTCATCCTGAGTCAGATCGTGGTCGATCATGTAATGGCATTTGCTCTTCTTACGCTCGATATGATTCTCCACCGAACGTGGACAACCATAGATGTTCACCATTGTACGGTTAAGAATATGTTCAGCCGAATGCATCGGCGGATATTCCTGTTTGTTATGCTCAAATACTGGTTCTTCCATATTGCTAATTTTATGATGCAAAGATAGGGATTGGCGGAGAAAGAAGCAATTTATGGGAGTGGGAAGATCGCTACGAAACAGGTGTGTTATTCAGATCCGCAAAAATAGGCAGGCGTTCATATGCTTGCCCATTTTTACGTCACTACGATGTGTTTGGTGTTTTTATCCTTCAATCACAATATTTGAATGTTTAACAAAATTCATTATTTATAGTAAAAATTTACATATAAGAACGTCGTGGTATTCATTGGAAGAAAACAAAGAAAAGACTATCCAAATTAGACGAGAATAACACAATGTATGGTAAGCATCATAGTAATGCAAGCAAAGAGGCTATAAGCAAAAAATGAAAGATTACTGGCGACGATTTTAGTAGATGTACTTTTCGCCATTGGTGGCTCATTATGTAATTAAAGAGAGTGTGTCTAGCACCCTCACTCTATATTGCCCTGATAAATATTATTTAGGAATCTTATTATCTCTGTCTTATCGAACTGTTCTGAATTACTATTTGGCATAAATTCTAATGGAACTCTTACCTTAACATTTTCTTTTGATGATCCTTCAATATCTACTATGCTATCTGGATCTGACATACTGAAATGCCCTGAAACTTCTTCTATTTCCCATTTCTTAGTATTAGCGATTGATTTCCAAAAATTAATTTTATATTGCAATTCTGGAAACATACTGTCTTCGTGGCGTGAAGTGGCGTATACATACATTTTTTCGATTTTCTTAAGATTGCATGCTTTTAATTTTGCAAATTGAATATTAAGTGACATGATCTATTTTTTAGTTAACACATTTATTATTTTGCAAAGATATGGATTGGTGGAGAAAGAAGCAATTTATGGGAGGTGGAAGAGAGCATCAAACAAAAACAGGAGTGTTTTTCTATTTTACAAAAATCAAGTAGGGTTGTTCCATAAACATGCTCAACCCTGTAAAAAATGAAGGAGGTATGGTTTATATTTTATTACACCATTCCCAAAGTCTGTATACGTAATCTGGAGTTAAATATGGAACTTGCCCTCCTCCGGTTTTCCCCATCATCTTACAGACAAATAGGTACGAATTGTTTGTGAGTTTTGATGTTTTGATGTAGTTTCCAACTACGTTATCATTATTGTTGATTCCTACGATTCTATAGAGAACGGAACTTCCGTATGGATCTTCAAAAGGAATATCTTTCCATTCTATTTTCTCAAGCTTATATCCCATCCAAGGATATTTCTTGTTGGTTCCCCAATAGAATGCACTTGACTTATTGGCGTGAATAATGAGTTTTGGTGCGATGTTTTCAATCTCTTGCTTTGTTATGGAAAGAAATGCAGCACCAATGTCTGTATGTTCTTTAATAAATGTATTAAAGACTTTTTCTTCTGTAAGACGTAAAGGAAATAAATCCAAATAAGAAACGTTAATCCCTTTGGCAATAAGAGTCTCCAACATTTTTAACTTCTCAATATAGTAAGGCTTCTCGTTTCCTACAAACGGATAGTCTAAAGCAAATAGCTTGTCTGTTTCTTCTTTCTCTTTTCCATTAGGATTTACTCCTGTAAGTAGCAAACCACCTTTATGTTTGTTGTTGCAACATCTAATTCCCTTAGCTATTAGTTTGCATCCAACATATTTGTTCGCTATTTCTTCGTATTGGGACAAAAGTGTTTTATTCATTTTTTTATATAATTTTTATTCATTTGTTTTATCATGTTAATTAGTCCTTCCCTCATATCGTTTGGTTCCAGCACTTCAACTTGAGTGCCCATCCTTAACACTTCCTGATAGAAGTCGTACGTCGGTCGGATGTAGAGGTCGAAGATGCTGTAGTCATCGTTTTGTTCGATCTCAGTCTGGCTCTCATGAAGCGGAAGATCCCGGATATAGTTGGCTTGGAAGGCTGAGGCTTTCAGTCGGACATGGGTGGCTTCTGGTCCCCCTTCGTCACTCATCACTCCATAGCAGTCTCGGAAAAACGTCTCCGCAGAGAAATCGTCTGGCATCTCAAACGTCTCATTCATGATACTTAATTCCAGAATGCGGTCGAGGCAGAACCTGCGTACCTTTCCTGTATTCGACGTATTGGCGACTACATACCATCGTTGATGCCACAACCTGAGTATATAGGGTTCGATGACGAGTAATGAATCGCTGTTGCCGAAATAATCATGATAGACGATGCGTAACCGTCTGTTGTGTTTCATCGCTTCCATGATGTTTTCCAGGTGATGCAATCCCGACGGTACATTTTCTAGTACGATGCGGTTATGGAGACACCTGTTCTCTATCAACGCATTGCTCACGCTATTTGTGCTGAATAGCCATCGTTCCATACTTCCATTACGCAGTTCTTCCGGATTCTCTAGATAGTAGCGGTATTCTCCACGTCTTTCGTTAGACACAATGATGCCGAACGTCTCAAAAACGACATCGATCCACTTATGCAGAGTGCGTTTAGACAAGTCAAGCCCGTCACTCATCTGCTCGTTATCCTTCCATCTTTGATTCAAGTCAGCGAACGAAATCTTACCTGCCTTACGGATGGTATCAACAACCCAAACTATCTTATTTGTTTGATTAACAGCCATACTTGAAGGTTTTTGATGGTTACACACTGATCGTTATGATAAAACGAGTTCAATTTCTTTTGGCTAATTTACAAAAAGGCTGTGCAAAAGCAATGCACAGTTTTGTTAAATTATTGTTTTGGGGCAATGATGCAATAAAATAGACACCGCATTGCACCGTCGCCACGGAGATTGAATTTCCCGACAGTTACGAATTAAAAAAATCGCTTGCGGAAATTCCACAAGCGATCTTTTTTAGAGATAAATACTGAAAGGTTTATTTTAGCACAATCTTCTTTGTATAAGAGTCATTCTCAGTCACAATATTTACAAGATAGATACCCTTTGGATACGAAGAAAGATCGATTTCTGTCTGGTCTGTATTAACAGTCTCGTTAATATAAACCTGGCCAGAGATATCTGTTACAACAATGTCGTTAATAATGCTATTAGAAACATTGATGTATAAGAGTCCATCTGTTGGGTTTGGATAGATATTAATCTTTTCCGCATCTGAGATAGCATCATCAAGATCTGTGATTTCAGGATTGATTTCGAATTCCTCGTCGTCATATTCAAGATCGATGTCAGCAGAACGAAGAGAACGAGGACCGTTACCTGAATAGTTGCATGGGCGAGCCTGTATCTTTACTGATAGTTTCGCTCCGCTTTTAACAGAGAATCCAGATTTTAGTTTCACGGATGATGTTGCAAGTAAAGTAGTGTTTCCACTTTTTACGTAAACATTACCTTGAGTCAAATCAGAAGTCACATTTTTGCCTGCAGTGATATTGACACCATGGATCGTTCTGTCCTCTGTGAAACTCATGTTCTGCAAATACAAATCTCTTACAACTCCAACATAAGGGATGTAGTTATGCTTTGTGATAGTTACATAGCAAGGAGCGTTTCCTACATTGAAAAGACCTTCTGATCCAGACATTGTGGTTGTGTTCAAGATTGTCATATCGCTGATTCTGCAGATAGTCACCTTACAACCGCTCACACCGCCAGTCTTCACTCTGATGCTTGAACCTTCTTTTGTTATTGTGGGAGAGAGGCAAGTAGGAACATCTGTCCAGATTTCCATGCTTGGATCACCAAAGTAATGTCCGCTCTTGTGAGAGTGCTCATGATATGATGAAGAAGATCCCATCAAGACTAGACCTCTGGATATTGCATCTCCGATAGACCTGATTTTTTCGTCATATAAAGCTGTAAATATGTTTTTAGCACTAGAAGCACCTTCCCAGTCCCATCCAACTTGACTGTTTCCAAAAACACCAACTGCGCCTCCGTTACTTTTCCTTATCAACAATTCGGAAAAGCATGTGTTCTTAGCAAACGTGCTTGTTAAGCATGCAAAGTTGAAGAATACTGGTAGCTTATTGCCATTACTTAAACTATTAATATTGTTATTGTTGAATATTTTTTCGTTTGTGTAATGTCCATATAGGCCGTCTTCCAAACCATGGCAGAGAAAATGAACAATAACTCGACCATCGTTAATAGCGTTGATAATATTAGATTGACCTTTATTCCATGCAGAAGAACAATTCTTGAATTCGTTTGGTAAATATGATGATCTAGGGCAAACAGAAATGCCGGTATTTCTAACGTAATGTCTGTCTACTGTATATGCCTTTGAAATCAAATTCTTGTTGATTGTTTCTGCTGCAGATATGAAAGACATATCTTCATATCCATCATAGTCACGAGTGATATTTCCTTTATCGTCTCTATCCTGATTATCTTGAAAATATCCTACAGATAATATCTTATTGTAAAAAGATGAATTAGTTGTAGGATTTTTTTCATAGTTGATGATCTTGTCTACAACGGTCAACGCTTCTGATGCAGTAGTTACGGATATTCTTCCTTTTGCAACATCTTCAACATAATCTCTGTCGTCTGCACATGCGTAGGCATTATCAGAGTACATATGTACAATTTTGTATTCGTCTGTTCTTGCATGTCTAACAGTTTCGTATTTTGCAGGCACATCTTCATAGTCTCCGATAATCAACAAGTAGTCAGGAATATGAGTGGCATAGATATTACGTAATGCATTTTTTACTGCAGTTGTAGTATCCCATGATGCTCTTGCCAAAGTGGTACAACGATATCCACACATAGTTTTCCAGTCACTCATCTTTTTGGCTGCTGCTGCATATTTGTTTGTCGTAACAATTACGTAATCATAATAGGAATATGATGCACGTAAGGCAGAAGATTCCTCTCCAAACTTATCCAATATCTTTGGATTAGTTACTGCACTTTTCAAGGAATACAATGATTCTGTTGAGGATTTTAGTGATTTGCTAACGTCTGCATCCTTATACTTCAAACGATAAGTGATAGAAGAATAGCATCTTATCTTATTCGCAACAGGATTGTATTGCAAAGGGTAAATTGCGACTTGAGCAAATGGAACTGTCTTGTAGAAGTTTACAGCTTCAACCTTTGCTGTTGTGGCTGGATATAGACTATTGGAAGAGTAAACTTTCGATTCTGATATCTCGTATGTCACAGCATCTCCTGGAATTGGACCTGGAGATGGAAGAACTTTACTTACAGAATACTCCTTATAGCTTGACTTTACAATAGAAACCGACACGTTCTCAGAAGAAGTGATTGCCAACAGATCATTGTAGTAAGGCAATGCAGGCTCACCCTTGATGTCAAGAACTCGTGCGTCAGGCATCTCAATTCTTGCGTAAGTCTTTCCATTCTCAACCTGATTGTACATATATGCACCTGTGAAGTTGTAGGTGACGTCGATGTACGAATCTCCTTCAGTGACAGATTTTGTCACTTTGAATTTTCCGGAATTCACATAACCGTTGGAAAACGACAGCAGTTTGTCTTGGGCATACGTCGCCCCAACAAGAAATATGAAAACTCCTAATAATAATTTTTTCATATTCCTTTAATTATTTCTCAAATTCCTGAAATTTAGCCTTCAAAGCTTCATTCTCTTTTTTCAACTGAATCATGTGAAGTGTCAACTCCTCAACCTTCTCCAACAAGATGTTAGTCATCTTTGAAACACTAACACCATCTGCTTCGATCTCTGCTGCTGAAGGCACTCCAGGTAGGTGCTTGTTTTCGTTGACATAGCTCTCTACCTCTGACAAATCTTTTAGATCATAGCCTTTCTCGAAAACATAGTCGGCAACATTGTTCATGTTGATCTTGATGTCTTTTGTTGTAACGGTGTCTGTCTTGACTTCCGAAACATTTAATTCGCCCTTACACTCAATTGTTCCGTTAACAACCATGTTCCCATCAAAATTGTGTTTGCTGGCTTTGTAATACAAGTCGGCCAAACGACCTCCTCCATGAGCCGAAAGTGTGTATCCGGAACCATTGCGGTAACTTAAGCAAAGATGAGCCGCCATTCCACTAGAAAGACTGCCGTCGTACTGCCATAATTCGAGTCCTGCTGTTGTTCCGTTCAATGTGATTAATCCGTCGTTTGAGACAGACATGACATTTTCATTGCCACTGCTACGCAAATTGTTCTTAAAACTTAGAAACTTAGTAAACTTACTGTTAGAGAGCTCTACGTTGAATAGGACTGAACTTTGGGGTGTTGATCCTAATGAAAGCGAGTAGGGAGACTGAAGGTACAAACCGTTAGATGTCTTCTGAAAACTTTGAGCACAAATGATGTTAGATGTCGCAAACAATGCGAAGACTGATAAAATTAACTTTTTCATCTTTTTTTTGTAAATAAAATTGATAAATATGTTTTCATGGACTTTTCGCTATCCAAGAAAACGGGTTACTACTTTTGAAATTACAAGTGGCTTAAAAGCCTAATGCGCATTAATTATTAAGTTGTAAAATCGGCACGAAATTACAACAAAAATCGAAAGTCGGATAATAATAGCGTAAATTTTTTTTGACTTTTTTTTATGTGCTTGATAATGTGTTTTTTCTTGATGTTTCGTGTTGAATTATTTTTTTGAGTTAACAAACAAAACTTGTTTGTGGAATATCTTTGTGACTTTTTGTAAAGTCATATCTCAAGGTGTGTCGCTGTTAAAATCAGCACAAAAATTTGTCATTTGAAATTAATTGCCTACTTTTGAAATTCTAATAAATGAAAAACACAGATGGCAAAAAAGAAAAAAAAGAGTGGTGTTGGCAAGATAGTCACAATAGTGGTGGCCTTGCTTGTTGTTGTGGTCGGAATCGTGGGATATATCGCATATTCAAGCACAATGCTTCCTAATATCTATATCAACAATGATAAAGCTAAATTCCTTTACGTCTATCCGACTGATAATTTCAATGATGTAGTTGCTCGTCTGGATTCTACAGGCAACGTGAAGGATATCAATTCATTCAAGAAAATTGCGGAATATCAGGATTATCCGTCTAATATTGTTCCTGGAAGATATGAACTTATAAACCAGATGAGCAATATTCAGCTTGTGAATAATCTGAAAAAGGGTCGCCAGGCTCCTATGAATTTGACATTCAATAATATCCGTACAAAGGAACAACTTTGTAAGAGATTTGATGAGGTGCTGATGCTGTCGTATGATGATATTTATTCTCTTTTGAATAGCGACGACGCGATGGCTAAGTATAATCTTAATTCCAAAACTTCTGTGGCTTTGTTCATTCCGAACACATATCAGGTGTATTGGACTATTACCGCCCAGGATCTGCTCGACAGAATGAAGAAGGAATATGATAAGTTCTGGACTGAGGATCGTGTTAAGAAATGTGCCGACGCTAATTTGACCCAGGTTGAGGTGTCGACTTTGGCAGCGATAGTGGAGGAGGAGACAAAGAGTGTGAAGGAGCAGCCTACTGTTGCCGGACTCTACCTCAACCGTCTACATAAAGGTATGTTGTTGCAGGCGGATCCTACAGTGAAGTTCGCTGTCGGTGATTTCTCTATCCGTCGTATACGTGGAGGACATTTGGAGGTGGATTCTCCATACAACACTTATAAATATGAGGGTTTGCCTCCCGGACCGATCCGTATACCGTCGATGGGCGCTATAGATGCTGTGCTCAACTACGATCATCACGACTATATCTATATGTGTGCGAGCGAGCGTTTTGATGGCACACACAATTTCGCAAAATCATTTGATGACCATCAGGACAATGCGAAGAAATACCATAAGGCTTTAAACAAGAGAAGAATTAAATAAAAATGCATAATTAGAAATGCGTAATTCATAATTGTAGACGGGATATACCCACAATTACGAATTACGCATTATGAATTAACTCACATCCATCCGAATTTATCACATATTCCAAGCACGAACACAGCCAATACAATTAGTGGCAGAACGTATGTTAGATAACCACGCATCCAAGGCTTGAAATGTACTCCATCGCCGGTGTTGGCTTCTTCGTAGAACCCTTTTATACCCCAACCATATCTGCTTGTGCAGAACAGACAGAAAACCATGCCTCCCAAAGGTAGAGCGCAATAAGAGACGATGAAATCCTCAAAGTCGAGTATTGTGCCGCCAAAAACCTTCAGCCAGTCCCATGACCACTCGCTAAATCCTAACACACATGGCACGGATAACACAGTGATGATGAAGAAATTGTAGAAAGCCGAGCGTTTACGTGTCCATCCAAACTGCTCAGAGCAGCAAGTGATGATGTTTTCAAACACAGCGAACACCGTCGACAATGATGCGAATGACATGAAAATAAAGAACATCGCGCCCCAGAATTGTCCCCAAGGCATACGGTTGAACACCTCTGGCAGAGTCACGAACAATAATCCTGGACCTGCGTTAGGCTCTATCCTATAAGCAAAACATGCAGGAAAAATAATCAGACCTGCGACTAGAGCGACGGCAGTGTCGAGTAGAGCGATCGTGATACCTTCTTTCAGAATCGTATTCGTCTTCTTCATGTAGCTACCGAAGATCGCCATTGATCCGATACCGATGCTCAGAGTGAAGAACGCATGAGACATCGCGTTATAGATCACATTGAAGATGCCGACTTGCCTCATTCGGTCGAAATTAGGGACGAGGTAGAACTCAAGCCCGGCTTTGCTATTGTTGAGCATTATGCTGTTTATTGCGAGCACGACCATGATTCCAAGCAGAATCAGCATTAAAGTTTTGGATATTCGTTCCAATCCCTTTATGAGTCCATAGCCAACAGTGATGCATCCGAGCAGAACCACGATCACCATCCACATGCACATGACCGAAGGAGTGTTGAGGAGAGTGTTGAATTGTTCAGCAACGTATCCTGATGGCATGTCGCCGGCGAAAGTGCCTTTGGCAGTGGAGTAAATATAGTGCAACATCCATCCAGCCACAATGGTGTAGAACATCATGAGCAAGTAGCATCCGATCAGTGACACCCATCCTTGAAGATGCCATTTGGTGCCTTGAGGTTCAAGACTTTTGAATGCTTTTATCGGAGAAAGACGTGATGCACGTCCCACACCAAGTTCCATACAGAGTATAGGTATTCCTAATAGAAGAAGGAATATGAAGTAGATCAACACGAATATTCCACCACCGCTCATTCCAGTTATGTATGGGAATTTCCATACGTTGCCGATGCCTATGGCACAACCTGCGGCTACGAGAATAAAGCCAAGACGTGATGATAGTAGTTCACGATTGGAAGACGCCTCTTTCATTTTTGAATCTTATCTTAAAAATTTGTGCAAAAGTACCCAAAAATGAGGTGCCATACAAATTTGGTTGAGGATTAATGGTTGAGGATTAATGGTTGAGGATTAATGGTTGAGGATTAATGGTTGAGGATTAATGGTTGAGG
>CACZOA010000090.1 GCA_902782665.1 uncultured Bacteroidales bacterium
AAACATACATAAGGATAGTCTTCTTAAAGTTATCGATACATATTCTAAAAAACGATATTATGTGCCATCAGATCAAAGTGCAATAATAGAAATGAAGGCACGTATGGCTACGTTTCTAAATGATGAATCGTTGTTTGAACAAACGGTTGTGGATATGGAGTCTATTTATGCTAGTAATAGGATTTTCATGGAGAAACATTTTGCCAAATCTGAGGATTGGAAGAATTTTTTAGTATCTATTTTCTCTAACCGCCAAGCAATGTTAGACAAGATCGAGGAGAATATAGCCAATGGAAAAATCAAGGCGCAAGTTGAATTGTTGCCTTGAATCATGATGTCTATATATTGAAAAATTGAATTAAATTAATATGATTTACCAAGTTGAAAAAAAACAGTTAAATGAGAAACTTCAGTATTATGATGAAGAAAAAACTAAAATTGTGTTTATAGACGAAAAAATAGAAGACGTGGCAACTTTGTTTAACATGTTGTATGAGGAATTATGCTTCCCTGATTATTTTGGATGGAATTGGAATGCTCTCAATGATTGCCTGCGGGATTTTTGTTGGCTACAAGAAGATTTTGTGGCTTTTGTTATAATCAATAAACAAAAAATTCTGTCGAAAGATCCGTCATTTCAAAAAGATGCATTTTTTGAATATTTACAAGACGCTTCTGATTTTTGGGATGATCCCAACGATGAATTTGGATATAAACAAAACCATCCGAATTTGGTGTTTGATGTTTATTATGTTGAAGACTAAGCAACAGAACCCTTATTCCATCCATTTTCAAAACCTTGAAATACAAGAAGAAAGATGACAAAACAATTATGATTTCATAAAAAGAGTTATATTATGCTGATATCAAAATGCGTTCAAGTCATCTTTGTTTACTTGTGGTTGTAGATACCATTAAATATTAACAATAGGTCGTCATAAATTACGTTGAAATGAGAAAGATTTTATTTGTGATTCAGTTTTTTGTTTTTTTATTCAGCTGTAGTGGCGGTCATAATAAAGAAAATTGTCATGAGGACGGAGTATTAAGTGTCTTAAAAAAGAACATTGATAAAGAGAGTTGTTTCGTGGAAGACCATGCAAAATTTGTCTCTTTGGTGTTTTTTGAGACGAAAGACAAAAGGTTGGTTCAAGTTTGCACATATATTGACAGACCTTTCAAAGACAACAATAAGTTTTATTATAAAGAGGATCCTGATTATATGTTCGTTTGTATAGGTTTTTGTGATGATTTTGTACGTCAAAATGGTTTTCTGGAATGGAATGACTCAATAGATAAACATTATTTGAATTTTTGGCATTTATTCGAAAGTTCCGATTCCGCCACATATGACTATTGTCTTAAACACAACAATTTTAATTCAACTTTCTATGAGTACAATAACAACAGTTTTGTCCGGTTAGATTCATTAACTTATGAAGAACAAGACTCTGTGGCTTCTCAATTAAGTAGATTGGATTTAGGTTATTGTATAATGCTTCCGCCACCGTCTTTTGCTAGGCGTGACGGTATTAATGATTCAAAATAATTTGATTGCCTTTTTTCCTTCCACGAGTGCGGAATCACGAGTGGAACCTCTAAAACAGGCTACGGTATCCAACCGTCTTCGACGTTTGCCAACCATAGCCTGTTCTGATAACCGTTTCCCACGGTTGGTGTTGAGTGAAAAGATAATTATCTTTGTGGAAATGAGAATGCGATCTTCAATGAAAAGTTTTTTTACTCCTAAATGTTTTCTGTTCAGACAATGATAAAGCGTTCGATATTTTTTATTCTACTATTTTGTGTGACAATTACGTGTTTGGCATTCAATGTCAAATTGTGTTTTTTGCACAGCAACAAAAATGAAATAATTAACTCCCATAACAGGGACAATTATATTCCTGAAACGGATTTGAATGGAATATTTATATACTTAGACAAGGATGACTATAATGATCTTAAAAATGTATTTTAGAATGGGAATATAAAAAAGCGGATATGAAAAAAAAGATTGTTTTATATATTTCTCTGTTATTTATAGGTTTTGTATTTTTCTTTTTAAGAGACAGAGAGAAAATTGTTGTTTTTTCATGTCCTGATGACTGTGAAATAGGTTGTCTTATAGGACATTTTGTTGAACTTGATTTTATTAATCAATTACTATTGCCTGTTTTATATGAAAGAACAGATTGTTTCGACGGTGCTCAATTAAAGCTGATTCGGTCTTTGTCTGATGATCTGAATTTAGAAGCAAAATCAAGTATAGGATCATGGCGAATGGAAAATTGTATTGTACATTACAACAAGTATGGATTTATAGATGACATATACATACTTGGAGACAATGGATATTATTTTCATTCTGTTTCTCAAAAAGTTAGTGCGAAAACTAAACGAAAATTAAAGGTGACGGATTTGATAAAGTGATTTTGTTAGCCAAGTAAGGTAGGACGGAATGATAAAAAAAGAGCCAGACATTAATGCCTGGCTCTAAATGTATTTTACTTAATCTATTGATTAATGATGCTTTACTCTATCTCTTTCCTCTGCACGTTTAGCTGAGTTCCAAGATTCAAGTGAACCTGTCAAGTAGCCTGTGATACGACGTAGACGGATAATCTCCTCACTCTTACATAGTGGGCAAGTAGAGTAGATCACACCACGGTAGCCACAACGCTTACATGTGTCGACAGGGTGGTTGATTGAACCATAGCCGATATTCTCGTCGTGCATTACCTTTACTATCTTTAGGATTGAGCTGACGTTCTTCTTAGCCTCTCCGTCAAGCTCCACGTATGTGATGTGACCACCACCTGTAAGTGCGTGGAATGGAGCCTCCTTCTTGATCTTGTCGATCAATGAGATATTCTCCTTTACATCGATGTGGAATGAGTTGACGTAGTAATCACGGTCGTTTACACCTTCGATGATACCGAATTTCTGCTTGTCGTAACGAGTGAATCTTCCTGCAAGACCTTCTGCTGGAGTCGCAAGGACAGAGAAGTTCAAATGATATCTTTCTTTGTATTCTTTTACAACCTCGTTCATTGCAATCAACACATCACGAAGACATTCCCATGCGTCTTGGTTTGTTCCGTGGCTCTCACCGTAGATTGCCATCATCGCATTGTGTCCACCGATGAATCCGATACCAAGAGTACCGCTGTTTAGCACATCTCCTACCTCATCGTTAGGTGCCAAAGCTGCTCCTCCCTTCCATACGTCGTTACCCATCATGAATGGGAACTGACGAGCCAAAGCTGTGCGCTGGTATAGGTATCTTTCATATAGCTGGTCGGCAACGAATGCAACCATTTCTTTCGTCTTCTTAAGAAGGATCTTCTTAGCCTCTTTGCGGATCAAATGCTTGTCTCCGTCTGGGTAAAGATCCTCTGCCTCTCTTTTTGCCATTATGGCAAGACGAGGAAGGTTGATAGATGTGAATGATAGGTTTCCACGTCCGATTGAAGTCTTCTCTCCGTTAAGGTTTTCAAACACACGTGTACGGCAACCCATTGTAGCCAATTCATATCTGTATCGCTTAGGATCGTTTATATCCCACTTCTCATGCTTGTTGTATGGAGTGTCCAAGAATAGGAAGTTAGGGAACAATGATGTGGCTGTAGTCGCACATGCCTTCAACAATAGGTCGAAGTTTGGTGCCTTAAACTTGATTTCGCCAGCCATTGCAGCATCCCAGTTCTCAATTGCGTTCTTGTAATCCTCCTCTGAGTAAGAAATTCCGTCTCTCACTTTGAAGATTTGGATAGGGAAGACTGGAACTTCTCCGCTTCCAAGACCTTTTGATGTAGTGTTGAGAAGCTCTCTCATCACCATTCTTCCTTCTGGAGAAAAATCTGTTCCGTAATTTATAGAGCTGAACACCACCTGGTTTCCACCACGAGAGTGCATAGTGTTCAAGTTGTGGACAAGACCTTCCATTGCCTGAAGCGTTTCGTTACGAGTGTTGTCGTATGCGTTGCTTACGATCACAGACAACTCGTCAAGGGTGATGTTGATGCCCTTTCCGCTTAGCATTGCCACCAAGTTGTTCTTCTCTTCGTCTGTTACGTCGATGCTCTTGATGTTCTCCTTCAACATGTCACGCAAGAAGCTGAAATCTATGTCCTTATGCTTGATTTTGCAAAGGAATTTGATCATCTGCTCCGCACTCTTTATAAATGTCTTGTAGACACCTGGCGCCATGAAGAAGTCGAATGCTGGAATACTCTGACCTCCGTGCTGCTCGTTCTGGTTTGTCTGGAAAACGATAGTAGCCAAAGTGGCGTAGCTACGGATTGACTGTGGAGTACGTATGCTTCCGTTCTTTGTCTTGAAACCTCTTTCGAAGATATCCTCAAGGTCATACTGCACACAAGTCACGGTCTTTGTTGGATAGTAGTCCAAGTCGTGGATGTGGATGTCTCCTTCTTTGTGTGCACGTGCGAATTTTGGACTTAGCAGATATTTGATTGCGTAGTCTTTAGTCACCTCAGATGCGAATGTCATCATCTGACCTGCAGGTGTGTGCGATGACATGTTGGCGTTGCTTAGGTTGACATCATTCTTCTCGATATTGACGATGCCATCCATCACATGCTTCATGTGTGTACGCTTGTGACGCTCTGTATTACGTTGATCACGGTAGAGGATATATTTTTTTGCGACGTGGTGGTTGCGGAACATCAATTCATGCTCTACCAAGTCTTGAATTTCCTCTACTGAGATGATCTCTTTGTCGATGCTATTGCAAACAGCATCTGTAACTTGATCAATTACTCCAGGCTCTTCTTTCACATCACTAGCGCGATATGCTTTCGTTATCGCGTTTTTGATTTTCTCTTTAGAGAACGCCTCGTGTTTGCCATCGCGTTTCTCTATTGTAATTTTGTCTAAGTCCATTGTTATATGTTGTTATATCACTTACTCTAATTTGTTCTTAATGACTTTGCAATATTACCCACAAAAAAAATAAAAAATACTCTTGACATTAATATATTTTTTGTTATGGGATTTGTAATTATTACAAATTTGTATTGTATTCATTTTTTATATCCTCCGCCAAACATGTTGCGTGTATTGGTTGTCTGGAGGAATAGTCAAATGAAATGATTGGGGAATTTTTAAGAAAGTCTAAAAATATGTTTGACAACATCACTTTATGTCGTTCCATATCTTCCAAGACGCAATTGCTTGATTATGTAGCATTTCAAGACCATTCTTGCAAATTGCACCTTTCGCTTCTCCAAGTTGGCAGAATTTTGTATGTTCCGGGTTGTAAACCAGATCGTACAAAAGGTGGTCTGGAGTCAGGAATTCATAAGGGATGTTAGGGGCTTCATCGTGGTGCGGAAATGTGCCGACGGGGGAGCAGTTGACTATGACAGTATACTCCTTCATCACCTCTTCGTTTAGATCGGAATAGGTGAATCCGTCAGGTCTTGCACTTCTCGACACATATTTGTATTCAATTCCCATCAGTTTAAGAGCATAACATATTGCTTTTGATGCTCCGCCTGTGCCAAGGACAAGTGCCTTTTTGTGGTTTTCTCGTAGCAATGGCTTTATGCTGTCTGTGAATCCTATGATATCAGTGTTGAATCCACGCAATTCCGTCTTCCCATTTTCACGGATGAATTTCACTGTGTTCACAGCTCCGATGCCCTCTGCGATAGGGTCCAACGAATCAAGGAAAGGAATAATCTGTTCCTTATAAGGAATTGTCACATTGAATCCGCAAAATTCTTTTGTCGTAATCAACTTTTTGAAGTCATCGATCACAGGTAGCTCGTACAATTCATATTGTGCGTCGATGCCTTCTTTAGCGAATTTCTCAGTGAAGAATTTTTTTGAGAATGAGTGGACTAACACTTTCCCAATCAAACCAAAATGTTTCATGTATTTAGTTATTTGTTTCCATTTTGTGTTGCTTGTCGTTACCGACATGCAATAGAGTTGGTGCAAAGGTATTGTTTCCTTTGCATTATTGATAGCAGACAGAGTGGATTATCTTCGTCCGTATTTATTCTGTGGCGGTAGAGTCAGCGATTGTAGAATCTGTCGGAGCGATGATAGTTTTGTTGAATACACTGTCCACAAGGTGTAGAGTGTAGATGCCACGCTCTTCTCCATATTTGGATGTTTCCATCACACCTTCCCACATTCTGCGCAGCTTAAGGTTTTTGCTTGTGTCGATCGGCTCTGTCATACGGTATGCGGCGATAGTTTTGAAAGGGTATACCTGTGCTGCCGTCTCCACATCCCAGATTTCGTTGCCGGTCACATCTTCGCGCAGAAAGATAAGGGTGTCTGTCGCAGGTGCGATAGTATCTTCGTATGAGACATTGTTTTTGTCCAACGTGAATTTCAGTATCACATCGCAAGGCTGGTCGTTGACTATGCGGTATTCATAGTCGAATGATTTTTCCTTGCATGATGTAGACGCGAGTATTCCCGTCAACATGATTATGTTCAAAACATTATTTCTCATTGTCGAAGAATTTTTGGAAATCGTTATCGTTTTTAGCTTCTGGACAATATTCATAGAACAGAGATTCAGCCATGAAATCCTCACCTGTCTCCCTCATCGAAGTCGCTGCAGATTTGATATCCCTCATCTTATAGTACGCCACAGCTTTAAGTGCGTGGATTTCACCGGCATTTTCAGCGTTGATGGAAATTGCCTCGTCGTACATGTTGATTGCGTTGCGGAAATCTTTGCGGTCCATATATATATGTCCGAGTGCAGAAATCGCGTCTGCATTGTCATTGTCCATTTCCAGCACGAGATTGTAAATGTTTTCAGCTTCGTTAAGTTCTTCAAGGCAGACGAGAATGTCGGCTTTAAGCAGATAGTAATCCACCCTTGTCTGTCTGCAAGGAGATTCGTCCCAATCCATCTTATAGATGTTGGTTCCGAGACTTACAGTGTCTGAGATCACGGTGTCGAAATAGTCGTCCTCCACCTTGCGTATCGCTTCGTTGATACAAGTGAGAGCATCTTTGTTTCTGTCCGTCTGATTGTAGCAGATGGCGAGTGAATATTGTGCATTATGATAATCATAATGAGTGTCTGGAATTGTCTCCAATATCGATGCTGCTTTTTTGTAGTCGTCAGTCATCAGATAGCAGTTGGCCAATTCAATCTTAGCTTTTATATCTGTAGGGAAAAGCATTCCGTGCATGCGTAATTCCTTAACAGCCTCCTTGAATTTTCCGGTGGCCGCGTAAACTTTTCCGAACCATAGGTGCAGACGGTTGTCGTCTGGGTTTATCGCGCGGGCAAAGTTGAGCGACAATTTAGCCTCCTGATAATTGAAATTCATGAAATGGAGTATTCCTTGGGCAAGCCAAGCCTCCATACAATAAGGATTTTCGTCGACAAGAGCCTCGTACATCTCTGTCGCCATTTTATATTTGTCGTCTCCGATCAAATAGTCAGCGAGTTGGATATAGCATTCCGCTTTGACGCGGATGTCTGCATCGGAAGTTGTCGGCAACTTGCTGGTGATACCTTGCACCAGTTTGAAAACCTTGTCTTCCTTGCACAACACATTCATTGCATCTGCGACGTCGAAGATGGAATCCACAGGGTTGCAGTCCGTCTCCTTGTTCCACTGGATATCCACGATAGCCTTTTTCAGAGCAGCGTCGATGCTGGTTCTGTTGTCCACAGCATTAAGAATGTGGTGGAGTATTATTAGATAGTTGTTGTGTGGGTAACGTAGATAGTCAGCTTCTGGGTTCCATGATTTCAGTATCTTGAAGCCTTTTGTTGTAAACTCCATAAAGAGGCGGCAGATACGGATATCATCATTGTTGGGGTAGTGAGCCAAAGCATCGTCGGCACATGCAAATGCTCTATCGTGTTCTCCAAGATCAGCGTAGTAATATAATACTGTAACAATCTCTTCTTCAGACAGATAACTATCCGAATAGTGATTGCGGACATAATCCTCGTAACAATTTACGAGGTATGTGGTGCGGGCATCATATATAGTGCTAAATCTCATTTTCTTTTATTTTCTGCAAATTTACGACGGGAAAAAAAGTTAAACGAAATTTGGGTCGGATAGTTATTAACAATTCAGAATTCATAATTCACAATTCGGAATAAGCCAGAACCCCTTTGTCTGTATATGGTATAGACGAAAAGAGTCATGTTTCGAAGTCTGTTTTGCTGGTTTAGTGAATTTTTTGTATTCGTTTTGTATTTTTTTTCGCCTATCCCATATAAAATTACGCTTATTATGCAGATTTAACATAAATGTAAAATCATTATTTGAAAAAAAACGTATATTTGCACGTATGCCTGTAAATATGTCTATGTATTTTTGGGCAGAGAGTATAGAAATTATTTTATCAAAATATAGTTGTTTGACGAGGGGATATTAGTGAAGTTTGTACCTATGTGACTGTTAGATGAAAGTTTAGATATGAAAAGTTACAAACGTTTACTTAAACTACAAAGATGATGATTTTTGACGTTAGTTGAAAGAAAGAATAATAGTAGACTATCGCCAGAACAAACGCTATAATATAGAACTTTTTCGATGATGATTGATAGCAAAAAAGTAAGGGATTTTTACGCTTTTTTAATAAATAGTTTGACGATTTCCGGCACACTGGGTCTATGCTTAGTGACGTTGTTTATGTGTCTGGGAATAGAGGTGAAGGCTGTGGATTTGCCTGTGCATGCGGTATATGAAGATCAACATAATGGAAAAGATGTTACTTCCACTGCAGATGGTAATTTATTTATTTTGGATATTTCAGCATGGAATTTTAATAATCCATGGAGTTTGACAGAAGGAAATGTGGATAGAACCAAATTGACTAATATTGTTTTTGATTCAAATAATTCGAGCCAAGTTTCAAATATTTCTATCTCAAATGATGGCAAAATTTCAGGAAGAAAAGAAAATTACAAGCATATCATATATTATAATGGCAGTAATTGGTGTATAGTAGAAACATATAAAGTAGGCAGCTGGTATAATGAAAACAATAATAATTTCCAATGGAAGCAAGAGGATGAGAGTGCATTAATTTCAATATTGAATAACTTAGCTCAAGATCCTAATGGTGGAGGAGGTGGTGGTTCATCCACATGGAGCGTTGATATATCAGGATGTGTTTTTCCAAGTATCACAGCCGGTGATGCATTGGATTTGAGTTCAGTGACAGGAGTTGTTGTTAAAAAAGATGGCACTACACAGTCGAGTGGCTTTGCAGGAGAGTGGAAACTATGTGATGGTTCGAATCTTCCGTCAAATACAAATGCTCAAACTTATAGAGTAAAGTATGTGCTAACAAGTGGAGGAACAGCAGAGAGTGATTGTAGAGATATTGAAGTTAGTGCAGGAGGCGGTGATTCAAATACCACATTCCATATCAGATGTATTTCGAGTGGTTATTCGGATGTGATAGAATTAAATGAAGGACCAAATGGTTGTTATTATACAGAATCAACAACGCCACTATTTTATTCTCATTGGCGACTTGAAGATGCAGATGACAATATTGTTCCGTTGAATCATGAGTTCGCTTTTGATTTATGGGGAAATACTGGTCAGAGATATGATAAAGATCATCAATGTACTACGTCTGATCTTTACCCTTTACAGCATTGTGGCTGGGATCGTACAAATTCATATTCAGGCAATTGTTCTTCTTATAGTGGTCCTTATTTTACTTTATATTTATATCAGAAGAACGGGGCGTGGTATGCCTCAGAGTGTTGTGACGGTTGTGCAGGACTCCCTCATCATGTGAGATCAGAAGCTGATGTAAATGGTAGAACAAGAAATCTTCAGGTTGTGAATTCTGGTTGTTACTCGGTGAATGAGACTTCTAATTTGCATAATGGAGATTGGCATCTTGAAGATGTATATAATAACACTTTGCCTTTGGTAGCGGAGTTTAATTTTACTACTACAGGAGGACAGCAGTATAATAATAATCCAGTTTCTGGTTATATCTATGATGAGTTGTTTGCTGACTGTTGGAATTATAATGATCAAACAATCACAGAACATTGTACATTATATATATATAACAGAGAAGGTGTATGGTATGCTTCAGAGGATGAGTCTAAATGTCAGGCTGCAGGAATAGTTCAATGTTTGACATTGTCTCTTGACCGTTCTTTAATTTGTGGCAATCCTACAATAATTCTAGATAAAGCGTGCTCAGAGATAACAAGTTGGACATGGCAAATAAGCTATGATGGTAACAATTGGTCTGCTTTTCAAGAAAATGGAACAACATATAATGTCACAAACATAAATAATAATAATGTCTATTATAGGGTAGTAAGTGGAACCGAGACATCAAATGTTGTCAGTGTTGTTAAGGATGGTGTCGTTGTTGCGCAAAATGGTAATGATAACAATACTTATTCATTGACTCCGATTTCAGGTTGTTCCACTTGTGCTTTTGCTGTTCCTTTAACTGGTGGTATTAATCAGATACAGAATGGAGATTGGTACTTCCGTACTATATCCGGCACAAGATTAAATGTTGTGGTTGATAGTGATGCTAGTTTTATCACAACGAATGGAAATGGAAACTTTAATAGTGTTAACAGTGGTGACAATACCGCAAGATTTTATGGTTTTGTCTACGTATATGAAAATGGAGGAGTTTGGCATCTGTCATCTAAAAATCCATGCCATTGTATCAGTACAAGTATAACAGGAAACATTTCGTGCGGAAACGCAACTTTAGAAATGACGAAGGAGTGTAACGACAATGTGAATCAATATAAGTGGCAGAGATGGGATGAAAGTCAAAGACAATGGCAGGATTGGAAGTGTTGTGACCGTACAATAACTGTCTCATCCAATGACTTGAATGGATCCAGATATGTGAGAGCGTGCTATGCTGGAAATAATTGGACTTGGGTATATTCCGATCCAGTTGAAGTGCCTTATCTTCCTTTTGAACTTACGTCGGTATACAATGTCCCATCATTGACTAATGTGACTTCTGGAGCCGAACTTGAGGTGTCGCAGATAAAATCGTTGTGTTGTAACAACTTTGAGATTACTGTTAGTAATACAGGTAATCATGGAGATTGGAATGGCTGGGCTTATTTGCATGCGGAAGGATATGAGTTCTTTTACGCGGGCGAGAATAATGCGAACCTCGACTTCAGGTTTGTCAATAATAGTGGTGCGAACATACACTATTGGGAAGTGTTGGCTGTCAATAGCAATTTGGCAAATCATAAATTCTATATTTATGTAGATGAATCCAATAAGAAGATTTTCGTGAGCTCATACAATGACGAGAGAGTTATTGGCTTTAATGTGGAGAATGCCGATAATTTCCCTTGTGATGATATGATTTTGAGTTTGGCTACAGAACCTTGTAGCACTATCAAGTATCAGTGGTTTGCGAATGTAGACGGAAATATTCATGATATTCCTGGTGCCACAGGCAAGACATTGACAGTCACAAAGGAAATGTATGAGGAGTATGGTTATACCAATGTGTATGGAATAAAGGTCGGTGGAAATGACTGGGATCAATACAACTCTAATTACAGACAAAGAGAGGCTAATTTTGGCTGGATGATACCATCCCCTTCGATCACAGGAGCCAATGGAGTCTCTATAAGTAAAATCGTGACATTGTGTTGTGATGCTAATGGTGGTAAACTTTATCGTGTCGATTATAGTGGAACCGGCCAGATGCAATTCAATGGATATACTCACGTCAGAATAAACGACGATGAATCTGGAATATTCAGTACGACAAACGATGGCATTAATGTAAATAATGCTACTAGTCCTTTATATGTATATGTGACTGGGAACAAAGCGTTCTGGTCGACAAACAGACCAGAATCCTATGTCATGCTTAATATGACAGAAAATGTTTGTAATATATGTAGTAGTGGAGGTAAGAGTATAAGTGTAAATATCGACTACTCATATAATAATAGCAATGATGGAGATTTCAAGAACTCTTTTGGTCTTCAAAATCCAACGTTTACATGGGAAGGTTCAAACAATGGCTATGATTGGACTGCCATTACAGGAACTACCGGTTCAACTCTATCTGGAGAAGCTATAGATACATATAAACAGTTCCGTGTGTCTCTGCCAATGGGATGTGAGACTTTGAGTGCTAAGACAACAATAGATTGTGGATCGACATATCCATCTATCTCTATTTCCGGCACGTTAAGAAAATGTCAGACTGGAACACTATCGTCGACCATTAACAATCTTTCTTATATCAATTGCCCTTATACATTAGAACTTCAAGAGAGTGAGGATGAGAATATATGGACTGCGGTAAAATCCACTGATTACAGTGTGTCTGGAAATATCATCACTATCAATAATATATCGTCTTCATATTATAGATATGTGATGAATGTTAATGGATATCAGTTTTATTCCAACAGCATAAAATCAAGGGATGTCGCTGGTGTTGACATAAAAGTGTCGTATAATAAGTCATTGGTATATGGTGTAGACCATGTTAATGAAGTTGAGTTTGTTGTAATTCCTTCTGATCTTATTGGTTATTGGGAAAAATTAGAAGATGGTGTTTGGAAAGATGCCAGAGAGTTAGACCATATTTCAGGGGCGGGAACAACAAAACTTAAATATACAATTACAGACAACAATCATAAAGCGATATTCAGATTCTTTGCTACAGAGAAATGTACACGAAGTGAGGCGGTTGAGTTGAAAATCAATGAGATTGATCCTGTTTGTGCAAATGAAGGTGCCATTATATTCTCATTCAATGGAATGAATGCAGGACAATTTGCGGCACAGAAGTCTGCGACTGACCCATATATGTTTATCCGACCTCAGGATTCGAGATGTTATGATAATTTCCCTCAGAATATGCATAATTCACATGCATATCCGACAGGAGATGGAAGAGTGACATATTTGGGCATAGAGGATTGCTCTCGTATAGGAAAGCCATCATTCCCGACAGCAAAGGAGAATGTGTTTGGACAGGAAAATGCTTACTATATATCGAATCGTAATGCTATGGTTCAATATGGAGGAGAAGACGCTGTGATTCCTCCTTCATATTTTGATAACGATATGTATTATCTGTGGTGGCATGGAGGACAAACATACCAGTCTAACCAAAATGTGACTTTGCCAAAAGTATATCCGATGATGGGTATTCAGTATCCGAGTGAGATAGCTTCAGGGTCGACGGGAAAGATTTCTGTTCGTTTCTGGTTGATCACAGATGGACTTGAAGGAGAAAACCCTTGTCATTTTGGATTCTTCTCAGACAGACATGGTAGTAAGACTGTCGCTGAGGACGGTACGCTTGTCTCTACATTGGAAGAAAATCCTTTCTATAATCAAAATTGTACACTTACATGTGAGGCGACTGGACAAACGTGGAACATGGAGGTGAACAATAGTATGATGGCAAACAACAATAATAATGACTGTCTTACTGAGGTGAAGGTGTCTGATGCACAGCCTGGTTGGTATACAATGACAGCTGAGTTCAAGATGGATGGTATGCTTACAGGTAATGATTGTCCTGTGTTCTATCCTATGGTGTTGCCATATTCGAACAAGGTGGGAGTCGCTGTTGAATATTTGATCTCTGAAATGACAGAGGTGGAAGGTCAGGAGGTTCAGCACCTTCCTGTAAAGCCATCTATCTGTATCAGTGCGGAGACAGCTTGTACGAGTGACGCTGTCAGTTTGTTTGTCAAGGATTTGAATAATCTGGGAACATCAGTTCAGAATGTGACAATCAAATGGTATGATGAATCCAATCCTAATACGCCACTGAACACACAGAGTGTCAGTGATATCGCAGGAAATGGAGTGGCTCGTTTTGATACCCAATTCCCAGAAGGTGTAAGTTATGTCAACTATCGTTGTGAAGTTGAGATAGAAGGAAATAATGGACAGATGTTTACTTATAAAAACTATGTCCAGGTAGGTCGTGACTCTAAGTGTTATGACTGTGTGTATATTGGAGAAGACATAGAAAATGTAGTATATACAAAGGAGACAGAGATCAGAGTCCTCACTTCAAATGTTGATCTTCCATTTGGAGTCCAGTATGTATGGCAATGGAGTGACAAACGTTATAATTCTGAAAGCAAATGGATCGACATTCCGTCTAACAGATATACTCTTGTTGACGGAGGAATGGGAATAAAACTTAATCTTATAAAGGAAGATTTTGAGGATCATCCTTATATCCGTGTTGTTGTCAAGGAGAATGATAACGAGACTCATTGTTCTTCTAACGCAATTCATTTGTCTCCGATGGAAACGAAGTGTTCGTGGGAAATAAAAGGAGTCCAAATGATAAATCCGCAGGAATATGAAGTGAAGTTTGCAACTAAATATCGTATTGTTTTCCATGTAGAGAATAATGAAGATTGGATTGACGAAGCTCCAAGTTTTACCATGAAGGATATTCAGTCTGAAACTGTGAAAAATGTTGTCTGTGTCGACAAAGATATAGATGGCAACTGGTATTATGACGTTCAGGCTGCATCCGATTATCAGTTTACAATTACTCAATTCTGTACAGATTTCAGTGTAAAGGATCCTAATTATAAATCGATAATTGTACGTGCTATCAGAGAATGCCAGAGTGCAACTGGAACGGTGACTCGTGTATGGTATGATGATTTTGGTAGATTCTTTAATCCAAGCAACACTCCTTATCCGACAATAACTCCAAATGGAAATGGCGGATACAATTTCTCTAGCACCACATCTATAAATCCAAACATGGGATTTGATAGTTATGTAAGAGAGATTGAGATTGATGGAATAACAACGCCATCTCCTGTATATAACACAGATGATCATGCTTTTGCGATGGATCAGACAGGAGCTCTTACCAGTGAAGTTAAGTATGTCACGGATCTGGGTGAAGGTTGTTGGGGTGTAGGTGGAGATTATGTTAAGTATCATGTAAATGATGGCTCTTATGCTATTGTTTATAATGCCGCAATGGGATCTTGTATTGATTGGGGTGTGATGACGGAAGACCATACTCCAAATGAAGAACATGGTGGTATGCTGTTTATTAATATGCCTCCTAGGGGTGGAACTGTATATTCAGGAACATTCAAGACAAAATGTCGTGAGGCGGTGGCTATCGTATCGTGCTACGTCGCCAACGCCAACCAAAAAGAAGGAAAGATTCCTTGTAATGTGACATTTAAAATAATAAATCAAGCAGGAGACACTCTTGCAAGATATCATTCTGGAGATATTTTTACCCGTTACCAAAGTGATCCTGCATATCAAGAAAATCCATGGACTCATTTGACTTTCCGTGTTCCATTGGCTGCGTCATATCAGGCTGAATATTATAACTATACTTTTGAAATCGTATCTTAGGCGGTTAATACAACAGAAGGTAACGACTTCTTGTTTGATGACGTAGAAATTTTTGTTTGTGAACCGGATGTCACAATTTCGTCTGAAGATAAAGTGACACATGAGCAGGAGATTGACTTATGTGATCCGAATCCGCTGTCTGCACGTGTTTATGCTGTGCCAGAAGTTTCATTCTGCAACTTCTTTCCGGATATGGAAGATCTGAAAGTGAAATGGCAGATGTGGACTGGAGGTGAGTCGCAGATAGGAGAATGGATAGATGTCTTCACAAGTGAAGGCGACAATGGACGTGTTTTGAAATCGTCTGAGTCTGCAACCGCTCAGTGCCAAGATAAGTATACTTATTTCTATCCTCTTGGTCAAGTTGGAGATTATCGTCTTCGTGTTATTGTTGCTGAGGAGAATGTATTGCAATCAGTCATGGCTGATATGGAGCAATATAAGAATGTGTTGGAACCAGGTGATAATTGGCCTGCTATTACATGTAATGAACTTTATGCTCATTCCAGTGATTTCTGGGTTCACGTGCATGAGAGTCGTGAACAGATAGATACTGTTTTATATGCATGTCCAGGAGAAACAGTGACACTTGTTGAACGCTTGCTTGATGGTTATCAGTGTGAGTGGCAAGATATAAATGGAAATGTTTTAAAATCAGAATCGTCATCAATTGGCGACGGTGATCGTGATGTGACATTTGATTTTGTTAAGAATTCAACAGTTGACAAGTTTGTGTTTATAGCAAGTCCCGGACTATATAATACGGATCCGGGTAGACGAGTGTGTCCACGTTCTACTGTTTTCACTGTAAATATACCTCAGACAATGAAGATTGAGTGCTCAGCTCAGTCTGTTAATTTGGCATGTCAAGCTGATTTTGAAAAATCAGAAGGTGCGACGATTCTTTTGACTCCTCCTCAGATTCCGTTCTGTGTTCCTGATGCTCAGACATCATTAAGTGTTGTCAGTGTGAGAAACGGTGCTGTCGAATACAAAGATAAAGTGACTAAAACACCAAACGGAGATTGGTATATTTCTGGAATAAAGACTAAAGGTGAATATGTGTTCACTTGGGAGGCTAGTGCATGGAAGGGTGTTGAAGGCACACCGACATATAAAAACTACGGCTCGGTTCAGTCGACTTGTACAGCAACATTCGATTATCATTCTTTGCCAAATGTGACAGTTTCTCATGACACTGCCATTTGTCCAAAGTTTGATAATGAGGTCAATGTTAATGTGACTCCTGCTGGTGATTACTCTTTTGTATATGAAGTGGAAAATGTCCCTTATGCGACACCTTCCCCAGGTTCTCCTAATGTGGCATTGTTCAATCCGCAAAACTGTACCGGACCAGCTCCATTTAAGGTTATTGTGACTGACAATACAACAGGTTGTTCTGTTTTGAAGGATACTACATTAGACGTGGATGGAAACATTTTCGTCACCTATAACAATGCTAAGAATCCATTTACTGTCATTGGTGACAGTTGTGAATTTTCGGTTCCTAATTTTATAAATCCGAGTGAGGCTGAAAAAACAAAATATGGAGTCGATAGTCTTTATCAATATCTGACAGCTACAAGTGGTTGTGGATTAGGTATCACATATACACAGACTCCAGAACCAGGAACTAAATTCACAGATTCTGAAACTGTTACGATTACGGCATCTAATGAGTGTGGCGGAAAAAGTTCTATATCTTTTGTCTTAAATACAAATATGCCTACATCACAGCCTGAGTTGGAATTTGTGGATGGTGCATGCCCTAATGATAATCGTATAGTAAGAATCACTGGCTGGACTACAAGCACTGATAGCTTGGATGTCTTCCGTAAGCCAATGGACGAAGAGTCTCCAATGATCAGAGTGACTCCTGCAACTACTATTGTTGGGGATGAATTGACATTTGGACTTGATTTTGAATATGATTATTTAGTCAGAATGACGCATGTCCCAGCAGGATGTAGCACTGACTTTGAGTATAATGGTAGAATCCGTCCAGGTGACGACGTCGTTCTTCTTACAAATTCACAGATTGAGTGTGATCCGTCGTCTGTTATCAAGGCAACAGGAATAACAAAGAAGAATTCAAGCGATCAGACTGTAATCGCTTACGACAATGTGTCTTGGCAATATACTACCGACAGAAATGATGCAAGCAAATATGAGCAGTATAGATGGAGTGTTCCTGCTGATTCATTATTCTCATTAGCAAATAAAGTTACTGTTAATGCTAATACTGTTTATTCTGTACGTCTTCATATCGAACATGCGGGTTGTGTTTGGAATTCTCCATGGTCGGATGTGACAATCAAGAAATATGGCTCATTCGGTAGTGTCAGCGGTAAGGTAGAGTGTAAAGAGACGAAGATTACTCTAACTCCTGATCCTAATGTTGATCTATGTGAATTGCAAAGTAATAATAAAATCAATTGGAGCTATATTAAGAAGTATGGCAGTGGATTGACTGAAAAAATCGCTATAGGTAATGAGAATGTCACTTGTAGTGATGGAAAACTGACTCTTTCTTATAAATTCCCTAATGATGATTTTGATGACATCACTTATATGTTTGTTGCAGAACTTGTAGGTGAAAACAGTTGTGTGGCAGGAATAAAGAGTGAAGAGTTCCAAATCTCAAAATCAACAGATTATTATATAAGTGGACCTTCTCGCGTCTCATCTTGTTCAAAAGTTGAATACAGATTGTTAAAGAGGAGCGACAATTCTCAGATCAATTGCTCAGATTGCTCAGTGGTCTGGAAATATGTATATGAAGACGGTACTGTTGATCCAAGAAACAATTCGTCGTCACTAGCTTTGTTCAGCCCTATAATTGATGACAATTCTAGTTTCAAGATTCAGGCATATGTGACTGAGCAGGGATGTGAGGCAATGTATGAAACTGATGGCTTGTCAGAAGTTGTGGATCCTACATTGTCTGTTGATGGTCCAGAAGAAATCTCGATCTGTCAGACTCTTACTCTCAGTGCAAAGGCAATGGCTGAGATCACTCCTGGTTCTCCTGTAGATGTGATTGATTCCTACAAGCAAATCAAATGGTTGTCTGCGACTTCTGCTGAAGGACCGTTTACAGAGGTGAGTGGACAGACGGGCAAGACATATTCTCCTGTATTGGAATCAGTAGGAACTTATTTCTTCAAAGTACAGATTTACAATAATGTAGGAAATGACCCTTCAAATATCTGTGTCAAGGAAAAGGTTCATAGGGTAGTCGTAACCAATGTCGGCAAGGTTTCTCTTGTCTCAAATGCAGTTGAAGTCTGTGAAGGTGAGAATATAACAGTAGAATTTAAGTCTTCTATTTCTGATAATTTCACTACAGAATGGAAACTGAATGATAATCCAGTCATTGCGTCTGGAAACAAATTGGTTATCTCAAATCCAGGCTCATATAAGTTGGATTTCGCGGCTACCACTAATACTGGATGTAAATACGAACGCAGTTTGACATTCCGTATTAATCCAAATCCTGAATTTACTCTTACTGAGGATACTGTATGTTCTCAGAAAGAGGTTTATTTCTTGGCAAACACTACTGTCGAAAAAGATGAAGATATAATAAAGGATACAGTTAATAAATCAGTAAAGGGAACACATGGCTTTGCTTATTATGACCGTCATATGGACAATAAGTTGGGCATAAGTACTTCTGCTGATGACATTTCGGATTATAAGCCATACGACAATACTCCTGCAACTCAGAAGTTTAAGGAGATAGTCTCTTATCTCAACTACTTGTTGGCATCAAAACAGATGAATATAGATGCTGAATTGGTATCTTATAATTCTTTCGTACATGGTCAGATTGCCAACAATCGTGGAGGCGTCTTAGGTGGACAGTATTTGGGTGTGGCAGACCAGATCCAGAATCTTTTGGTAGAAAGATTTGGTCAGGAAGAGATAGATGCAATTTATTGGTCACTTTATAATGATGGAGATCAATCTGATCCAAGTATCTTTATGATGGTGAATGCGGCACAAAATGGCAAATATGCGTCTGAACTTTCTTGTGTCAAGTATGTTACTGTCCATGAATCGTCACTTCAACAGGCATATACTGTTGGTGAACAATCGACACAAAGAATCGGTTGGTATATCTTTGGTACGAAAGATGGAGAATATCAGGATGCTCCATTTACGGATGGTTTGATTTCCGATGCTGAGTATGTACGAAGCATGTACGACCCATCTCAGATGTCTCCTGTTGTTGAGAACCGTGGATTTAAAGTGTCTGCGACTGTTTCTAATGTAGAGGCAGGAGATTATTTCGATTATACATGGGATAATGAGCCTGGAAAACCATGGGGCTCATCTTCAAATATGCACGCTTATATTTTCTCAGACATTTGTGAAGGCGAGATTCCTTATTCATTGACTGTTGTCAACAGACGTACTTTATGTCACACTACAAAAAGTGCAAGTCTGCCAATTAAACTTGGAGATTTGTCAGTCACTGATGGAAATGGAGTCTCTTATAATGTTTTGAAGAAAGATGCACATCTGACTGCATCCGCAAAGAAAATTGCTGATGTGACAGCTTCTATGTCTACTGGATGTAAAGTGACTGCTCCATCTGTAGAACCGTTGATCGCGACCCTATCATGTAATGGAAGCAATATCGTTGGTACTCCTGAATGGACTCAGTATCCGGCTGCCGGAACAGAAGTCGCCAATGGAGCCCAAATCACATTGACTGTTAAATTCAAAACAGAGTCTGATTGTGATATAGAGAAGAAACTTGATGCTTATTATATTGTAAAGGTTCCAGATGCGATGACTCTTAGTGATGTCGCTAATGCAAAGGTATGTGAAAATGGAACTTATGCTGCTGCGTTCTCTATTGTAAATGGTACTCCTAATTATACCGTATTAGGACTTCCAACAGGTGTTTCGCCGACAATATCAGGTCATGATGTTACAGTAAATGTACCTGCTGGAACATATAATTTGACTGTGACAGATAAAGTCGGATGTTCTGCCGACGTCTCATTCAAGGTAGACGAAATAGTTGTGGATAAACCAGAAATATTATTCACTCCTGTTTGTGATGATCAGACTGTCGACCTCGCTATCAAGAATCCTGATAATACAAAGTACACATATTCATGGAGCCTTGTCTCTCCTACGTCTTCTTCAAATCCGAGTGTGACTGGACTGACAAATTCATCTTCAGGAAATAGATATAAACTGACAGCTTCGGCAAAAGAGCTTCCGACAAGTAACGTCGCTTGTAAAAAGGAAAGTGATATCTTAGAGCTTACATTCAAGGCGAAACCAGTTTTGACATTGTCTGCCAGCAATCCTTCAGGCACATCTGTATGCTCGATAGAGAGTGGATCTTACGCTCTTGGTGTGGTGGCAAGTAACACAGATTCTAATGAGTCATATGTATGGTCTGTCACTGGTGGAACTCTAGATAAAAACAACACTGATAATGTGAACTTTACACCATCAAACAGATGTTCAGGCAATGTCACTTATGAGGTGTTGGTCGAGAATGGAAACGGATGTCAGTCAAGAGCATCTGGTTCGTTTGCAATCAAAACAGGTGATTTGACATTCCAATTGCCTGATAATTTGAAGACGGTGGAGTTGACAAGCACACAGTGTCAATTCTTGGTTCCTAATTTTGTAGGTTCAGCTTCTTATAATATAGCAACGTCTTCATGTGGCAATGATATTTCATATACACAGAGCATTGATCCTGCCACTCCTGTCTATTCATCAACGAGTGTGACAATCACAGCTAAGGATTTCTGTCATGCGGACGGTGTGGATCAGGTGATCAATTTAGTCGTTCCGACTCCAATTTCGATTGAAAATGTATCGTCTACTTCTGTAAAATGTAAGGGCGACGGTGATGGATCAATCACTATCGGAAATATTGTTGGCGGCAAGGAAGACTACCACTATTATTATAAAAAAGCGTCAGATGATGATTTCACAGAGGTAAATGAAAAGACTGTATCGAATCTTATTGCTGGCGACTATGTGTTGAGAGTCGTTGATGCTAACGGATGTTACAATAATAAGAATATAAATGTCTCAGAACCTTCAATTGTCACGTTGACTGCTACACCTACGAATGCTGAGTGTCATGGCTCAAAAGGTAAAATCACAGTCGCTGCTAATGGAGGAAATGGAGGCACTTATATTTATAAATATGGAACGTCTTCTGATAATATAGACACTCAGTTTACATCTGATTCTGAATTGCCTGCGAATAAATACTATGTTCAGGTATTCGACTCTAAGGAATGTAAGAGTGCTGTTGTGGATGTGACAATCACACAGCCTGCAGAATTCAACCCTGGTACTATCGAAAGTGTAGGCCAGACAATTTGTTATGGCTCTCCAGTCAATGCAATCAAGAGTGCCGCAACAGCAACGTCTATCCCTTCTGCTACAATCTCATACCGATGGATTTTGGAACAAGGTGGTGCAGAAAGTGAAATAGCTGATGCTACAGGAGTATCGTATACTCCAAATGTCACAGCACCTGGTACATATAAATACTATCGTGAGGCAAAAGACGATAAGTGTATGACAGAGTGGGTTAGAAGTGCTGGCTCTTGGACGTTGATAATCAACCAGAATCCTGAGCCTACATTGACTGTCCCTTCTAATGTCTGTGCTAATGCTGAAGGAAAATATCCTATCTCGGTTTCTGTCTCAGACCAGACAGGAGATTACACATACAGTCATGTGTTCTCTAATAATGTGACGATTGCAGGTACTGACACTTTAGTTGTGGCTGCAAACAAGTGTGGCGGTGCCGTGTCTTATAATGTTGAGATCACTAATGAAACTACAGGATGTAAGGGAACAGATTCCAAGACATTCTCAATCACTACACCTACAATTGCATTTACTGATGAAGCAAAAGCTGCCGCAAACATACATCTGAAACCACAGTCTATAGGTAATTGTACGTTTGTCGTGCCAGTATTGGATAATTCAAATCTAGGTGTTTATGAGGAAATCTGTGATGTTGACAGAACTTGTGGATTCGGAAATGTCACATATTCTATCAAAGAAAATATCGGAGGTCAGAACATCTTAGGAAAACCTGTTCAGATGACAATTGTCGCATCTGATGCATGTGTGTCTGATGAGATAACAGTGTATGTAGACAAACCAGAACCTTTGGTTCTAAGCGGAGCTCCTAAGGAATCACCAATATGTTTGTATTCAACGACTGATATTACATTTACTGTGTCTGGAGGAACTTCTCCATATACATACAATTTGGTGTCTCCATCGCAGATGCCATCAGGAATGACATTCAGTGGAGATGAGGCTAAAAATGTGATACCAGGAGAATACTCATTCTCAGTTACTGATAGTGATGGATGTACATCAACTTCGTCAAAGGTTAAGGTTGAAACCTATACAGACTTTAAGGTCGCTCCATCTCTAGAAACAATAGGTCAGACTATTTGTTCCGAAGATTCTCCAAATCCTATTAAAGTGGTGAATACGGAATCGTATGGAAATGCCGAGTTTATTTATGAGTGGTATAAAAACGAGGTTCTTCCTGGAAATAAGATAGAAAACGCTACGTCTGCAGAGTATACTCCACGCGTTAATGTTTTGGCAAGTGGAGAGACTCTGAGAAATTATGATCTTATTATAGTTGTGAAAGATCAGTGTAGTGGAAAAGAGAATAGACTAAGATATACGTTGACTGTCAATCCTCTTCCAGAAGTCAATTTGACTGCAAATGATGGATGTGAATCAACTACATTCAATGCAGATGTCAATGGAATCACGAATAATTATAATTTCTATTGGAGTGAGACAAATCAGGCTGGCTCGTTTGCTTTAGGTGCTGCAACGAAGACATTGTCTTTGCCTGCTGCCGGCAATCAGGTCTCAAAGACATATTATGTTAAGGCTGAGAATGCAACGACCAAATGTGTAAGTAAGCAATCAGTGGATAAAACAGCTACTGTTTATCGCAAGCCTGCAATTTCAATTGGTGAGGTTGCGGTGGCCTGCCCTAAGAATGGAGACAATCCAGGAAGTGCTGTTGAAATTCCTATCGCATCAATAATCGGAACAATTGATGGTGTGAAAGATGGCGACGCGAATGTGTCTTACACATATAAAAATGATACAATCGTCTTGACTGATAAAATCTCTGTCGGCAAGAACTTCACGATTGTGGTAAAGAATGGAGACGTTTGTGATGTCGCAACTAAAGATGTGAATGTATCCGTTTATACTGCACCTGAATTTAATGTGTCAGATTGGGGTGCTATTTGTCAGGGAAAATCAATGGAAAATTTGCCAGTGGTATCTGTGACTTGGAACGACAATGTGGCTGATAAAAACAATCGTTCAGAAAGTTGGTATAATGGATCTGCTGTTCTTTCTGCGGATCAGATCAAGGATCTTTCTGCAGGTAATTATGTGTTCACGTACAAAGCTATAAATGGTTGTGGATTAGAAACATCAAAACAGGTCCAGTTTAATGTTAATCAAAATCCTGTACTTACAGCTTCTGTAAATACACCTAATGTATGTGGCAATACAGGAATAATAAGTGTGTCGACAAATAATGGATCTGCTCCATACTCATATACAATCAACGGAGCCTCGGCTAATGTTCAGAATGGTGTGATCTCTAATTTACCTCCTAATACATATTCTATCGAGGTCATAGATAATAATGGATGTAAGGATGATGTTGAGGGATTGATAATAAGACATCAGGCAGAATTCAATGAGGGTGAGCTTAATACTATAGAGCCATTCTGTGCTAATACAGATTCTCCTTCTCCTATTATTGAGTTTGTGACGTTGCCAAGTGGAGGTTCTGGAAACTTTGCATATAAGTGGTATAATGGTAACGTAGAAATACCAGGAGCTACCGCAAATACTTATACTCCTTCATTACCGAAAGATAGTGAGAGTGGCAAGTATATTCCAGGAAAGTATGCTTATACAGTGACTGTTTCTGATGGAACTCAATGTGGTAACACTTCACATACAGTGAATATTGTAGTTAAACCGCAACCTAGTGTGGTTCTAACGACATCTTCTGAGAAGAGTTGTGATGAGGATGTTGTTATCACTGCAATGCCAAATGGTGCAAATGCCGGTGTCGGATACCAGTATAAGTGGGATAAAGAAGCATATGGTGATTTTAAGACGAAAACTTTGACTCTTCCGCCTACATACGCAAAGGCAGAAGCTTCTTATCGTGTGGTTGTGAAAGCAGATGGTTGTGAGAGTGATACTGCAAAAGCATCTGCAGCAGTTTATGCATCACCAGTACTAGGCGATTTCGTTAATCCGTCGGATCTATGTGCAAATAAGGAATACTACAATGTTTCTGTTAATCTAAATGGCGGATATACAATTGGTGATAATCTGTACACATGGAAGAATGGAGATCAGTCTTTTGGTAATTCAAGTTCTGCTGTGATTCCAGAAAAGAATAGTTGTGGTGATATCTATAACTATTCAGTAAGTGTGAAGAACTTAGAAAGTGGATGTGTTAGTGCGGTGAAGAGTGGCTCATTCACAACTTCAATATCGGAATCGACAATCAAGGATGCGGCAGATATTAGTCCGATTACTTTGACAAATGGCATTAATTGTGAATTCGCAATTCCATTTGATGCGATTAAAAATGCTGTTGATTTCCAGACATCTTGTGGATTGATCGCTTCAAACTGGTCGTTTAAGATAGCCGGAACAGAAGTTAATTCTGATACGAGAATTAATTCCGACAAGGATGTTTTGGTTACAGTGACAGACGGATGTAACAGAGAGGTTCACACTACAGTCTCTCTAAAAGTACCGTCTCCATTGGAATGGAACGGAGAACAGACTGTTGTTGATGTTGATTGTAAGGGTAATGCTACCGGTCAGATTTCATTGTCTGTGAAAGGAGGAGTTGAACCTTATTATTATTCAAAGTCACCGCGTGAGACAGGAGAAGATGAATGGCAGTCAAGTAACAATTTCGATAATCTGAAGGCAGGTACATATACAATGACTACAAGAGATGCCAACGAATGTATAATAGATATTCCTTTGACTGTTTCTGAACCTGCGAAGTCTTTGTCTGCTACTATTTCCGGAAATGCTACAGTATGTAAGGACGAGACATCTCCAGTCAAAGTTGTTGTCACTGGAGGAACTGCTCCATATACTGTTACTGTGGCAGGACAGACAAAAGTGGGAGATGCGACACAGACAGAGTTTGTGTTTGATCTGACTGCCAACACGTATACTGCGGAAGTTGTGGATTCAAAGAATTGTTCTTACACAACATCTTCGTCTGTCACAATAAGTGAGTATGTTGGTTTGAAATCAGCAGCCCAGTTTGTGAATGACCCTGCGTCGCAGACAATTTGTGAGGGACAGATTAAGAAACAAATTTCTGTTGCCGCTTCTTCTTATAAAGACGATGCGTTGACATATACATGGAAAAAAGATAATGTCGTTATTGATAATAATCTTCCTACACATACTCCATTAGAGACTGCTGTCGGAGTATACAATTATACCGTATCGGTATATGACGGATGTACGAAGAAAACGTATGATATAACTGAACCTTACGTATTTACTATCAATAAGAAGCCTACTGTGGAAATCATAGTTCCAGAGGGATCTAATTGTGATGGAAGTGATGTCGTGTTGTCTACTGTGACTAATAAAGTCGGAACTGAACCATATGAATTTAAGTGGAATAACAATTCAACAGCAGAAACGTTGACGGTCACAACAAGTGGAACTTATTCTGTAAAGGTTACATTAGGAGAATGTTCTGCTTCAGCAAACAAGACAATATCGATGAACTCTCGTCCAGCAAATCCTACTTTGACAGTAAGCAAGGAGACTTCTTGTGAAGAGAGAATCACGTTTACTGCATCTGGAGCAAAAGCAGGTGAGGTTTATGTATGGACTAATGAGAAATCTCATGACGAAACAACGTCTGCCACTAAGTTTATTGATTTTGTCAGTGGAGAAAACACGCAATCTGTAATTGGAGACTGGACTGTCCAAATCAAGGATTCTAAGGGATGTTTAAGTGAACAGGCAGCTACAAAGACAGCAATAATTTATAAAAAGCCAAAATTTGATATAATTGTTCCTACAGAGGCTTGTCCTACTGCAGATAATTATCAATTGTCAATCAATGTCGGTTATGCTGCAGAAAATAATTATACAGTGACTTGGTCTAGCAATGTCATACCAGACAACCAGACACCGACTAAGGCAACAATCAATAAGGCATCTGATCAATGTGGATATACTTATTCATTCAATGTCTCTGTCGAAGATATTCATTGTAAGACATCTAAGCCAGGCTCATTCACAACGAAGAAGAGTGAAGTTTCTGATTTGAATTTGACAATCAATCCTGATGTTTATGATCTGGTTGGTACGGATTGTATTTTCAGGGTGCCTGAAGTTACAACTAAATGTACGTTTAGTACTATTTGTGGTATTGAAACAGCTACCATCACTCAGTCAGTCGCTGCAGATGAAGTTATAGCAGGCTCAAAGAAAATTGTAGTCACAGCAACAGACTTGTGTGGAACTTCGGTGACTAAGGAAGTGACGTTGAATGTGCCTTCGAACAATTTGTCAGGAAAGACTCTTTCTGCTAGTGTGACGAATGTGAAGTGTAACGGAAATAATAATGGAGAGGTTACTCTTTCTGTCGCTGGAATGACAAGTGATGGATACACATATTATTTGACTGACAATAATCACTATTCTGTCAACAATACAAACGGAGAATTCTCGGATGTCCCTGTCGGCACTTATTCTGGTAAGGTAGTTGATGCTAATGGATGTTCGTTGTCAAATTCAAATATTAAGGTTTCTCAGCCAACACCATTTACTGCTACAATCCCGACTGCACTATCTGTATGTCCTGGAGCGACAGATGGAAGCATTGTTATCACTAATATTTCAGGTGGTACGGCTCCATATACAGTGACAGTTGAAGGAGCGACTGTGTCAGCAGTGTCTGAAGGAAAGTCTACTGTCAGTGGATTGAAAAAAGGAGAATACACAATCACTGTCAAAGACAATAATGATTGTAGTGTTGTTAAGACACTTACGGTCTCTGAGTTTGATAAGCCAGATGTGACTATTACAGGTGCCGCTTCTGTTTGTGAAGGCAATTCAATTACTTTGACTGCAAAACCAAATGCAAACGCTGCTCCAACAGTGATTTATTCATGGGTTAAATCTAATGACACACCTGCCGATGGAGCATATTCAACGTTTAATGCCGGTGCTTCAAAAACAGTGACGGCTCCGATTGACTGGAACGGAAAAACAGAATATTCAGAGACTTGGTATGTGAAAGTCAAGGATGGTCACGGATGTATAAGTGATGCGACGTCGGCTACAGCCACAATCATGAAGAAGCCGGAAGTGACATTGACACAGGATGGATTCAAGTGTGAGGAGACTGTGACATTCACAGCGGCGTCGGCTTCTGCAACATCATATTCATGGAAGAAAAATAATGAGTCTTGGTCTGAGTATAGTGCCGAGGATTCTAAGACTTTAAATTATGTAGACGCAGATACTTCCGTCACTTGGTATGTGAAAGCTAAGAATGATCAAGGATGTGAAAGTGATGTGAAAGAGGCAACAGGATATGTTTATAAGAAACCTGCTGTTTCGATTGTCGGTGATGTGACAACACTATGTGAACAAGGCTCATTGAGTGGAGAATTAAGTTCTAATGCTGATTTCAACACTTACTCTTGGAAGAAAGATGGAACTGTTGTCGGAACAGAAAAGAAATATACAGCTACTGCACCAGGCAGTTATACTCTAACAGTGACTGATGATCATTGTACGAACACATCAGTGGCTCACGTCATCTCAAAGAGTGCTTTCGCAATTGAATCTGTGACAGCGGTCAATCCAAAATGTCATTCTGGATTGGGCTCAATTGAGGTTAAGGTAAAAGACGGTGCTGCTGATTATCAATATGTGTTGAATGCTGGCACTCCGGTTGAAAAGTCTGATGCCAACCACACATTTGCTGATGTTGCTGCAGGTTCTTATACTGTGACGGTTACAGATGATAATGGATGTGTTGTGACTAAAGACGGTGTGATAATCACCATCCCTACAGAACTTAAGATTGATGCTTGGTCGGCTGCAAATGCGGAAGTATGTGCAGGTGATAACGCTGATATCACATTGAAAGTGTCTGGTGGAACGGCTCCTTATCGCTATAAGGTAAATACAGATGACGTGGTGTCTATGGGAGACGGAATATCATCTGCAACTATTTCAAAGAGTCAGGGTTCATATTCTGTGGAGGTTACAGATCAAAATGATTGTAAGGTAACTTCTGTATCTAATGTGGTGATCACTAAGCCTTCTGACTTTACATCAGGTTCTCTTGATAAATCAGAGACAAATGTTTGTGCTGGTTCGTCAAATCCTGAAGTTAAAGTTGTAGGTTCAGCATCTGCTAAATCTTGTTCAGATTGCATAACTTATAAGTGGACAAAGAAGGGTAGTGATGATGTATTAGGAACTTCTGATAAGTTTACTTCGAATGAGACAGTTCCTGGCACATACGAATATGTGGTAACCGTGTCGGATGGATGCTCTGGTACGTCGAAGAATCTTGATTATAAACACACAATCAATCCAAATCCTACATTCATTTTGTCGGAACTTGGAGAGCAGTGTCCAAAGATAAATACAGAGAATTATGCAATATCTGTCTCAAGTGTGACACCATCGACAGGTTACAGCGTTGTATGGACAGGAGCGACAAAAGACGGTTCTGACCAGACAAAAGCAACTATCGCAGGTGGAGACTGTAGTGGAACGAAAGCATATAGCGCAACTGTGACTAATATTGCAACAGGATGTTCGACAAAGATTGAAAAGAGTCTGGAAATCAAGTTGACAAATGCTTTGGCATTGTCATTGACGACCGATGGCTTGAAATCAGGATCAACAACAGACTATGAGTTCACATTGACTTCTGACAAATGTGAATTCACAACTCCTACATTCACATACACAGCAACACAAAACTGTGGTATCATACCTGTGGTAGCACAGAGTGAAACAGGAGATGTGGTCACTGTTACTGCGACAGATTTCTGTGGCAATGTGATATCTAAGACAGTTAAGATTATAACTCCTGTAGCTCCAACAACACCTTCATTGACAGCAGAAACAGTTTGTGGTGGAGACGTGACATTCACAGCTTCTGGAGCAAACACAGGAGAGACATATCTATGGAGTAATACAGCTGACGGAACATTTGTGGCTGGAGAATCAACTAAGAAGTTGACATATAATGCCAATGGAGATAAGATCCAGTCAGCGACATGGTATGTGAAAGTGAAGAATTCCAACGGTTGTGAGAGTGAAGCCGCAAATGCCACAGGAAAGACGTATGTTCCACCTGTCGCAGCTATTGCTTCCGTACTTGGCCAGTGTTCTTACACATTGTCAGCTAACTTGACAGGAAATGCATATTCGTATGTATGGAGTGGAAAGAAGAGTGGTGATGAAAGCACAATAGTCGCAGACGAAACAGGAACATATGATTTGGTAATAACAGAGAAATATTCAGACAACCATGAGTGTCAATCTTATGTGGTTAGTGAGACAATAACAATCTCTGATGTCACTATGCCTACAATATCGTACACAAGGGCATGTGTAGGACAGGATGCGACATTGAACTTGACTAATACGGTTGATGGTTATACATACGAATGGGAGAAGAAGGTCGGAACATCAACAACTTTCGTTTCTACTGGAACAGGTCTTTCTATCAATACGAAAGATGCAGGAGAGTATAGAGTGAAAGTGACATCTGCACAGAACTGTACAAAAACAACAGATGCAATTACAGTTGAGTTCCACTCATTGCCAACACCACAGATTGTCAAGGTTGATGCAAATGATTATTTGTGTGCTGACGGAAAAGCATTGACATTGAAGACATCAGATGCA
>CACZOA010000091.1 GCA_902782665.1 uncultured Bacteroidales bacterium
AAGATATCGTCAGCAAGTTCTCTGTCGTGAGTAAGTTGCATAATGTATGCGTATACCTCAGCTTTGCACTGGGCAATCTGCAACTCTCGGTCAGTTGTGAATTTGATATTTCGAACCATATACTACTATTTTTACACCGACGTCGTAATCGGCAAACCAAACTTAAATTAGTGTATATGTTCAATCAATAGGCGTTCTGTTTTAATGTTATACGGCTGCAAATATATAAAAAAATTAATAGTTGGTGCAGAAAAATGAATTTTTTTTGATTTTTTTTCAGGATTTTTTGTTCCCATTGGTGAATACACGCTTTTTTGACAGTGCATAGCAAGCTATGCGACTCTTTCCCCGACAGTAGCATAACAAGTTTTAAAATCCGATAAATGTAGACATCACGACCTACACCTACTACGATGAGTAGGCAATAATCTAACCATATTGCGTAGATTGGAAAACATAGGCAATAATTCCTTTTATAACTGCTCGTTCTTACGAACTCGCAGAAGGGAAGAGGGTTAGGGCGTTCCGCTCTTAACAATCTTCAATAATAAAACAAAACTGCATTTTAGAGCAGAAAAATAAAACGTAATAAAACCAAAGTGTAGGTTTTGGAGGGACATTCCGTTAAAAAAGTGTGGAGTTTGGCGAGATATTCCGTTAAAAAAGTGTAGGTTTTGGAGGGACATTCCGTTAAAAAAGTGTGGAGTTTGGCGAGATATTCCGTTAAAAAAGTGTGGAGTTTGGTTAAATATTCCGTTAAAAAAGTGTAGATTTGCGGTGATTATTCCGTTAAAAAAGTGTAGGACTATGATTAGAACTCTATATAATGAATTGAAAAAGTGGCAATTATCTCCAACACGTAAGCCTTTAGTTTTATTAGGGGCAAGGCAGGTTGGAAAAACTTGGTTGCTTGAGGAGTTTGGCCGTAATGAATATAGCAAGGTCGCATTTGCTAGTTTAGATCGTAATGATGCGGTGGCAGATTTACTTCGTACAGAGAAGAATGTCGATAGAATATTAAGAGGATTATCTGCATTGTTATCTGTGGATATTACTCCAGGAAACACATTGATTATTTTGGATGAGATCCAAGATTGTCCTGAAGCACTTGAACGTATGAAGGTGTTTTGTGAGGATGCCCCAGAGTTTCATGTTGCAGTTGCAGGAAGTTTATTGGGCATCAGTCTTCATTCGGGAGTATCATATCCCGTGGGTAAGGTGGATGAACTTACTCTTTATCCCATGACATTTGAAGAATTTATCGTAGCAAAGGGCAAGGAAGAGATGTGTAATATTCTCAAGGCTCACGATTGGAATCTCATAGCCTCTATTAGCGACGAATATATCGACTTGCTACGTCAGTATTATTATGTAGGAGGAATGCCTGCAGCTGTGAAAGCATATATAGAAGGAATGGGATTACAAGCCGTAAGAAACGAACAGAAAAAGATCATATTCGACTATGAGAATGACTTTAGTAAACATGCATCTGCACGTATAGTCCCTCGTATTCGTATGGTTTGGCAGAGTCTTGTTTCCCAATTGGCGAAGGAAAACAAAAAGTTTGTGTATGGAGCTTTGAAGAAAGGTGCGAGAGCGAATGATTTTGAAGAGGCTATACAATGGCTTATAGATGCAGGTATTGTCTATAAGGTTCGACGTGTGACTTCAGTCGCCATGCCCTTGAAATTCTATGAAGATTTGGATGCTTTCAAACTTTTTATACTTGATGTCGGTCTTATGGGCGCAATGGCAGATGTGCCTGCAGGGTTGGTGCTTGTAGGAAACAACATCTTCAAGGAATACAAAGGCTCTTTTACAGAAACTTACGTATGCACACAACTGGTTGCTGCAAAAATACCGTTGTATTATCATACAGTAGAGCAGTCTCGCATTGAACTTGATTTCGTCATTCAACTTTCGGATAATGTTTATCCGGTTGAAGTTAAAGCTGAAGAAAATGTGAAAGCAAAATCCATGAAAGTGTTTATCGACAGCCATCCTCAGTTGTCTGGCATACGTTTATCAATGAAAGATTATATCAAACAATCATGGATTGAGAATATTCCGTTATACGCTTTTCCTTCCTACTTGAATGAGCGGAGTTTGATGTGAATAGATATGGAAAGTGATATCCGTGTCTCTTAGGTTATACTTAACAGATTGTCTTTTGCGAAGCATGATAGATATCAAAGACTTATAACTCTACTTTATATTCGTTTCGAAATTTATAAGACTTGCATCCACTAAATGCACGATAACTGTCTATTTCTATATTGATTTCTGAATTGTCTATAATAATATCGAGATTTTTACAGCCATAAAAAGCATAGTCTTCAATACTTGTTACACTGTTGGGTATAGTTATATTTTTTAGACTTGTGCACTGATAAAATGCATCTTCCCCAATTTTTGTTAAGGTGGATGGAAGTTTTATCGTGCTTATCCAGGAACATTCCCTGAAAGCTCTTTTATCGATTGTTTTCAATCCTTCATGTAGTGTTACTGTTATAAGATATTTGCAGCCATAAAAAGTGTATTTTCTGATGCTTGTCACATTCGATGGAATATCTATTTTTGTCAAACATATACAGCCAAGGAATGCACTTTCTCCAATTCTTGTTACAGAGGATGGAATATCAATTTTTGATAAATGACTACAATTATAAAATGCGTAATTTCCAATTCTTGTCACTGTTGAAGGAATTTCTATTGTTTCCAATCCACCACAACCGCAAAATGAAGTGTCACCAATGTTTGTGACTCCATAATGAATTTTTATTTCTTTTAGGTTTTCGCATCCTCCAAATGCATAACTTCCAATGCTGTCTACTTTTGATGGAATTTCGATTTTTGCCAAATCTGTGCCTACGAATGCTTCTTTTTCTATGATTGTCAAACTTTCCGGTAGCTCTGCGACTTTCAATTTATGACAATATTCGAAAGTCTTTTGTCTGATAATTGTTACTCCTTCAGGAATCTTTATGGATGTTAATTCTTCACAAAGCTTAAATGCATGACTCCCAATACTTTTTATGTTTTCTGACATGTCAATTGTTGTCAATTGAGTACAGTTTAAGAATGCACCTTCTCCGATGTTTGTGACTGTTGAAGGTATCTTTATATGTTTTAATTTTTCGCAGTTATAAAAAGCGAATTTCCCAATGCTTGTTACTGTGTAGCATTTTCTTCCGATTATAACTTTGGATGGAATTGTGAAGTTTTCTGATTCCCAATCGAGGGCATGATTTGTTATTTCTACTGAATTGTTGTCCAATTCTCTATACTTAAGCACAGAATTAGACGCAATATCTGCATTCAAGAAATAGCCTAATACTTGTTCATGCCATCCATTGCTAATAGGTATTAGTACGATTAAGGCAACGATTATAATAAGCAATTTCTTTTTAGATAGTTTAGATAAATGTAAAAAGAAATTATTCTTTTGGTTATTCTGTTTATTGTCGGTTTTGTTTTCTTTTATTGAAATCTTGTTGTTCTCGTCCATATCTTATTGCTTGTGGAAACATAAACTTTTTATGTTGCGACGTAACATAATTGCAAAATTAAAAAAAAAGATAAAAATGGCAGTCTATCTAAACTTAATATGGATTGATTATGATCAGATGGCAGCTGTATGTGACATCTTAACGGTTTTCATTAATTTTCTGCATTTTTTTCCCTTAATTTTTATACCTTTGAAAGCAAATTATTAAAATACGTATTTAAAATGAAATTCTTAAAACCTGTATTGGTATCTTCTGTGATAGCAAGCATGGCATTCCTTTGCTCTTGTAATAAGTCTGCTGACAAAAAGTCGGCTTCTGACGTGTCTAACGATTCTACTGCTGTTGAGGCTGTTGAAGCTGTGCCTTCCGTCGCTCCTTCTAAAACTTTGGAGGTCGTTTACATGGATGTCGACACTGTGCTACAAAACTATACTTTGGCTAAGGAACTTACTGCCCAGCTTACTAAAAAGCAGGAGACTAGTGCTAACTCTTTGCAGAGCAAGCAGACTAAACTTCAGCAGGATATGGCTCAGTACCAGAAAGAGGCTGCTCAGTTTCAGCAGGATTACCAGAACGGTAAATTCTTGACTCAGGCTTCTATCCAGGAGGTTCAGCAGAAACTTTTGAAGAGAGAACAGGAACTTATGAAGCAGGATCAGGATCTTCAGGCTCTCAACCAGAAACTTACTAAGGAGATGCTTGAGGAGCAGGAGAAGATGAACACTCGTCTTCGCGACAGCTTGGATTCTGTGCTTAAACAATACCAAAAGGAGAATCGTTATAAGTTGATCTTGAGCAACAATGGCCGTGACAATGTGATCTGGGGCGACACTAGCCTTAATATCACTAAGGTCGTGACTAACGACTTGAATGCTCGCTATCAGAAAAAATAATCAGGACTCAATATTAAACTGAGATGAGCGAAATATCTAATCTTAATCCTAAAGCGGTCTGGCAGTTTTTCGACGAGATTTGCTCCATCCCGCATCCATCGCATAAGGAGGGTAAGCTCAGCAAACACCTTCAGGAGTTTGGAAAAAAACTTGGTCTCGAGACTTTGGTCGATGAGTATGGCAATGTGCTTATCCGTAAACCTGCGTCGGCTGGATATGAGAAGTGCGAGAGTCTGCTTTTCCAATCGCATATAGATATGGTGTGCGAGAAGAATTCCGACGTTGATTTTGACTTTGATAATGACGGAATCCAACCATATATTGATGGGGAATGGGTGAAGGCTAAGGGCACTACGCTTGGCGCTGACGACGGTATTGGTGTGGCATACCAGATGGCTATCCTTGCCGACAATTCGTTCAAGCATGGTCCGATCGAATGTCTTTTCACTGTTGATGAGGAGGTCGGTTTGCTTGGTGCTCATGTCTTGAAAGAGGATTGGATTAAGTCGACGATGCTCGTCAACCTTGATTCTGAAGACCAAGGTGAATTCTGCATCGGTTGTGCAGGCGGTGTGAACACTGTGGCTAAGTATAATCAGAGTTTGCAGAGCCCAGCCAAGGATTATCTGTTTATGCAGATTAAGGTGGGCGGTCTGATCGGTGGCCATTCAGGTGTGGATATTGATAAGAACCGTGGCAATGCGATCAAGATCCTTGCGGAGTTGATCAATAGGATTTCCGCTGAGGGCGACGTGGTTATCGCCTCAATCGATGGTGGTAATCTTCACAACGCTATTCCAAGAGAGGCATCCGCTACAATCGGTGTCGAATATAAGATAAAAGAGACTGCTCGTGTCATCACTAATGTGTTTATCGCAGAAAAACAGAGTGAACTATCCTCTGATGAAAAACTTGACATTGAGTTGTCTACAACAGACAAAGCGGAGTCTGTGTTTGCTCCAGCTGTGTCTAAGTCATTGATAAAAGGTTTGTTGGCTTGCCCTCACGGCGTGTTGAAAATGAGTGAGGATATTCCTGGTTTGGTTGAGACAAGCACAAATCTGGCATCGGTGAAGATGATCGGAAATGAGATCGTTATCGAGACAAGCCAAAGAAGCAGCGTCTCAGCAGAAAAGGAGAATATCAGAAAGATGGTATACGACGCATTCGCTTCCAACGGAGCGTCTTCAGTCGAGTCGGACGAGGGTTATCCGGGCTGGAAACCAAACGTCAACTCCAAAATTAAGAACATTGCCGTCGATACATATGAAAAATTGTTCAACGTCACTCCAAATGTAGGTGCTATCCATGCAGGTTTGGAGTGTGGACTGATCATCGAGAAATATCCTGAATTGGATATGATTTCCATCGGCCCTACAATCATTGGCAACCATTCTCCTGCAGAGAAAGTGTCGATCCCGACTGTGGAGATGACATGGAGACATGTGTTGGCGATAATTGACACTGTATGCAATTCGTAATTCATAATGCATAATTCGTAATTAAGGTTGGGGGAGACTCCAACTCTTAATTCTCATTTTTAAATTCTTAATTTTGAAAAATTAAGGCTTATGGTAAAAAAATATGATTTTCTCGTTATCGGTTCAGGTATAGCCGGAATGAGTTTTGCACTAAAAGTGGCATCAAAGGGCAAAGTGGCATTGCTTTGTAAAACGGATATGATAGAAGCGAACACGAATTTTGCCCAGGGTGGAATCTGCTGTGTCATGAAAGAGGACGACAAGTTTGAGAACCACATCAAGGACACTCTTATTGCAGGAGACGGAATTTGCGATTATAATGTAGTGAAGAAGGTTGTTGAGGGAGCACCTGAGCAGATCAAGGAATTGGTGAAGTGGGGTGTTGATTTCGACAAGAACGAGGATGGCAAGTATGACCTTCACAAAGAGGGAGGCCATGACAATTTCCGTATCCTTCATCATAAAGACAACACTGGAGCTGAGATTCAGGAGAGTCTTGTGGAGACGGTGAAGAAGCATCCAAATATCGATGTGATGGAGAACCATTTCGCAATCGAGCTCCTTACACAGCATCATTTGGGCATGTTGGTTAAGCATACCACTCCAAACATTGATTGCTACGGAGCTTATGTGCTTGATATAAAGAAAAACTGTGTGGATACATATTTGGCAAAGATAACAATGGTCTGCACAGGTGGTATCGGAAATATCTACCAGACAACAACAAACCCACCAGTAGCTACAGGTGACGGAATATCAATGGTTTACCGTGCCAAGGGTTTGGTTGAGGATATGGAATTTGTCCAGTTCCACCCGACAAGTCTTTACCATCCTGGAGATCGTCCATCCTACTTGATCACAGAGGCTATGCGTGGTTATGGTGGAATCTTGCGTAATAAGAAAGGTGAGGATTTCATGCTTCGTTACGACTCAAGAGGAAGTCTTGCCCCACGTGACATAGTGGCGCGAAGCATCGACACAGAGATGAAGTTGACGGGAGTGGATCACGTCTACCTTGACGTCACACACAAGGATCCAGAGGAGACAAAGAAGCATTTCCCAAATATCTACCAGAAGTGTTTGAGTATCGGTATCGACATCACAAAGGAGTATATCCCTGTATGTCCGGCATCACACTATCTATGTGGAGGAATCAAGGTTGACGAGAATGCACGCACTACAATCAACCATCTGTATGCAGCTGGAGAGTGTACACGTACAGGTTTGCACGGTGGTAACCGATTGGCATCCAACTCGTTGCTTGAGGCAATCGTTTATGCTGATGCTGCAGCCAAACATTCGCTTCCGTTGATCGACAATATCAACTGGTGTGATGAGATTCCTGAGTGGAATGACGAAGGCACAACACTAAATGAGGAGATGGTGCTTATCACACAGAGTGAGAAGGAGGTTAACCAGATCATGCAGGCATACGTAGGTATCGTCCGTTCTAACCTTCGTCTAAAGAGAGCGTTCGACAGATTGGAGTTGATCTACAAAGAGACAGAAAGTTTGTTCCAGCGTTCTGTAGTGTCAAAAGAGATCTGTGAGCTTCGTAACATCGTCAACACAGCATATTTGGTGATCAAGTCTGCAATGCAGAGAAAAGAGAGCCGTGGTTTGCATTACACAATTGATTATCCTAAGAAAAACGAGCATATCAGTTTGTATGACGTTGAGGAGTTGAAGAAATTGTAATTTATAAATGCGAAATGCTAAATTATCGTTTCGCATTTTTGTAGAGACGCACGGTCGTGCGTCTAACAACCGACGTGTGCAACCAATGGTCGTGCATAACCATAAAGAATCGTAGAGACGGGGTTTGTCCCCGTCTTTATTTTAATAAAAACACAGAGAAGAAGAGAATCACGGAGATCTGTGTCTCTGTGGTAAAAATATTCAAAATGAAGAGAGTGTGTATAATTGGATCGGGTGTGGCTGGTATGACGTGTGGAATCCATTTGCAGAAAAGTGGTTTTCAGACAGTCATCTATGAGAGTGGCATGACGCCTGGTGGATTATGCACAGGGTGGAGCAGAGGCGGATATTCGTTCAACGGCTGTATGCATTGGCTGTTGGGGGCAGAGAAAGGCATATCATTCAATACGATGTGGAATGAAATTGTTGATCTGTCGCAGATTGAATTTGTTGATCATAAAGAACGTGTCCAATTTGAGGTTAAATCCCACGTAGAGACGCACGTCCGTGCGTCTGACATGACCGACAAATATGGCTCCAACATTTTCCATTTTTATAACAAAACCGACGATTTTGAAAAATATCTGTTGGACATTGCTCCCGAGGATGCCACGCTGATAAAGAAATGGATGGCGTGTGTGAGAGGATTGAATAAGTTTCAAGAAATATTGCCTCCTGTGATTGCAGACGACGCGAGTGTTTGGCAGAAAATCAAGTTTTGGGGTGGCAAGATGACTGTCAGGATGCATCAGTTGGGATTTCATTTTATGAGATACCGTCTGGCTGGCATTATGAAAGGCACTACCCACACGTTTGCAGAGCGTTTCAAATCTCCGTTTTTACGTGAGGCGATACGTAATCTTTATGAAAAAGAGATGTCGATGAATCTGCTCTGTTTTGTGCAGAGTTACGCTGATTTAGGAGTGGCGCAATATCCCAAGGGTGGATCGGAGGCGTTTGCCAAATTGTTGGCTGATAGCTATTTGAAATCGGGAGGAACGATCAAATATAATTCCAGAGTAGATAAAATTATTGTAGACGACGGTGCTCATAAAGCTAAAGGTATCCAGCTGAAGAATGGAGAATTTTGTGAGGCTGATTATGTGGTGTCTGCAGCCGATTGGCATTGGACGATGTTTGATGCACTCGGTGAGAGATATATCCCGTCGGACATGATGAAATACAGGAATATTGCGGATAGCGACGTCTACTATTCTTATTGCATACTTTATTTGGGAGTGAAAGATGGAATGAAGCAACATCCTCATTTCCTTCGTTTCTACACTGATCCGTATTCATTGCCGGATGGAACACAGTTTGACAAAATGGAGGTCCATATCTACAACTATGATGAGACTCTTGCCGGTGACGACAAGTGTACAATCGCAGTCTATTTCCAGACGCAAAACGGTGGCTATTGGATAGATAAACGAGAGAATGACAGAAGTGGCTATGATGCTGTAAAGAAGCAGTTTACTGCTTTGGCAATCGAGAAACTGGTGGAACATTTTGGTGAGGATTTCAGGGATAAAATAGAGGTTTCTGATCTTACAACACCTGCCTCATACCATCGTTATACCAATAATTACAATGGCTCGTCGCAGGGATGGATGCCAATGGTCGGCCGACGAAGTTTCGGAAAAGTGCGTAATGTGAGCAACGTCTTCCTTTGCGGACATTGGACGATTCCAGGCGGAGGGTTACCGATTGCGTTGAAGAGTGGAAGAGACGTGGCAAGAAAAATTAAAAACAATACGTGTTGAATTAAGAAACTGTTTGAATTTAATTAATAGATTAGGTTACACTGAAAAGAGGATTGTTAAGGGCGGAACGCCCTAACCCCTTTCCCCCAATACGAGTCCGTAAGGACGAGCATTATATTATGTGATGGTATTCAATTGTTAGAGTATAAAAATTAAACAGTTTCTGATTTTATGACTGATATTATAATCGACGGCAATAGATATACACGTGAGAATCTGAACGAAATTGAAAACGAAAGCGTCAGAGATTTTCTCATTGAGTGGTTCTCAGATTCACCGACGGTCAATCTGCATACATCCGGCTCAACAGGTAAGCCCAAACTGATAGTCACCGAGAAATCACGTATGATTGCCAGTGCCAGGATGACATTGGATTATCTGAAATTGAAGAACGGAGACACTGCATTGCTTTGTCTGTCAGTCAATTACATCGCTGGAAAAATGATGATTGTGCGAGCTATTGTGGGTGGATTGAATCTTCTTATTGGTGATGTGTCGAGTAATCCGTTGCAAAATGAGGATCGACATGTTGATTTTGCGGCAATGGTTCCGTTGCAGGTCTACAATTCATACAGAGATAAAAGCGGCAGGTTTTCAAAAATAGGTAAGGTTATTATAGGTGGCGGAGCGATTGATAAAAATGAAGAGGCCGCCTACAGTTCTTTGCCCAATGAGATATATGCCACTTATGGAATGACAGAGACTCTTTCTCATATTGCGATGCGTAGGATCAACGGTGAGAGTCGCAGCACTTATTTTACTCCGATGAATGGGGTAGAGTTGAGTCTGAAGGACGGTGAAGAAAACGAAGGCAAATGTGTTGGCACACTGGTTATCAAAGCACCGATGTTGTGTGCGGAGACACTATACACCAATGACAATGTGGAGATGAGGCCCGACGGTACGTTCCGCATCTTAGGACGTAAAGACAATGTGGTTTGTTCGGGAGGAATCAAATTGCAGATCGAGGAGATAGAAGCCAAATTGGTCGATTATATACCGTATGATTTTGCTATATCGTCAGTGCAGGATGAAAAACTAGGTGAAAAATTGGTTTTGGTGGTGGAATGTGTAGAGTCTGATTCCTCAATCACCATCAGCGATTTATCACAGCATCTAGAAAAATATGAAGTGCCAAAACAAATCTTTTTCACATCTTGTTTGCCAAGGACAGAAAGTGGAAAGATTGCGAGAGCTAAGCTTAAACAAATGATTTCGGCAAAATAAATAAAGAATATAATGACACAAAAAAGACGACCCATATGAATGAGTCGTCTTTTTATATTTAAGAATCAGATTCTTACTTAGCGACGTCGTTAAGCTTCTGCTCTGCCTTCTCAGCTTTAGCTGCTGCCTTAGCGGCCTCTTTGTTAGCTTTGTCGATTTTCTCCTGAGCCTTCTGAGCCTCTTTTTCAGCTTTGATTCTTTCCTTCTCAGCCTTTTCTGCTGCCTTAGCAGCTTCAGCCTGAGCTTTAGCGTGCTGCTCCTGAGCCTTAGCGATAGCCTTCTGCTCTTTCTCGTATGTCTTGCGAAGAGTAGCTAGTTCCTTGTCAGAAGTGATGTGAGTACCACACTTGTAACCAAGACTTTCTGAGCTTGAGATCATCACCTGTCCGTTAACAACGTGAAGGAAGCTTAGAGAATTGTCTCCTCCGATTTTGTATACGATACCAGCCTGGCCATCGTTGAAGAAAATCAAATCTCCAACTGCCAATTTAGCCATTTTCTTTACTGCTTTACCCTCTTTGGCAAGACTTGATATGTTATCAGACAACTCATAACCGACCTGAGAGAATGCGTACTGGATCAACTTACCGTTGTCGTACTCTGCGGCTGCACCAGGAAGATTATTAAGCTGTAGTGCTGTGTTTAGCATACCGTCAATTGTTTTCTGAGGTGCTTTGGCAACCTTCTCTTTGTCTACTGCGAATGACGACAATGCAATCATTGCCGACACTGCTATCATGAAAAGTTTTTTCATTTTAAAACCCCTGTTTATGTTTTATGTTTGTGACTGCAAAATTATCAAAAAAGCATGTAATTATGCAAAAAATTACGTGATTGTTGGATTGATTTAAGCTTTTTTACACATTTATGTCTAAATGAGTTTGTTTGCAGAATAAAAGGGTATATTTATACGTGGACGGATTTGTGCCTATATTCAGCCATATAGTGGAGCGCGTTCTTAAATATTTTGGATTTTTATGTGGAACTTTTATCTTTGCCGAAGAAAAATAATTAAAAGAAGGATTTTCCAGTGGATAATCTATTTTTAGGACAACTATTTATTAATCATAAAAAAATACTTTCATGAAAAAATACACGAAAGAGAATGTGTTCAATGTAAAGACGGAAGGAACTCCTGAAGATTTCAGAACTTATTTGCAGGAAACGTTCGGCGAATATCTTAAATCATCCTACAGACATTATTTCGAAACTTATAAAATAAGAAATATTCTTGAGATTATTGCTGTAATAGCTCTTCCTGTTTTGGTTTTCTATTTCGGACAAACAAGACATTGGCTGAAAATCGCTATCTTTATACTTATGGTCATTGGTATGAAGACATACTTGATCAAAAACTTCTACAAGCTATATAAAACACTAAAGGGAGGTGTATACTACAGATTCGACAAACACGGTATATCAATGATGGTGGATTCTGATTGTCAGGTTCGTTATGATACAGATAGTTGGGATCTTGTGGAGTCTGTTTATGAATATGACGACAGCATCGTCGTCAATCTGTCTGATAAGGCAGAACTTGCTGAGGAAATACATATAATTGGCGGGGATAAAGAGAAGAACCTCAAGAATCTTTTGGGCTTCTGGCAGATGTCGTTGAACTTCACATTGAATGGAAAAAATCCCGATGATATGCCTGATTATTATTCAGCTGAGGAAATGGAGGAGGTCCAGAATTTTATAGAGGAACAATTCGGAGAGATTGACTGCATCGCACATGAGAAGGAATCCGCTTTGGGTCTGCATGTCGATCTTGCCATAATCAAACCTACTGAAGAGAGACCATACTACACTGTTTGTACCCTTGGCGTCGGCGCTTATCGAATGACTATGAATGACGAGGATAGAGTGGAAAACCATACTCCGGAATATAATGAGTTTTTGATTCACCTTCCTGCCGATTGGGTTGTGATGCCAGAAGAAGGATACGAGAAAGAGGAGAATTGGTGGCCAATCCGACTTTTGAAAACAGTTGCGGTAGAGCCTAAAGATTCACATGAGTGCTTCAAATTCAATGAGATTGTAAGTTACAAGAGAAGCGATGAATCACAAAAGTCGACCAGCGTCTATATCGATTTTCCTTTGCCTGATCCGAATTATATTACACGATTCAGCACAAGCACTGGCAGAACCATCCAGTTCTTGCAATTAATTCCGTTGACGGAAGAGGAGGCCAACCATTTTGATGTCGATCGTATTGTAGACTATTATGAAAAGTCTTCGTATTATTATGACATGGATACTGAGTCTACACAGGAGATGGATGAAGAAGACCGAATTGACCTCTACACAGAGCATATTCTCAACCATTTCAAGAAAATCGCCAACAATTCGTAATTCATAATTCACAATTCATAATTGTTGGGAAATCCATCTGTGGAATTGGATTTTGTCTGTAGGGGCGAACCCTTGTGGTCGCCCAGACATGCGTATAAAAATAGAGACGTCGCATTGCGGCGTCTCTTTGTTATTTTATATTGCATTGCATTGCGATGTTCCCGTAGATGAATCCCCGATTATGCCGTTAGTCGTTAAAAAAATTGGTGGCAAATATTTAGACGGATTCATCTTTTTACCCCGTTAGTGGTTATACCTAATGATCATTCTATAGGAGTCAGATAATTTGTATCATCATTTCCAAATTTTTCATCTTCATCGCCATTTCGCCTTTTTTTCCAATCCTTATATTTTTTCTCCAACCATACCACCAACTTTTTTGTGTAGAAAGAAGACAAGTACGCAAATATTAATGCCAATATGAAAGGCCATAGCAAAACCTCCGTTATGCTGCGTGACAACTCACTGTCTTTATTGATTAAGAATTCTTCTGCTCCTATAATCTTCTCTTTGATACAATACTCAGGCAATTCAAGATTCTCAAACAAACTGTCTTTTCTGACAATCCCGTCTTCTATATTAAGAGAAAAATATGAGTCAGACGCATGACCATAAAGATAATTTTGACTCTCCGCCAGACTATCAACGTAATCTAGAGTAAACCGTTTTCCTTCAATGTAAAATGGAAAATTATCAATAGATATGAGTGTATATTTGTCGTTAATCTTAACATATCTTGTATCTCCTAAGTAGACATTTGAATCACTACTGCCACAAAAAAATATGCTAAAGCAAGAAAAAATGAAGAACAAAAAGAAGAATATGGCTGAACCTACGGAGAACGATATTATGTGAGACAAACGATTCTCCTTTTTGGAAACAAATAATATTACTATTATCGCGAGAATTTCAGATAGGCAAAAGAAAACACCTATAATAATGATTGCAAAAAACAACATGGCGGTCAAACCTATCAAACCAATTAAATCCATATAATAAGATTTTTTTTGTTTTCAAAATTATTAAAATTCACCGCAAATGCGGAAAAATCATTCTGCTTTTCTGGTCATTTTTATTCAGTTTCAAAAAAATATTCTTCATAATCCTAATATGTATTCATTATTTTTTTTGTTTACTTCATATATTTGCAAAATTATTCTTTTGTGCCTAATTTTGCACCGTCAAAAAGAATAACAAACGAAACAGCGAAACATTATATAAAATATGACAGTTCAGAATTTCATCACTAATTCACAGAAAACTGTGTTCTCATTTGAAATCCTACCTCCTCTAAAGGGAAACGGTATCGATAGAATATATAAGATTGTAGATAAACTTCGTGAATTTGATCCTAAATATATAAATATCACATCTCACCATAGTGAGGCTATCTATCGTCCTCAGGCTGACGGTCTGTTGCGCAGAAGCATGGTATTGCGTCGCCCCGGCACTGTGGCTATCGCCGCTGCAATCCAGAATAAATATGGCATTCAGGCGGTTCCTCATATCATCTGCAAGGGATTCACTAAGGAGGAGACGGAATACGCCCTTCTCGACCTTAATTTCCTTGGCATACACAATCTTCTTCTTCTTCGTGGTGACAGCAAGAATGTGTCGGTACCAGCAGGACAGGAAAATCAATACAATGATTATGCTACTGATCTGCAGAAACAGGTGAATGATTTCAATAAAGGACTCGATATATACGGTGATAAAATAGAGGGTGTGGACGTTCCTTTCTCTTACGGAATGGCTTGCTATCCAGAGAAACATGAGGAGGCTCCAAACCTAAATTCTGACCTTCGTATCGCTGTTGAGAAGGTGAAGAATGGTGCTCAATACCTTGTCACTCAGATGTTTTTTGATAATCAGAAATATTATGATTTCGTGGCGAAGGCACGTGAGGCTGGAATCACAGTTCCTATCATCCCAGGTATCAAACCAGTGGTGCTGCGCAATCAGTTGAATGTCCTTCCTAAGGTGTTCCACACAGATATTCCAGAGGCTTTTGCCAATGAACTGGCTAAATGTAAAACAGATGAGGAGGCTAAGGAAGTTGGTGTTGAATGGTGTTTGGCTCAATGTCGTGATCTTATGGCCCACGGTGTCAACAACCTTCATTTCTATACTCTTATGGCTTCTGATTCAGTGGCTCGCGTCGCAAAAGAAATATTTTAATAAATATAGTATGTTGAGACGCAGGATTCCGATAAGGGATCTTGCGTCTTGTTTCGTTTGTATATGATGAGAAAACAACTCCAAAATAGAATACTTATCCTCGACGGTGGATATGGCACAATGATTCAGGCATGCGGAATCCAGGGCAATAATGATGCTTTGCCTATGGAAAATCCCGATGTGATCGCAAAAATTCACCGTGGTTATCTTGAAGCTGGCGCAGATATCGTCTCTACTTGTTCGTTTGGCGCTCAACGCATCTCGCAGGCTGAATATGGCATGCAGGATAAGATCAGGGAGATGAATATTGCCGCTGCCAAGTTGGCACGTGCGGAGGCTGATAGGATGATGGCTATCACTCCTGATCGTCCACGTTTCGTGGCAGGAAGTGTCGGCCCGACTGGCAAGATGTTGTCGATGTCGGAAAATGCGGATGATCCTGCCGCTCGCTCTGTCTCTTTTGATGAGATCACAGACGCATATGAAGAGCAGATGTCAGCCTTGATCGAGGGTGGAGTAGACGCTTTTCTTATCGAGACTATTTTCGATACTCTTAATTCCAAGGCCGCTCTTGTGGCTGCGGAAAGAGCAATGAAAAAGATGGGGCGACGTGTGGAGCTTATGCTTTCTCTTACCATCAGCGACAACAGCGGTCGTTCGTTGTCCGGCCAGACAATTGAAGCCTTCATTGCGAGTGTCTCCCATGCTCCGTTGTTGAGCATCGGTCTCAACTGTGGACTTGGAGCAGAGGCATTGTTGCCATATCTTCGCCGTATATGTGAGGCGTCTCCATTCTACGTGAGCTGCCATCCTAACGCTGGTTTGCCAAACGCTCTCGGAAAATATGTCGACACTCCGTTCAAGATGCGAAGTGAGCTGGCTCCGTTCTTCGACGAAGGTTTGCTTAACATTGTCGGTGGATGCTGTGGTACGACTCCTGAACATATCGCAGCTATCAATGAAGTTGTTGAGAAAGGACATGCCAAGATACATAAAGTCAAGACGTTAGATCCTCATAATCTTTTGCTTTCTGGTCTTGAACCTCTATCTGTCGCCGCACTGCCTGAAGGAGACAAATTCCTGAAGATCGGTGAACGATGCAATGTGGCTGGCTCACGCAAGTTCCTGAAACTGATCAATGAAAAATGCTATGACGAAGCTCTTGAGATTGCACGTAAGCAGGTGGAGGGCGGTGCAAACGTCATAGATATAAATATGGACGACGGTCTGCTTGACGCCAAGGTTGAGATGGCTCATTTTGTGCGACTGATCGCGTCTGATCCGGAGATAGCCAAACTTCCTTTGATGTTGGATTCATCTCGTTTTGAAGTGATTGAAGAGGCGTTGAAATGGACACAGGGAAAATGTATTGTTAACTCAATATCATTGAAGGAAGGTGAAGAGAAATTCCTCGATCATGCCCGTGTTATCCGACAATTCGGTGCGGCTGTCATTGTGATGGCTTTCGACGAAGAAGGTCAGGCTACCACGTACGACAGAAAGATCGAGATATGTGGAAGAGCCTACCGTCTACTTAGAGAAAACCTTGATTTTCCTCCTGGAGATATCATTTTCGACCCTAATGTGCTTACCGTTGCGACGGGAATGGCGGAACATTTTGATTATGGAATCGATTTTGTGCGTGCGGCTGAATGGATACATGCAAATCTGCCTGGAGCAAGAGTGTCTGGCGGATTGAGCAACCTTTCTTTCGCGTTCCGTGGCAACAACTACGTGCGTGAGACCATGCACACCGTCTTCCTTGACGATGCTATTCCACGCGGAATGGATATGGCAATCTTGAATCCGTCTGCGATGATTCCTAGCGAGAGTGTGCCGGAAGCATTGCGTCTCGCTATACGTGGTGTCCTTTTCACACGACGTGATGAGGAGGCAACTGAGTTGCTGATCGCTCTTGCGGAGGAAATCAGATTGAGAAAAGAGGCAGAGAAGGCAAATAAAAATGGTGCTCCTCAATCAAATGGGCAAACACAAAGCGTTGCTCCAACGCAAGCTCCTGCAACATGCGAGGAGCGTCTTCGTCAGGCATTGATCACAGGAAACGGATCCACATTGAAGCCTGATCTTGAGGAGGCGATGGCTAAATATGGTTCAGCTCTGAAGATCATCGAAGGACCGTTGATGGAAGGAATGAATGAGGTGGGTCAACGATTCGGTGAAGGAAAGATGTTTTTGCCACAGGTGGTGAAAACAGCCCGCACGATGAAACAGGCCGTGTCGATCCTGAATCCATACATCACAAAATCCGATGGAGACGCCCATTCTGCAGGTAAACTTGTGATTGCCACAGTGAAGGGAGATGTCCATGATATCGGAAAGAATATCGTGGCTGTGGTGCTTACTTGCAACGGATATAGCGTTACAGATTTGGGCGTTATGGTGCCACCGGATGATATAATCAAGACTGCGATTGAAGAGAAAAGTGACGTCGTATGCTTGAGCGGACTTATCACACCATCGCTTGAAGAGATGTGTACGGTGGCAAAGATGATGCAGGAAGCTGGTCTCAGCATCCCACTTATCGTGGGTGGAGCGACGACTTCCGATCTACATACAGCGTTGAAAATGGCACCGTTGTATCCGAATGGAGTGGTGATCAGAGCATCAGATGCGGCACAAAACCCTGTGGTTGTCTCACGTCTACTGTCTGATTCCAGAGATGCGTACATCGCCGAAATCAAGGAGTATCAGCAACGTCTACGCGATGAATATAATAATGGAGGCTCAGAAGAGAAATCTCCAGCAGAGGCACATTCGATTCCGGCTCCAGAGAAAAAAGAGGTGGAGAAGAGTGTCGAACCACCATATAATGGCGAGAAAATACACGAATTGATCGCACTTTCTGAGGTCAGACCGCTTATCGACTGGAGATATTTCTACCACGTATGGAGAGTGAAAGATGGCAGCGACGAAGCAAAATCCTTGCATGCGGATGCTGAAGAACTGTTAAACAGACTACAGCAGATGCCAGGATTCGGAATCAACTCGTTGGAATCATTCTATCCAGCCTTTGTAGACGCGGATGGATTGAAGATAAAGAAAGATGACGAGACATTGCAGTTGTGCGACGCATGGGCACCGATCTGCTGTCATATAAAAACGGATGGAGATATCCTCGGATTCTTCGCAGCCACAATTTCAGAACCATTCATCAAGCATATAGAAGAGCTGAAAAAAGGCGACGACAACTATGAGGCATTGCTTGCCCAATCACTTGCCGACCGACTTGTGGAGGCTGGAAACCAATATCTTGCAAAGAACCTGAGCAAGTTTGGATGGACAGGCATCCGTCCTGCTGTAGGATATCCGATGTGGCCAGAGCAGAGCGACATCTTCAAACTGGCGAAAGTAGTCCCATTCGACAAAGTCGGAATCTCATTGACAGAAAACGGAGCCATGTATCCGCAGGCATCCGTAGCAGGAGCGATACTTAAATAATGCGTAATTCACAATTCATAATGCATAATTGTTGGTGCATTCCAACGACAATTGTGGATGGAAATAAATGCTAAATGAGGAATGTGTTCAAAATACATTCCTCAGATGTATTTTCCCACAATTGTGAATTATTAATTCTATGTTTTTTACTACAGTATTCCATAAAAAGCAGTTTGCTAATTTGCCAGAGAAACTGGGAGATCCGTTTTCGTATCTTCCATCAGACGCTGTGCTTGATGCTTTCAAGGATTTCCTTTCTATCCTTGATTCCGACGACGTGTTGAAACCGGAATTGCAGAAGGGTAAGATGATTGGGGTGCTTGTGGTGAAGAATATGGCTGGAGAAACAGGTTATCTTTTGTCTTTTTCCGGACAGTTGTTTGGCAAAAATGAATATCCTGGTTTTGTGCCACCTGTGTTTGATATTCTTACTCCTGATTCATATTACAAATGTGGGGAACGGGAGATCTCTGCCATGGGTAGGGAAATAAAAGATTTGGAAAGTGTATTGAGACTTGAAACAGCTATGGTGAATGAAAATGCCATAGTGAAGGAGTGTGAATCACGTCTTGCTGAATATCAGGAGTTTGCAAAACAACAGAAATCTTTGCGTGACTCCATGCGTAGTTCCGCCACACCTGAAGATATACGCAGGATGAACAATGAAAGTTCTACACAGAAAAACCAGATAAAGCGACTAAAGCAGGAGGTGGAAGCGGCTAAAATGGCTGCGAATATTCCCGTCGACAGATTGAAAAAACAGATTGAGGATCTGAAGAGTGAGCGAGAAAAAAAGTCGAGGGATTTGCAACGTCGAATATTCAGAGATTTCCGTTTCCATAATACCAAAGGAGACGAGAAAACGTTGCTCGACATCTTCAGCGACGAAGTAATGCCACCGTCTGGGGCGGGAGAGTGTGCAGCCCCACGTCTGCTTGAATATGCATATCGCAATGATTTTCAACCAATCAGTATGGTTGAGTTTTGGATCGGAAAGTCTCCATCAGGAAGAGTTCGCCATTCCGGAACTTATTATCACGCATGCCGATCAAAATGTCTGCCGATAATGAATTTCATGCTTGATGGAGTGGAATTGGAGACGAATAAACTAGATTTTGATTGTGAAAATGAGGAGATAAAAACACTCTACAGGGATGATGACATCCTTGTGATTTCCAAACCGTCTGGATTGTTGAGTGTAAGAGGAAAAGAGTGTCAAACAAGTGTTGAAACTTGGGTGGAAGGAATATGTCGTGATTATTCAGGACCTAAAATAGTGCATCGTCTTGATCAGGACACGTCTGGAATAATGGTGATCGCATTGAATCTGAATGCTTATCATAATCTTCAGAAACAGTTTGAGACTCATTCAATCCAGAAAAAATATGTCGCCATGACGGAAAAAATCCCGTCTATAAAAGAGCAGACCATCATTTTGCCACTTGCTCCAGACGTCACAAACAGACCTATGCAGATGATTAGTAAAGAATTTGGCCTTTATGCTGAGACATATTATGAAGTGGTTGACGAAAAAGATGGCAAAGCATTGATTGATGTTTATCCACGTACAGGAAGGACTCACCAGATACGCATGCATCTTTCGAGTGAGGAAGGTGCCAATGCTCCGATTCTTGGTGATAGATTATATGGTAGCAAATCAATGGTTTGCAGACTCATGCTTCATGCGGAAAAGATTACTTTTGTGCATCCGTCTACAAATAAAGAGATGACATTTATAGACAAGGCTCAGTTCGATTTGGACACTGTTGTCAATGATAATTGATATATAAGAGAGATGGATAAGACATTAAATGTAATCATATTTTCTTATCGTATACAATTATTATTTAAATGTTTTCAATATATTTGTGGATATTTTACTAGTATGAGGAAAACTATATTTATAATATCAACATTGCTGTTATACGTGGCATCTGTATTCGCACAAGATGCGGAGTATGATGACGACGATTACAATATTTCTGTTGATTCTCTTTCAAACGATATAATCTCAGTGGTGGATATCGATGCCAAACATGTATACGCCTTGGGAGAGTTTGGCTTGACTTCATATTGTGATCCAACTTTCGGTATTACAATCGCTTATATGGAGACATGGGGAGGGTATGTCACCGCACATACAAATTTCAATTTCGATAAGCCACTTGAGTATCATATAGATAAAAACGGATTCGATAAGAATGGCAAACAAGCTTTCTTGTCTGGCAATTCAGAAGTTTCAAGATTGAGTCTGGTGGGAGGCGCAACATATAAGATACTTCCAAAACTTTGTGTGTACGCAGGAGGTGGATATTCATGGCGTCGCCTTATGTTTGAGACAGTTGATGGTGAATTGCTTGTTGTAGACGACAATAGTACAGAAGGTTGGACCTTTGATTTTGGAGGAATCGCCAATTTTGACAAACTGCTTGTCAAATTAGGATTGAACACAACCAAGTTCAAACTTGCGGATTTCAGAGTAGGATTGGGATATAGATTTTAAGGTATGAGGAAAAGATTGACTGAATATATATTGTTTCTGTTGACGGTGCTCGCTTTTTCTGCGTGTAACGATGATTCAGAACCTGCCATACATAATGTAGATGTAAACACTCAGATTATCGGCGCCGACACGTTGACCGGAGTCACAATTCGAGCTGTGGTAGAGTGTGATGTAGACAAATCAAGTATCGATTTTGTGACATTGAAGATTTCTGAGACCATTGATATGTCTCAGTCGACAGAAATAAAAGCAAACAATATAGGAGCATCGAACGACACGTTCATTTGTGTGATTCCTGGGTTGAAGCCAGAAACAAAATATTTCTACTCATATAAGATTGGAAACTATATGAGTTACGTGACGACTCAGACAAAGTCATTCAGCATTGATAAAAATTTCAACCTTACCAATGTATGGTCGCAAGTGGCTCCATTCTCAGGAGGATTGCGAAGTGGAGGAGTCGCTTTCTCTCTAAAAGATAAAGGTTATTATGGACTTGGTAAAAGTTCATTAAGAGGAGAAGACGTATATTACAGTGACTTATGGCAATATGATCCTACGACTGATAAATGGAGCCGATTGAGTGACTTCCCGTCGACTGGATTGGATATGGCAATTAGTTTTGTTATCGACGACGTTGCTTATGTCGCTTTGGGCAGATATTATGATCAGTCTATAAATGGTTATAACATAACGACATACGCCTATGAGGTCGCTAATGACAATTGGAAGGAGATGCAACAATTCCCTGGAATCGGAAGAACTGGTTCTGTGTCTTTTGTGGCAAATGGTAAAGGTTATGTTGTAGGCGGATATAAAGAAAAAGAGGCATATACAGATGAAATCTGGTGTTATGATCCACAAAACAATTCATGGACACAGAAAAATGATTTCCCTTTGGCTTTGACAGGCTGCTTCACATTCACACTGAACGGAATCGTTTATGTCGGTGGAGGTTACAATCTTAATGACAATATAAGAAACACGACTCTATATAAGTATGATATAGCCTCAGATTCATGGAGCGTCGCTTATACAGACTGCGAAGTGTTGATTTATTCAACAGGCTTTTCATCTGGAGACAAATGCTATGTGGCAGGAGGAGAAGGAGAGCTTGGAAAAGAATCATTGTTCATGTCTTTTGACGGTAAGGAGTGGAGCACAATGGGTTCGTTTGGTGAAATTCGTAAGAAGTCGTCTTCGTTCGTGCTGAATGGTTCTTTTTATTTGGTATGTGGAGAGAATGACGTTAATACGCCACAGAAAAGCGTCTTAAAATATTCGATCAAGTGAAAAAAATAGTATTTTGCATATTTCTGATGTTTGTTGCCTTTGCATCATGCAAGGATGACGAGATTACTACAGATCCACAGTATAAACTTGAATATTCTGTAGATACGGTAAGTTTTGATACTATATTGGGAGGTGTATTAGCCCCTTATCAGACCCTTAAAGTATTCAATAGATCAGGCGAGAAGATAAAGATCGCGTCAATCCATTATGCGTCTTCCAATGAATATTTCATGGTCAATATTAATGGAAGAAATTCGCATAATGTCTCTAATATTGAGATTGCCGACGGTGACAGTATGTTTATTTTTGTCCAGACTAATGGAGATTGCAGAGGCTTAGAACTTCCTTTTGCATTGCTTGATTCAATCTCATTCTCATACAATGGAAATGTGGATTATGTTTATTTGTCAGCATTCAGCGAGACTCCGATCATTCTCGATCATTTCGTTGTTTCATCAGACACTACGCTTTCTGGTACACAGCCATATTTGGTGAAGGATACACTGAAAGTCGAGGAGGGTGCAACTCTCAATATCGACGCTGGTGTACGCCTATATTTCTACAATGGCGCAAGTTTGTATGTTGATGGTTCATTGAATTGCAATGGTGAGGTCGACAAACAGATTGAGATGAGATATTTACGAAATGACAATGTGTTGAGAGATACCAAATATTATCTGGCTCCAGGCAATTGGAAGGGAGTCTGGTTGTCGCAGAAGTCTGGCGACTGCAAGATTATGTCTACGAATATTGTTGGCGCCTATCAGTGTTTGGTGGTCGACTCTGCATTTGCTGACAGAAAAGTCGTTGTCGGTAACTCACAGATATACAATGCACGACAGGGAACTCTGATTTCTGAATCATCACAGATTTATGCTTATAATACACTATTTGCAAATGGAGGATATTACAATGTTTACCTTCAAGATGGCAAATATCTGTTTAATCATTGTACAATAGCCTCTTATTTGAGTTTTAGTTTGTCGGAAACTAAACCAGCATTGTATTTGAATAAGAAGGATTCGTTATCCGTTGACATTAATAATTCAATTGTGTGTGGTAACAATAGGACTAAAAAGGAAGAAAAAAGAATAGATCTTGATAACGTCGCATCTAATTTGAACGATAGCGTTGATGGAAAGAACTTCCGTCTTAATATAGTTTGTTCCGCTATCGGCAGAACTGATTCGTTGACAGGAGGAAATAATCATGGTAATATCTGGGATTTTAATGGTGATTTTTATCGTCCTAAATCAAATTTTATAGATAAATTTTATGTCGATTTCCAAACCGATTCTATGAGTCCATACCGTACAATCGGTTCGGATGCCATATTGAAGATGTATCCAGAGTGTGCGACAGATATATTTGGAAAGAATCGCGTCGACGACGAATTCCCTGATGCTGGAGCATTCGAATATTGATATGGCTTAATTTAAGTTATAAACATGAGAATTTATGTGTTATTGATGTCATTATTGTTTATGTCTACCTCATTGTCTGCTGCCGACAGTACAAGATATTTGCGGATAATGTCGTATAATTGTGAGAATCTGTTTGATTATGAGCATGATGAAGGGAAAGAAGATTATGAGTACACGGAATTCAGTGCCAAACACTGGACCAAATCCAAATATTTTGGAAAACTTCATCGTACAGCAAGTGTGATTGCGAGATGTGGAGAGTGGGGCGACGTGGGAATCGTTTGTCTGCTTGAGATTGAAAATGAAAGAGTCTTGAGAGATCTTACTCAGAACACACAGCTGAAGAAAGCAGGGTATTCATATCTTCACAAAGAGAGTGATGATCAGCGTGGAGTAGACGTTGCTCTTTTATACCAACCAGAGAAATTCACTCCGCTGAAAACTGAGTATATAAAACTTCATTTTGAGAATTCCCGTCCGACACGTGACATCCTGTTTACTATTGGAGTTTTGCCAAGTGGAGACACATTGTCTGTGTTTGTCAATCATTGGCCATCAAGGTATGGTGGGGAGGTTGAATCGGAATTCAAACGAATAGAAGCAGCGAATGCAGTGCGACGTAAGATAGACAGCTTGTTCGTATCACAAAAAGAATCAAATATCATTGTTGTCGGAGATTTCAACGACTATTTTGACAATAAAAGTTTGAATCAGGCACTTGGAGCCACTGTTGATTTGACTGCACCATACGAAGGAAAAAAGCTCTATAATCTGATGACAAAGTATAATGGACGTGATGATATAGGCACACACAAGTTTCAAGGACACTGGGGAGTTTTGGATCACGTGATAGTGTCAGGCTCACTTCTTGATGGCAAAAGGTTGGAAGTCACGGAAGAAGGTGCGCAGATTGGATTCTGGGATTTCTTGTTGGAGAAGGATAAAACAGGTGTCGCCCCAAAACGATCATTCAAAGGTGATTGCACAACCAATGGATTCAGTGATCATTTGCCTGTGTATTTGGATTTGGAGATAAAATAAAACCCTACCGTAGCCTTTAATTCATAATGCGTAATTGTCTGGAAATACATCTTCGGTGTTTTCTATATGGGCGATTCATTGTGGTTGCCCATATCTGAATATTCCCCCATTACGCCGTTAGACGTTTAACATTGGTAGCAAATATTTAGACGGATTCCTCTCTTTACCTCGTTAGATCTTATAAATACAATTTGAATTTTGATACACCATCATTAAAGTTATGTGCTAAATCCAAATTTACTGCCTGATAGTTCTTATCTTGCCAGTCTGAACCCTAGGTTTGAATCCCTGTAATCAATTACATCGCGTCCTCTATACGATGTGATACATCTTGGCAATCTGTTCCAACCTCCACCTCTGTCTATTTTATATTGAGATGGAATTCTTCCTACTGGATTACGGGTGGCTTTTTTATCAAATTCATAAAACCAGTCGTCACACCATTCCCAAACATTTCCGCTCATATCATATATGCCTAATTCGTTTGGTGATTTAGTCGCAACTTTATGACTTGTTTTATTGCTATTGTTGATATTCCATGCAACCTCATTGAGGTCATCACTTCCAGCATATTTATAGTGCTTACTTTTTCTCCCTCCTCGTGCGGCGAATTCCCATTCTGCTTCTGTAGGCAGTCTGAAATTACAATTTGTTATGTCATTTAGTTTTTGTATGAATATAATGCAATCTGTCCAAGACACATTTTCAACAGGTTTGTCATCATCTATAAAAGTAGAGGGATTGTAGCCCATAACTGCCGTCCAAAGTTTTTGTGTCACTTCGGTTTTACCTATTTGAAACCCATCAAGAGTCACATTATGAACTGGATAGTCCACATCGTGTGATTCAGAACTCTGATTGTCTGCTGCCCCCATATCGAATGAGCCGCCCTTTACTTTAACCATATCAAATGACACTCCATTTACTGTATACGTTTTTGTAGTGCTACATGAACATATACAAACCAAAAGTCCAATTATAAAGAGGCTTTTAATGTAAGAAAGTGGTTTTATTGTTTGCTCAAACATAATCTTTATAAAAAAAATATGAAAGGTTTTATGCCTTTCATATTTTTAATGTTATATACTTAAATTCGATTTTACTGCTTGATAGCTCTGATCTTACCATCAATTGTAAGTGCCGCTCTAGACAAAGTTGAGTCGTTAGCCATTTTATATCCTTTGCAAAGGACATCAAATAGAACAGTTTTATTGTCTACGTCTTTCCACTCGATGATTGATGATGTTATAGCGTATTTGTCAGTGACAAAAGAGCTGTCTGCTTGCATAGAGCGGTATTTGACATATCCAATAGATGTCAAAGGATCTCCAGCTTCCAATTTGTATTTCTTAATACCTGCATTTGCTCCTTCCATAAACAAAGTCACATCAAACACATTGTTTCCAACAGTCACTTGTGAGTTGATTGTTGAATATGTTCCTAGTGAATCTGATATTATGTCAACTGTAGATGCGACCATTTGTATACCATCACTGGAAATGACAGAGTCTCCCTTGATGCTAATGAAATCGTAATTGTCGTAAAGTACAGCTTCATCGCTATCTGAACATGAGAACATCAAAAGACCAGCGACAAAAACAAGCGCATATTTTATCTTGTTCATAATTCTATTCTTTTTCAAGTTATTGCATATTTTCTACAAATATAAATACTTTTTTCTCTATTACATCAAATTTATTTGATTTTTTGCATACTGGAGTTTATAAAATAGGGGATTTATATGGGAAGTTGGGACATATTAATCTGTATGGTTCAAGCGGAATTGGGAACTCTCTTGCCCCTAAGCAAAATAAAAAAGACGGTGTTTGTACACCGTCTTTTTAATCAGTTGATCTCTAATAGATAACCGTTTTCGTCGATCAAGAAACTCTTGAATTCACCGTTAAACTTAAAATCAGCCAACACCTTGCTGTCTTTATCAACACGCAAACTTTTAGTTGCTACGTTGTTGGCATCGATTTTAGTTAGAGCATCTTCGTAAATTGACTGATAATCATCAAGTGAAACGAGGATTACTTCTGCATCTTTACTCTCCTTAATAACACGCTGACAATTCTTGACAGACTCTGCATCGTATGATGCCCAGAATGTAACAATCGTCTTCTGTTGATCATCCTTTTTCATAATCTCTGTTTCAACTTTCTGCCCCAACATCAGTTGGTTTGTACCAGAAAAGTCAACGTTTGACAATGTTGTAAGTCCAATTAAACCAAAAAATGCAATAGCGTTAATGTTCTTTTTATTAAGTACCATAACGTTTAGTGTGTTTATTAAATCCGGGTGCAAATGTAACCCGTTTTTTCAACTATCCTAACAAAATTGCTGAAAAATTATGTTTTATAGGCATGTTTTTAACACTTTTTGGCTGGAATCGGCAATTTTTTTAAGTTTTTTTTACAGTTTTCATGTCGCATAATACGTGATTTACACGTTTTGAGATACATGTTCAACAATATGATCTAGACACATATTCAGGTAGACACATGTCAAGAGGCTCATGTCCGTGTCTCTACGTGCAGGTATGAAATGTTTGGATAAAAAAAAGGGAGACGATGCGAAAAGCACCGTCTCCATACATACAATATAATAATATGGCTATTATTTTGTGATATGCACATCCATCTGAGGGAAAGGAATGTTGATGCCTTTCTCTGTGAATGTCTTGTATACTTTCTCGTTCATATTGAAATAAACATCCCAATAATCAGCAGACTCACACCATACACGTACTGTCAAATCCACCGAACTGTCACCAAGGTTCACCAATCCAATAAACGGTGCTGGATCCTTAAGGATTTTTGGATTAGCATTGATAAGATCCATGATGACATTTTTAGCGTTGTCGTAGCTCTCTCCGTAAGCGATTCCGAATGTGAAGTCGACGCGACGCATTGGCTGCTTAGAGTAGTTTGTTGTAATACCTGTTGATAGACCTCCGTTTGGAACGATGATTGTCTTATTGTCGGCTGTAGAGATAATAGTGTTGAATATCTGAATCTCTTTGACAACTCCTGTCTGACCTTGAGCCTCAATGAAATCACCGATTTTGAATGGCTTGAAAATCAAAATCATCACTCCTCCTGCAAAATTCTGCAATGTTCCGCTCAATGCCATACCGATGGCAACACCAGCAGACGCGAACAATGCTACAAATGATGATGTCTCAAGTCCAAGAATGCCAATAATCGCAATGATAAGTATGAACATCAATACCACTTTAGTCAGACTCTTAACGAATGAAGCTAAAGATGGCTCGACATCCTTCTTCTCCAACAGTTTTGCGATACCTTTGTTTATTTTACCGATAACCCATTTACCAATAGTGAAGACCAAGATAGCGATAACAATCTTGACGGCAAAGTTGATTGCCATTTCTGTTCCTTCTCTAACTAAAATCTGCAATGCTTCATCGTACTGCGACTTACTCAATCCTTCTGTGGCAAGTACATTTGCTGCCTGTGCTGCTTCCGACAGTGTGTCGGCAACTGTTGTTGCTAATGAATCGTTCATCTTTTCTATCTTTTTTTGTTTGTTTTACTTGAATACAAAAATATAAAAATTATGCTGAATGGCAACTTTTCTTGATGGCAAACACTGTATTTTCAGCGATGTCTTTGTTTTTTGCCTGGTTTTGAATGTCATAATTTATGGCTGGGTGAAATACATAAGCAACACTTGATGGATTTTTGTCATTCCATCCCTCCTTTTTTTATTAATATATACATATGTGGGTCTACGTTTCTGATTATTTTTTTTATTTTTGCTATAAATAAATTATTGAGTAATATGTCAACGGAAATGAATTGTGAAAAAGAGTTGATGAAACATCAGCGAAAAATGTTGGGTATTTTGTGTGGACTTTTGGCTCCGCTTGCTATTTTGTTTGGAATGTTCGGTGATAATCCGAATGAATGGTGGTATTCGATTTCCGCTACATACTATTGTAACTCAAAAATTTTGATGGTTGGACTTCTGTTTACAACTTTTGTCTATTTTGTGTCGTATCGAGGCTATGACCTTCGCGATAATATTCTTACTACAATTTCAGGCATCGCTTCTCTTGGAGTGATTGCGTTTCCTACTAAAACATCATTTGTCAGTGACGATACTCTTGTTGGTTTGTTTTATCTGCCAGTGAGAATCAGCAATATTGTTCATTGTGTGAGCGCATCAGCTCTTTTTGTCAGTTTTGCGATTATGATTCTGTTCCAGTTCACACAGTCGGATGGTGAGATGTCTTCAAATAAGAAGAAGCGAAACATTCTTTACAAGATATGTGGAATAACGATCATCTCATTTATGGCGTTTCAGATAATCACTGTCGCATTTAGTGATATTTTCCCAAAATGGTGTACAATGATCAACGAGGCTACAATGCTGACTGCTTTTGCTGTGGCTTGGCTTTGTAAGGCAGAATGTTTTTCGAAGTTGAATGATAATAAATAATCTTTTCTCCAAACTCACTGAGAGCCGACGCAAGGTTGCTGAGACACTTGCTAATCCGGCGACAATCGGTCTGTGGAATCTGATTGTCGACAAGTATAGTGGCAAGGCTCATTTTGTGTATGAGCTGCTTCAGAATGCTGACGACGCTGGTGCCAGGAATGTCCGTTTAGTGCTTGATGGTGACAGATTCTCTTTCTTCCACGATGGCTCAAAACATTTTTCTGTGTCTGATGTGGATAGAGAGGATACGGATGAAAAGATTGGTGACGTCAATGCCATCACTTCCATTGGTCATAGCACTAAGATTGGTGAGAACAAGATAGGTAAGTTTGGTATCGGTTTCAAATCGATATTCGCATATTGTGATGTACCTCATGTTGAAGACGACAATTTCAGTTTTGACATTCAGAATTTCATAGTTCCGGTCGAATCAGCGAGATTGGAGGAGTTGGGTAGACGTGGGGGTGAAACGCTATTCAGTGGAAAAGTAAAAAGTTTGGCTAAGGCGGAAGAGATCGCGGCGATGATAGATTCGTTGGATTATCCGCTCAACTATCTTAATAATGTTGTGACGCTCGATTGCAGCGTCGACGGGAAAATTTACAAATTCAAGAAAACAGTCTCCTCTTCAAAAATAATTGAGGAGGGAGAAAGAAAAATCCTTTTTCATTCATTGGTCGCAGGAAAGACGGTGTGGCAATCTTCCATGTCGCAGAAATTCAGTTGCGCGACGGAGTCTTTTTTGTTTGGATCACAACAGATGAGTGCCACTTTGTCGATGCCGATCGACGGAGATGGAAATGCAATTTTGTGTGACTCTTCAGCATTGAATTGTTTTTTCCCTTTGCTTGAACAGAGTACGCTCCCATTCATCATCCATGGAACGTTTTTATTGAGCGATAATCGTGAGAATACGCTTCAAAATGAAGAAAACAATGCCCTTCGACAGCAAATTGCGTCGCTTTCTGTTGTTTTCCTGAAATACCTGAAATCTTGGGAAACTGTGGAAAGAGTCCTCGAAATGAAGGAGAAATGCAAGTATGAAAACGTTAATTCCATCAACCGATTATGCAGTGAACGGTTGTTTCAAACTATTGTGTCGGAATCGTCGTCTGCTCCATTTTTCCAAAATACGGAAGGACATTTTTTGCCGATGTCTGGATTGAATTTTTGTGTTGAGAATGTGGGGAAAGTTTTGGATGATGATGACATTGCGACTCTGGCAGAAGGAAATGTCAACAAGGATTTTGATAAAGTTGATCTGACTAAATATCCTATCCTAAGTAAGATTCTAGGATCCCGATTATGGGGTGTGGAAGCAATGCTTTTGTCTCTTGACGAGAATTTCATGAAGCAGAAATCAGATGGGTGGCTGATGAATTTCTACAGGTATCTGTATGGAGAACGAAAAGTGTTGTCGAAACTTCTGCGTGGAAAAAGTGAAGCTTTCACAAAGAGTTGGATCAAGTGTGCGGATGGACAATTCAGAAGCTTACGACTGAATGCCAACTATCAGACAGCGTCGGTATATTTAAGTGAAGACGTGATCCATTCCGTCTACCCAGAAATGCTTAGTGATAAAGAGATATTTTTGCTATTCGCAGACGTGTTGCATCTCGAGCATTTTTCAGAACAATCGTTGACGGTGGATTTTGTGGCTCAGCAGTTTCATGAGCAGATGGTTGAGCCGCTCGACTATGATACGTTGGCAAAGTACATAATGGTAGCAGCAAATGAATATGTAGGAGCCGGTTTTGATTTTGAACGGAAGAAGAGTATTGTGGAGCAATTCTCCAACCTTCAGTTTTTGCCGACAAACAAATACACATTGTCATTACCAAGATTGGTGTTGGCGGAAACTTCGTCGCAACGAATATTCTTTGCGGATAATGCGGACTCTGTATTTCTTCCGAATGATTTTATAGAGCGATATATTTCTCCGTCAGACCGTCAGACATTCTATACATTCATCAGTGCTTGTGGCGTTTGTTTCGACGTGAGGATAGACAGTGATACGTTGCGTCATCCGATTGACTATAAGGAGTTTGGAATCTCAGAAGAAGAGATGCCATCACCGTCGAAATTAAAAGAGACTGAGATAGAAGACAGGAAAATAGCTGGATTTGACCATTTTTTGCATCATCCGTCGTTAGACAAATCATTAGCTTTTTGCAGGATGTTGCAGAACTTGTTTGAAAAAGAGGTCTCTACAGAAGTGATGAAGAAAATCACAGGAAAATATCGCTACACACCTAAAGGGAAACGTAATCCTGTAGAAACATCATTGAAAAATACTACAGCCTACAGACAACTATTCCAGTCACGATGGCTGATGAAATCAAACGGAGAATATGCGTCTGCTGCAGAAATCCCGTCTACAGATATGCTCATGCCTACATATGATGAGATACCATATTCCGTCTTCTCATTCCTTGGAATTGCATTGAAAAAACGAGATGAGGATGCTGAGGCACGTGAGGCATTGCATCTGATCAGAGAATTAGAGAGAGTGGGGATTACGAAGGAAAAACTGTATGAAATGCTGAATGCAAAAAAAGCGGGTTTGTAAGAACGAATAGTTATAAAAATAACTCCTATTAGATAAACTAAACTTAAACCGTTTCATAATTTTTAAAATTTCTCTGTATGTTGTATAACATATAAATTAAAATATCTATATTTGCATTCAGGAAATAAATAAGTAAATAATTCACGTTATGGAGTGGTTTTTTAAATTGCTTTCAAGTGGTTCGGTAGCATACTCGTTGATGCTGCTTTCATTCACGATTGTGACTGGTCTGGCAATCGGTAATTTCAAAGTAAAAGGTTTTACTCTGGGTGTTACATGGATATTATTCGTGGGTATCTTCGTTGGTAATTTCTACCAGATTGATCCGCATATATTGCATTTTGTCAAAGAATTTGGACTTATCCTGTTTGTGTACTCTATTGGTATGCAGGTAGGACCAAGTTTTTTCTCGACATTCCGTAGTGGAGGAATCAATTTGAACCTTATGGCAGTAGGTTTGGTATTTCTAAATGTGATGGCAGCCTACGTTATATATTGCATCACAGGTGAGGATTTGAAGAATATGGTTGGAATCCTATCTGGAGCGGTCACAAACACTCCTGGTCTTGGAGCTGCGCAGCAGGCTTATTCGGATGCCACTGGTAACGCGAATGATTTTCTTGCCGCAGGTTATGCGATCGCTTATCCTATGGGTGTTGTTGGAATTATCATCATACTTGCTGTTGTCAATTTCCTATGGGGTAAGGAGGCCTCCGCTCAAACAGAGGAGCATGATAAGAGTTCTGTCGAGATCTACACAGTGCAGATCACAAACAAGGCTATCGACGGTATGACACTCGGCAAGTTGAAGCAGACAATCGGAAAGAATTTCGTCGTAACGCGTCTTCATAAAGCTGCAGTCGACGAGGTGAAAGTTCCAAACGACGACACTGTACTTTCCTTCAACGATAAGATGTATGTGATCTCTAACCAGAACGACAGCGAGGCCGTAAAGGTTTGTGTAGGAACACGTTTGGAGATGGATATGGCTCTTTGGGATAAGTTGGATGGCGGACAGTTGGTAAGCAAGAGACTTGTTGTTACCAAGTCTGAGATGAATGGTAAGACATTCGCTCAACTTAAGATTCAGGAGATTTTCGGCGTCAACATTTCTCGCGTCATCCGTACTGGTATCGACCTTGTGCCAAGCCCTACATTGCAGCTTCAGGTTGGAGACTCTGTCATCGCTGTGGGTGATGAGACATCAGTCAATAAACTTGGATTGTTTGTAGGAAACTCAAACACACAGCTCGACCATCCACATTTGATTCAGGTGTTCTTGGGAATCACACTTGGTGTGCTTCTTGGTTCAATTCCGTTTGATATCCCTGGAATACCTCAGCCAGTGAAACTTGGTTTGGCTGGTGGACCGTTGATCGTGTCGATCTTGATCGCAAAGTTCGGAATCAAATTCAATCTGGTCACATACACAAGATTCTCAGCAAAGAAGATGCTTCAGGAGATTGGAATCATGTTGTTCTTGGCAGCGGTTGGTTTGGGAGCAGGAAAGAGTTTTGTCTCTACATTCCAGGAAGTCGGATTGTCGTGGTTCTTCTATGGTATCATAATTACCATGGTGCCAATGATAATAATTCTTTTGATTGGACGATTCGTTTTGAAACTGAGTGCAGCCCAACTGATGGGATTCGCAAGTGGATCAACAACGAACCCTCCTGCGTTGGCATTCTCCAACACAGCTGACGCGACAGGAAAAGCTTCACTTTCGTATGCTACCGTCTACCCATTGACGATGTTCTTGCGAGTTATGAGTGCTCAATTCCTTGTGTTGATGGCGTTATAATAAATTAGAAATTATAAATGCGGAATGCTAAATTATTTTAGTGTTCCGCTTTTTTTGTTTGATGAAGGACGAGATGTTTTTAATCAAATAGGAGGAGTGCGAGTAAAATTGTCACGAAACTGATTATCCAAGTGATTATAAGTAATTCTATGGAATTTAGAAGCGGGTCTGATTCTTCAGTGCGTTTATAGTAAAATTTGTATATCAGGAAATAAAGTATAGCTATGACAGCAGAGATTAGTAAGAAAGCGTATTCAAAATCCAACATGGAAAATACATGTAAAGCAATGATGTTTAGAGTCAATGCGATAAATGTAAAATAAAATATGGCAGTTTTGAATTTTTTCATAAATGTAGAACCATAAATAAAATGCTAAATTATTTTAGTTCTCCGCAACTAACTAACCATACTATGAAAAAGAACCCAGATATTGCTGCAGTGATAATACTAATCAACCATGTTATGACAAATAGTATTATTGAACGAATGAGTTTGTTGGACTCTTCTGTGCGATCGTAATAATATTTATCGATTATATAATATAGTATAACTATGCTCAAAAGTGCATTTATAATTAGAAAATCTTCTTTAGATAAAGCTGCAGAAAAGGGTAAAATTATTAATGCTATCACGATAGCTATGAAAGTTAGCAGTGGTAGAGCTGTCCAGAAATTTTTCATATAAGAATAGAATTTAGTTATATAGCAAATTTATATAAAATTTAAGAAGCTGTTCAAATTTGTTAAAATATTTTGCTATAGGTTTCATTCATCGTCACATCATTCTGAGACTTCGTCACGGGTTGCTCTCGCTTTGCTCGGTAACGTCTTTCAGACGAAAAATGATGGAAATGTCAGTCATGATATTTATATTATGTGCTCGCCTTCGGCTCGCATTAGAGAGAAGGGGTTAGGGCGTTCCGCCCTTAACAATCCTCAATTCTATAATCAAATATTTAATTAGACATAAACAATTTTCTTGATGAAATATGAAAATCAAGATGGTTTTGTGGAAAAAATGGATAAAAAATGTGGAAAATCGGATAATTTGTATAATTTAGCGAACGTATCGTTAAAGAATTTATGGTAAAACGAATTTTTTCGACACTATTATTGGCACCGGCACTTGTCGGAATGGCTCAGCTGAAAGTCACTCAGCTGAAGTATTCTGATTTCGACAGTTGGCAGGTGAGGAATATAAAGGAAAGTTTTCTGATTGGTGGAAATGTCAAGCAAATCTACGAAATCGGAAAACCAGACACTATTAATGAAACTGGTCCACGTAAGAGAACTGATTCCCCATGGGAAACATCCAGCAGTTTGATCCATGCTGCAAGTATAGATAAGGCGAGCGTTACCGTCTACCCAGAAAAAAGAGGCGACGGCTATTGCTTGAGGATTGAGAGCAAACTGGAGGAGGTGAAAGTGCTTGGCATGGTAAATTTGACATGTATGGCATCTGGCAGCGTCTTCACGGGCTTTCTTATTGAACCGATTGAGAGTTCAGACAATCCGATGCAGTATATGATGCAGGGTGTGCCTTACACAGCCAAGCCAAGAGCTATAAAGTTTGACTATAAGGCCAAGGTGGGTGGAAAAAGACAATACAAGTCTGTTTCTAAATCCATGGATCTTGAAGGAAAGAATGAAGCTGAAGTGTCTGTTGTGTTACAAAGACGTTGGGAAGACGCTAGTGGCAAACTTCACGCGAAGAGAGTGGCTACAGCCTACATGAGAATCAAAGAGAGCGTGAATGATTGGCAAAACGGATTTGAACTACCTCTTCAGTACGGAGATATTACCAATGAACCTGGTTATCAGGATTATATGGGTGTGAATTACAAGAATTATCCATATTGGGGCATCAACAGTAAAGGGGTAAGGATGCAGATTTCAGAGAAGGAATATGCAGATCCAGACGAGATGCCAACGCATATTATCATCCGTTTTTCAAGTGGATATGGAGGTGCCTTCTGTGGCGCTATAGGCGATAAACTATGGGTGGACAATCTAAAAATAATAGAATAAACTAACTATTTAGTCGGTATATTCTTTGTGTAGAAAAAAAATATACCTACATTTGCTCAAAAATTTGTTGGTAGCAACTTGTTGAAATGAACAGCCAACATCACTTAAAGATAATGAAAGTTCTGCAAATATCAAATTACTATTATCCTTTGGTTGGAGGTACGCAGGCCACTTGCCAATATTTGTCGGAAGGCATAAAGGACGAATATGATGTGCATGTAGTGGCATTCAGCGAAGATAAAGAGGATAAGGAAGAAGAACATAATGGGGTAAAGGTAAGCAAAGCCGGAGTTTTTTTGATGTTGCTTCGTCAGAGTTTATCATTTTCATACTATAAATTACTCAAGAAGTATATCTTAGAGTGGAAGCCTGATATTATTCATTTCCATCATCCCAATCCGTTTGTGATGGCGTTGATGTTGAGGCTTATTCCAGATGATGTAAAGCTTTATGTCCATTACCATCTAGACGTCACAGCACAGAAAGTCATGTATCAGTTTATCAAAGGCATTGAGAGAAAGATGCTTGAGAGAGCTGATATGATTGCCACTACTTCAGAAAACTATAAGAAGTCGTCTCCTGTGTTGAAGGATTTCCAGGACAAGACGGTGGTGCTTGCGAGTGCGATTGACATTGCTAAGTATGATTTGCAGCCTGGTGAGCAGGAAAAAGTTGAAAAAATCAAGTTGGCGGCATGTGGAAAGAAGATCGTTTTCCATGCGGGAAGACACGTCCGTCATAAAGGCTTGGAAGATCTGATTGAAGCAGAGAAACTGATCAAATCAGATTGTGTGATATATGTTGGAGGTGATGGTCCGACGACGGATGAGATGATGCAGTTGGCTAAATTCTCCGATAGAATACGATTCTTAGGTAGAATGAATGATTCTGACTTGCGTTGTTATTACCATGCAGCGGATGTGTTTGCGTTCCCATCATACACTAAAGCCGAAGGTTTCGGACTTACTCTTGCTGAGGCTATGTATTGCGGTACTCCTGCTGTGACATATACAATCGAGGGAAGTGGAGTTAACTGGGTATGTCCGAATGGAGAGACAGGACTTGAAGTGCCAAACAGAGATGTTGAGGCATATGCGGCTGCAATAGATAGATTGCTTCAGGATGACGAGTTGCGCAAGCAGTTGTCGGAGAACGCAAGAAGCCGTGTCGTCACATTGTTCACAATCCAGAAGGAGGTTGAGACATTGAAAGAGCAATATGCGATGTTGCTAAATAAATGATAATTGCTAAATTCGAAATGCTAAATTGATTTTTCATTTTGCATTTGTAATTTATAATTCTAAAAAGACGGGGATTTGTCCCTGTCTTTTTTTTGTTTTAAGGATTTACATATTTAGAAATCCAGAACTAATTGTTAGATTTGTAAGAAATTAAATCGATACAATCGAAATTAAAAACATTTGTTATGAACATGCAGGCTCTACAACAAGATACGCTTCTAAAAGGCGGTGCATATAGAATTGAGAAAATCATAGGTCGGAGTGATTTTGAAATCACTTATCTTTCTGATAAATACGGAAGTGACAAGAACGTGGTGATTACAGAGTTTTTTATGAGGGATCTCTGTGGACGTGACGGAAACAAAATGACTTATGGCACGGATGTTAGTAATGATGTCATTCAGGCACGAGATAAGTTCAAAAAGGAAGCCGAAAATCTGAAATCACAAGCGTCACAACGTGTCTTTGATGTTTTTGAGGAGAATGATACCGTATACTATGTAAAGGAATATGAAGGCGACGGTGCGATTGATACCGTACATGATGATTTTAGCAAATCTGATGGCTCTGAACATGGGGAAAAAGAAACTGCCAAGTCATCATTGTTGAGTAAACTCAAATGGCCATTTATCTTTATAGCTGTTTTTGGCGTGGCATATTATTTTATGACATCTGAGCCAATTTCTAAGACAGAAAATACTGTTCATTCAGAAAAGTCTGAAAAGAAGGTAGAACAGAGAAAGGAAGAGAAGATGGTGGTGAAAGAGAAGGCAGTCAAAGTGGAGAAGGAGAGTGCTGCGTTTGCCTCGCTTATGGAGAAGATGAGCAAGGTAAAGAAAGATGCATTGTCAATCCCTGGGGTCAGTCAACATAAGGTTTTAACTGAACTTTCTAATGTTAAGGATGAATTTGAGAAGACCAAGTCAAAGTTGTCTGCCGACGAGCAGGAGAGATTCCACAAAGCTTTTCAGGAAGTGATAGAAATAGTTAAGAAACGATCTTGATATTTGTTGATTATGTATGCGTTACAAGCCAATACAATCCTGGCTCAAGGAAAATATAGAATATTAAGAGTCATAGAAGAAGGCAGTTTAGAAATAACGTATCTGGCTGTATATAACGCTGGGTTAAATTATAATAATGCATATAATAAGGTTGTCATTAAGGAGTTTTTCATAAAGGATTTGTGCGGTCGCAGCCGAAGGACGAATGATGTCATATTTACGGCAAATGATGTCCGTGCTGATTTTAATCAGATGCGCAATACGTTTTTGTATGACGCGAACAAAAATAAGGATGTTATAGACACGTTTAAAGAGAATGGTACAGCATATTATGTGAAGAAGTATATTGAGAATGAGGTATTTGACACGTTTGGCAATCAAACGCAAAGTGATGCTAATGGTTCTGAATTAATGAAGAAGGATTTGGAATCATCCTTCTCTAACAATGAAGGAAAGACTCAGTATTTCACGTCGGAGAAGATTAAGACGATTGCCAAATTTGGTATGATTGCATTTCTTGTCATTTTTGTGGTGCATTATTGGGTTGGTCAAGATGATGATAAGCTTGATGACGACTACACATTTCAGTCTAAAAACAGCAATGATATCAGTAGGAATATCAAAAGTGATGATGGCGGAGATGTGACAGTTGATAGTGTTGACGTTTTTGAAAAAAATGTGACGAAAGTCGTAATGTCAGATGACGTCTCATTTGTTGTAAAGGCAGATAGTATTGTGACATTAGGAAATAAATTCAGATTGACGTATACTCTCAACAATGCAGAGTCTGACAATTTACAGCTGCCTATTGAGTCGATGCCGTCAGACTTAACTATAGCGCATGGCCCATATGTCTCGACCGGTAAATCAATTTCGATCAAAGACGGAGTTGAACATAGATCGTCATCTGTTACTTATGGTTATATGTTGGTTCCGAAAAAAGAAGGATTAATCATAATACCGTCAGCAAAGGCTGTTTTGAATGATGGTAAGGTATTGCAATCAAATACGTTGGAGATAAATGTGGTTAAGGGAGATTGATAAGAAGTTAAATTTAGCATTTATCATTTCTCATTTATAATTTCATTCATATTTCCCCTCTGTCGGATTTTGGATTCTCCACCGACAGGGGGTGGATTTTTATCCTTGCGTTGAAAATAGGCGTATTTTTGTGCGAAAAATTGCGTATGTTGGTAAAAAATGCTATTTTTACAATATTATTTTGACCGTGCGTCTGTGGATGCACGTCTCTTGTGATAGAAAATAACAAAAAAAATAAATACAACAAAGAATTATGGCAGACGGTAGAATAATCCCAGTCAATATTGACGACGAAATGCGTACGTCGTATATTGACTATGCTATGTCCGTTATTGTGGCTCGTGCCTTGCCAGATGTGCGTGACGGTTTCAAACCGGTTCACCGCCGTGTTATGTACGGTATGAACGAGCTTAACATTACACATGACAAACCGACAAAGAAGTGTGCACGTATCGTGGGAGAGGTAATGGGTAAGTACCACCCTCATGGTGACAGTTCTGTGTATGGAGCGCTTGTAAGAATGGCTCAGGAGTGGAATATGCGTTACACTCTTGTGGACAAACAAGGAAACTTTGGTAGTGTCGACGGTGATGGACCAGCCGCAATGCGTTACACTGAGGCTCGTCTAGACAAGATCTCCGACACTATGCTTGTGGATATAGAGAAGGATACAGTCGATTTTGTAGACAATTTCGACGGTGAGTATCAGGAACCTACAGTTCTGCCTACTCGTATTCCTAATTTGATTATCAACGGTGCTTCTGGTATCGCGGTAGGTATGGCTACAAATATGCCTACACACAACTTGAGCGATACTCTTGATGCTGTTGTCGCTTATGTGGAAAATCCAGACATCGATCCTGAAGACTTGATCAAGATCATCAAGGCTCCAGATTTCCCAACAGGTGGTATCATCTGTGGATATGATGGTGTTAAGGATGCGTACTTGACTGGTCGTGGACGTATCGTCATCAAGTCGCGTACAGAGATTGAGACAGAAGACAACCGTGAGAAGATCGTCGTTACAGAGATCCCTTACCAGGTGAATAAGCGTGAGTTGATTGAGCAGATCGCTGATTTGGTGAAGGATGGCAAGATAGAAGGAATCTCAAACATCAATGATGAGTCGGATGGTGAGGTCGGTACACGTATCGTTATCGACATCAAGAGAGACGCTAACTCAAATGTGGTGCTCAACAAGTTGATGAAGATGAGCCAGCTTCAGAGCTCATTCAGCGTGAACAGCATCGCATTGGTTAATGGACGCCCTCGTCTGCTTACATTGAAGGATCAGATAGCAGAGTTTGCAAAGTTCAGAATGGAGGTCGTCACACGTCGTACTCAATTTGAACTTAAGGAGGCTCAGAAGAGAGCTCACATCTTGAAGGGTAGAATCATCGCCGTCGACAATATCGAGCAGGTGATCAGTATTATCCGAAGCAGTGAGACTGCAGCTATCGCAATCCAAAGATTACAGGTTGAGCTTCCAGAGCCACTTGATGAGATCCAGGCAAAGGATATCGTTGAGATGCGATTGAGAGCGTTGACAGGTTTGGAAATCGACAAGTTGAAGGCTGAGTTTGATGAGGTTATGAAGTTGATCGCACATTTGGAGGCCGTTTTGGCAAGTGAAGAGATGCGTCGCGACATCATCAAGGCTGAGCTTCTTGAGATCAAGGAGAAGTATGGCGACGAGAGACGTACAGAGATCGATTATGCCGGTGCTTCATTCAATCCTGAGGATTTCTATGCCGACGACGAGATGGTCATCACAATCTCACATCTTGGTTACGTTAAGTCTACTCCGCTTGCTGAGTACAAGACTCAGGGAAGAGGAGGTGTCGGATCAAAGGCCAGCAACTCAAGAGATGAGGATTTCATCGAATATATCTATCAGGCTTCAATGCACGACACATTGCTATTGTTCTCTCAGAAAGGACGCTGCTATTGGCTTCGTGTATACGAGATACAGCCAGGTGCCAAGAACTCTAAGGGTAGAGCATTGCAGAACCTTATCCAGCTTGATTCCGACGACAGAATCAACGCATTCGTTAAGGTGCGTGGCTTGAACGACAAGGAATATGTTAACTCTCACTATTTGATCTTCTGTACAAAGCAGGGAGTTGTGAAGAGAACATTGCTTGAGCAGTATTCTCGTCCTCGTACAAATGGAGTCAATGCAATCACTATCCGTGAAGACGACGAGGTAATCAATGTATCGTTGACAGACGGAAAGAGTGATGTTATCATCGCCAGCCGTAACGGTCGTGCGGTTCGTTTCAGAGAGGATTCTGGTGATCTACGTCCACTTGGTAGAACAGCTACAGGAGTACGTGGAATGACGCTTGATGAGGATGATCCAACAGATAGAGTAGTAGGTATGGTATGTGTTGAGAAGAATTCGCCAGAGACATTGCTTGTTGTTTCAGAGAATGGATTCGGAAAACGTTCATACCTAGACGACCGTGATGAGAACGGCAATATTATCATGGATGAAGACGGTAATCCAGCTACATTGTACCGTATCACTAAGCGAGGAGCTAAGGGAGTACGTACATTGAATGTGACAGAGAAGACAGGTAAACTAGTTGCAATCCAAGCTGTTACTGATGATAACGACTTGATGATCATCAATACATCTGGTATCGCAATCAGATTGAAGATATCTGATACTAGAGTTCTTGGTCGTGCTGCTCAGGGAGTCCGCTTGATCAACTTGACAAAGAAAAACGATGTTATTGCTTCTGTATGTAAGGTTTCTGCTGAGGAAGAAGAGGAAGAGAATCCTGAAATGGAAGGTGAAACATCAAATGTTGAGGGTGGAGAAGTAGTAGATAACGGTGCTGTTGAGGCTACAACAGAGGAATAAATTTGTAGGGGCAGGTTTTATGCCTGCCCCCCATATTACAATTTTGATTTGTTGCCAAACAACATTAAAATAATTTATGCAAAGTCGCAAAATTGCGATAACTTTGCAGCGTTTTAATTGAACAAAATAATATAAAAATGAGAAAATATTCAGTTGCTGTAGCGATGGTAGCTCTATCAATGAGCGCATTCGCACAAAAAGCAAACCTAAAAGCGACAGAGAACGCTTTGTATGAGCCAATGGATTTGGCAGAGGCTAAAAAGAACATTGAGCCAGCAATGACAAACCCTGAAACAGCAAATCAGGCAAAGACATTCAACTTGGCAGGTAAGACATATTTCTTATCTTATGAGGACATTGCTAAGAACGGCAAGAAAGATCCTGAAGGTGTAAAGGACAATTTGCTAAAGGCAACAGACGCTTATTTCAAAGCTTGGACTTTGGATCAGGCACCAAATGAGAAAGGAAAGGTTAAGCCAGCATACACAAAGGAAATCAAGAACAAGCTTAGTAAACTACAGGAATACTTGATCGGAGAGGGTAACAACTGTTATACTTCACAGGATTACAAGGGAGCTGTAGCATTGTGGACAAAATACTTGGAGATTCCTAACTCACCTGCAATGGAAGGTGCTCCAAAGGATACTATCTACAACGATATCTATTTCTATGCTATCAACGCAGCTTTGCTTGACGATGATTTGAAGAAGAAAGAGGCCATCACAATGATGGAGAATTTCAAGAACGTAGATCACAAGGACGCTTCAAAGATGTATGATTGGTTGTATCAGTCTTATATCGGTGCTGGAGACACTGTAAAGGCTGTCAACACATTGAAGGAGGGTATTGCAAAGGATCCTAACAACAAGTTCTTGTTTGGTTCTCTTATCAACTACTACATCTCTTCTAAGAAGGTAGACGAAGCAGTCAAGTATCTTGATGAGGCTATCGCTAAGAATCCAAAGGAGGTTCAGTATCATATTGTAAAGGGTAACTCTTTGATGCAGGTTAAGGAGTATGACAAGGCAATTTCTGCTTTCAACTCTGCTATTTCTATTGATGCCAACAACTTCGAGGCTTATTCTGGTATCGGTGCTGTTTACATGATGAAGGGTCAGGATCTTTACAATGAGGCTGGCAAGATTCCTGTAAAGCAGAAAGCTAAATATGACGCAGCTGTAAAGACAGCTAAGGCTGAGTTTGAAAAGGCGATTGTTCCACTAGAGAAGGCTCATTCAATCGATCCTAAGAATTTCAACAATTTGCAGATGCTTCGTAGCGCTTATATGCAGCTAAATCAGGGAGCTAAGGCTGATGCTATTCAGAAAGAGATCAGCAACCTATAATATAGGTTAAATTATAAATTTGAGGAGACGTTGCATCGCAACGTCTCCTCTTGTTTTTATGGGTGGTCAGTATTCCTGAAATCCATCATTTTATATGTTATTTAATGATTTTATGACAAAAAAAGGAGAACCTTCTCAGATTCTCCTTGAGTCGAGATGAAGGGATTCGAACCCCCGACCCTCTGGTCCCAAACCAGATGCGCTAACCGGACTGCGCTACATCTCGATTGCAATATTTCTCATTTGCGATTGCAAAATTAGTGCTTTTTGTTGATGTGACAACATAAAATCGGATTTTTTTTTGAAAAAGTGTAGATTTTGTTGATTGATAATTTTTTAAGTAGAATGACCAAACATAAATAAAAGCCCAGTGGTATCACTGGGCTCTTGTACTTTAAGTTTAGACTACTCCCAAATAAATCCTTGGGTTCTTCCTATTTTTGACGGCTTCCCATCTGTAAAATAATACAATTCGGCTTTGATTGGATATCCATCACTATCCAATGTCCATGCTATCCTATGTTCTGTACCACTATCTCCATTAAAGATTGATACGGGAAGATTCTTACATGGTACTCCATATCTGTTGCAGTTGTTCAACATATGCTCACAGCTGTAGTAAGTAAATAGGATGTCTGCCTTGTTTTCAATTGGAGTTGTCACTTCATCGTTTGTGTATTTATACTGCCAGTTTATTTCATAACTGTAGTCTTTCCCAATCCTATTGATAGGTGAAGATTTGAAATTGGTGATGTTGCCATCTTCCCATATCCACTCGTATGTCTCTTTTGGCTTTTCTTCGTTTGAAGCATTGTATTCAGAATAAACAAGATGACCATTCTCGTCATATCTGAAAATTCTACTTGATGTACTTGTAATGGCGTTATCTGACACATTCTTCCAAATTATAGAGTCTGTAGCGATTGAGCCATCGGAGTTGAATTCTGTGACGTAAAATACGATGCTCTCTTTATGCCCTAATGTTATTGTGTCGGAAACATTGAAACAATCAACCTCTTTTCCATCGTTATAGAGGGACGTTTTTATCAGTTTGCCGGTGGAATCGTATATATACGTTGTGTTTGTGGTCTCGTCTGTCGTATAAAACGTTGAAGATACAAGATGCTTTTGCTTTACAGTTTCTTGTATGCCATTGTCGATTCCCTCATCTTCTTTGTCTTTGTCACACGAGGAAAACAAAACTGCCGATAGGACAAAAGATATGCCCCAAATAAAAATGTTTTTTTTCATAGTTTTTCGCTTGTCCGTTGCAATCCAATACAGACATTATTTTAATTAATAATTTGAAAGTGTGGATTGCGTGGCAGAGATGTTTGTCAGAATTTATAACTATAATAGGATAGTGACGCGTCTATTATAATTGAACCCTATTTTGTTTTATACCCTCTTGAAAACTAACTCGCACAACACTTTCAATAAAGTGTAATTTTTCTCCATAGAATCTATTTTTGTTTCTTTTCATCAAATAAAACGAGGATTGTTTGATTTTATTGTTTGACATAAAGAAAAAGTTGCAACCCTTGATTGCAACTTTTTATATTTTTGGGGCACACCGAAGCTATTTGAATAGGTATTTGCAAAGAAATTATAGATGCTAAAAGATGGCATTCAGCATTTATAATTTATGATTTCTTTCAGCAGTTGTTTTGTTTCTGCCAATGAGTTGACGTCGAATATCTCGAATGCTGGTTTTCCTTTCTTTTCTCCCAATTTGCATCTCTCTACATGTGATTGCAGGTATGCGAGTATTTTGCCGAAGATTTCACTTTGGAAATATTGGTCGGTCTTGTCTGTTGTGAAATATGCGCAGACGTGATTGTTCTTGAATGTAAGTCGTTCAAAACCAAGATTGTTGGCTATGAATCTGATGCTCACGATTTCCATCAGACGTTGTGCTTGCTCTGGTATATCACCGAATCGGTCTTTAAGATTCTTGGCAAACTTAGTCAGATCCTCTTCAGTCTGCAATGAATCCAGCTCACGGTATAGTGATAGTCTTTCACTGACATTCTCCACATAATCGTCTGGAATCAGCGCGGATAAATCAGTTTCTATGCTACAGTCTGTGCGTAGGATTTCGTTGGCATTGTTTGCGTTAGGATCATCTGCGAAAATCTCGTGGAATTCGTTCTGACGCAATTCTTCCACTGCGCTTGCAAGAATCTTTTTGTATGTTTCGTAACCCAAGTCGGCGATGAATCCGCTCTGTTCTTTGCCAAGCAGATTGCCTGCTCCACGTATGTCAAGGTCACGCATGGCGATATTGAGTCCGCTTCCAAGCTCAGTATAGGTAGTGATGGCTTCCAATCGTTTGCGGCTCTCATCGCTCAAAGCCTCCATAGGTGGAGCCATCAGGTAGCAGTAGGCCTGTATGTCCGAGCGTCCCACACGTCCACGCAACTGATGAAGATCACTCAAACCGAAATTCTGTGCGTTATTGATTATGATTGTGTTACAGTTTGAAATGTCGATTCCGCTTTCGATGATGGATGTGCTTAGAAGCACGTCGTATTCATGCTGTACAAAGTCGAGCATGGCACTTTCAATCTCCTCTCCGCTCATTTTTCCGTGGGCGATGATCACTCGTGCTGTAGGCACTCCGCTGATTATGAAATGCTTTATATTGTCGAGATCTTTGATGTTGTTGTTGACGAAAAGCACCTGTCCTCCACGGTTCAATTCCGCTTCAATCGCTTTTGATACGATGGCCTTGTCGAATCGGCAAAGATGAGTTTCGACGGGATAACGTCCTGCTGGAGGTGTGTTGATGACGCTCAGGTCGCGCGCTCCAAGCAGAGAGAACTGTAGTGTACGTGGAATAGGTGTGGCAGTCAATGTGAGTGTATCCACGTTGACTTTCATCTCCTTTATTTTTTCCTTTGCAGTCACTCCGAATTTCTGTTCCTCGTCGATGATAAGCAAACCTAAATCGTGGAATTTGACACTTTTGCCAATCAACTTATGTGTGCCGATGACAATATTTACATTTCCGTTTTCAAGATTTTTCAAAACTTCTTTCGTCTCGGAAGATGATCGTGTACGGCTGAGATAATCCACTTTTATCGGCAGATCTTTCAATCTGCGAGAGAATGTTTTGTAGTGTTGGAAAGCCAAAACGGTTGTCGGCACCAGCACTGCCACCTGTTTGTTGTCGCACGCTGCTTTCAATGCGGCTCTGACAGCGATCTCCGTCTTTCCGAATCCCACGTCTCCACAAACAAGACGGTCCATCGGACGTGAACTCTCCATGTCTCGTTTCACGTCGGCTGTGGCTTTCGCTTGGTCTGGAGTGTCCTGGAATTCAAAGTTGGATTCAAGTTCTGCCTGCATGAAGGAATCTGGACTGAAACTGTAGCCTTGTTCCTTCTTTCGCATAGCGTAAAGCAGGATAAGGTCGCGTGCGATATCCTTCAGCTTTTCTTTAGTCTTGTATTTTATATTGTTCCAAGTCGCACCGCCAAGTTTGCTGATCTTTACATTTTCAGAATCAGCTCCACGGTATTTGGAAACCTTATGCAGTGAGTTAAGACTCACCATTATTAGTCCGCCATCCTTATAGTTGATGCGTACCATTTCCTGCTCAACATTGCCATTACGTTGCATTACAAGACCTCCGAACACACCGATTCCGAAATCGTCATGCACCACGAAGTCGCCGATGGAAAGATTCTTCAGCTCTTTAAGTGTGAGAGCCTCTTTTCCACGTCTGCTATCCTTATTGGTAAGCTGATAACGGTGGTAACGGCCGAATATTTCATGTTCGACAAGCAATGTGACGTTTTCGAAAGAAAAGCCAGAATGAAGGGTTCCTGTGATAAATTCATAGCCGTCTTCAATCTTAAGGTCGGAAAGAATCGTTTCTAGTCTTTCACGTTGACGGGCGTTTTCCGTTGCTATCAGTACGGATCCACAAACTTCCTTCTGTTTCTTGATATAATCAGCAAGAAGATTGTAGTTTTTGGCAAAGACGGGGCTAAGATTAGCGTCGGCAATGATTCCATTTCTTTTTTCACCGTGGATGTTGAAGCATCTCATTTTTTCAATTTTGGCGACAGCGGTTTCTGCTCCACGGTTGGCAAGAGTGCCAAGAATATATTCATCGTTGTCCATCATCACGATGGTGTCTTTAGGCAGATAGTCCACCAAAGTATGCTTCTTCTCAGTGTTTTCTGCGTTAAGCACATTGCCCACGATCGTACACTCATCAATAGTGTCAACTGAAAGCTGGTTTGTGGTGTCGAATGTGCGGATGGATTCAACTTCGTCGCCGAAAAAATCGATACGGTAAGGCAGTTCTGAAGAATATGAGAAGACGTCGATGATGCAGCCACGGATGGCAAACTGCCCCGGCTGGTATACAAATTCCTCACGGGTGAGACCAAGTTTGAAGAATTTTTCAGACAGAGTGTTCATGTCATACTCGTTGCCTTTCTTGATGGAGAGAGTCTCACTTTTCAGTTTGGTCGGGCTCACCACAGAAGCGGAAAGCGATTCCGGGTAGGCTATGATCATCAGGTTGTGAACCTTTTCAATAGCCTCCAAAGCGCGGGTACGCATGATAGTGCGGCCGTCGTCGTCTAGTTGCTTCCCGTCTAAAGAAGGAAAGAAAACGATGGAATCATCTGCTTTTTCCGCATTGGTGTTTATCAGATTTCGCGCGTCCTGATAAAGGTATCCAGCGGCATCTTCATTCTGGCAGATTCGCAGGCATACGCTTGTGTGTTGGGCCACGAATAACGATACTGCAGCACGCAGTGAACAGTTTGGCAGATAGATGTCTGTCTTCGTTTTATTCCCATCTATGAAAGCCTTGATCTCAGCGGCTAGTTTAGATGATTCGACTATTGACGAAATTTTAGATATTTTCTCCATGATTCTACAAAAATACGAATTTTTGAGAGCCAATTCTTACATTTATAAGAAATTGTTAGATAATTGTTTTTGCTGTTTTTGTAAAGACCGGTTATGTTTTGTCTCAATGAGCGATCCCTTTAGTTATAACCTATGCTTAATCCGTTCATAGGAATCAATTTTTTGTATAAAATCTTGTTAATTTGTTTTGATGCAGTCGTTTGAAGAAAATTTATGATAAAAAAATGGCTGGAAAGAATATTTGCATTAAATTTTGTTTAATTTCGCATCCGTAAATAAAAGGATAATTTATGACTAATCATTTACGCAGATGCCATGCGAAAGCTGAGGTTGATAGAGTTAGAGTAGGCATACAACTGACATCAGACGTCAGAGTTAGATTTTCTGGCGTGTATGTTTGCAATATCTACCGAGGAGATGAAGTTATTGAGGAATCAACAGTTACTTCAAAGGAATGTTCGATTACTGTCGCTGATTTGAAAAACGGAGACAGGATTGAGTTTGTGCCTGAAGATGAAAAGAACTGTTATTTCGAACTTCAGAATGTGGAGATCGGAACAGATTTCCATTGGCAGGAGCAACACACTTTATCTTATCGTGGCATACTTGTGATTCAAGCTAAGGAGGATGGAAAATTACAGGTCATCAACAACTTGGATATAGAAGAATACATCCGTTCTGTAATTGGATCAGAGATGGCTCCTACCTGTCCGCTTGAGCTATTGAAGGCTCATGCGATAATCTCGCGTACATGGCTTGTGTCACAGCTTCAAAGAAAAGCTAGAAGTCAGCATCCTATTTATAAAAAAGCTAAATTGAAAGTCTACGACGATGAGATGATCCAGATATGGGATGTCATGGGACACAGCGATTTTGATGTCTGTTCGGATGACCATTGTCAGCGTTATCAAGGACTTAATCCGGATAATAATGTCGACGAAGCTATAAATGAGACAGCAGGAATGATCCTTAAGAGTGGAGGAGAGGTGTGTGACGCCCGTTTCTCAAAATGCTGCGGAGGTATTTCTGAGAAGTTCTCAACTTGTTGGACGGACGAGGATTACGCTTATCTTTCTCCTGTAAGATGTAATGTCGACAAGGCTAAAGACATCAATTATACTGGTGATGCGATGAGTCTGAAAGAGTGGGTGAAGAATCCACCGACAGATGTCTATTGTGCTACGAAAGACTATTCAATCTTAAGCCGTGTGTTGAAGGCTTATGACCAGCGTACCACAGAGGATATGTTCCGTTGGAGTGTGAAGTACACACGAGAGGAACTTACTCAATTGATCAAAGAGAAGATCGGTGTAGAGGTAGGAAAGGTTGTGGATCTGCGTCCTGTTGAAATGGGAAAATCGGGCAGAATTTCTCGCCTTGACATTATCGGCACTCTTGGACACAAGGTGATAGGCAAGGAACTTCTGATTAGAAAGGCATTGTCAAAGACTCATTTGTTGAGTTCCGCATTCTATGTAGAGAAGAGTTTTGATGGACAAACTGAATATTTCACACTCTACGGTGCTGGTTGGGGCCATGGCGTTGGTTTATGCCAGGTTGGAGCTGCTGTGATGGCGGAGAAAGGTTTCTCTTTTACTGAGATTCTGAACCACTATTATCCTAATTCGGAAATTAAATTAATTCGTAATTCGTGATTTACGATGATTATTTGAAGATATTAAAAAAGACGGATTTTATTCCGTCTTTTTTTGTTAAATAGAAACGGATTTTACAGACATTTGGAAATTCAACATATCTGTAAAATCCGTGCTCGAAAAAGAGTTATGGTTTTTGGATTATTTTTCTAAAGCTGCCATCACTCATTTTTACGATGTTTACACCGCTTTGTGGCGATGGAATGAGTGATCCTGAGATAGAGTAGTATGCGACGGGATAAATGGCTTCTGACGCTGTTTCTGTCGCATCTGTGTTTCCTCCGTTATTTATTTCATAGCCAGTACGTGAGGATGTGATATGTATGTTGAATACGAATGTCGCAACAGCAGTCTCATTTCCTTTTTTGTATTTTATTGCCTGACGGATCGTGTAGTTGTCTCCGTCTTTTGTCTTGCCGGGATACTGTCCGACAGAGAAAGACATGGATTTGTCGTCAAACTCGCTGAAAACGAATCCGGACGCATATGCACAGCGGTTTCCTGATGTGTCAAACCAATGTCCGTATCCATTTGCGGTGGATGATGCGTTGTTGATCTCACCATTGCTGTCCACTGCGTAGAACATAGCCTTTCCGTCTGCTGGACCTGCACTGTTCCATGTCGTCATCAGATCGCTTACCGACGCTGCCTGCATTTGGAATGCTGTACCAAGTGATGACGCTGCTGCACCGTCTACTTTGATCGTTGTTCCTACATACACATTGGATGAAGCAGGAAAATATACGTCATAGTTTATAGTGACATCACTGATTGGACCATTGTTGATGTTTGCCGTGCCGTATATGTTTGTGTTGGTGAATTCTACAGTGTATGGCCATTGATCATCATTTGTTATTTCTTGATCCCATTTGTGCTGTATATATTCTGATGGAGCAGGAGATACGACCAAGAATAGACGTTTGGTGTTTTCTGGCACCACACACCCGATTTCACAACTGATCTCTGAATTAGAGTCAGAACCTGTACAATAAATATCCTCATCATAAAAATATTGTCGTGAGCCGTCGTTCATCAAAGCCACATATCCAAGATGGAATCCTCGTTTTGTATAGTTGGCGACGGAATTGTATGAGCTTGTGTTGACGGAAGTGAACTTTTCTCCGTCGAAGAATTGTTTCTTATCTTTTTGAGCGAGTGAAGCACCATTGGATAATGAAGTGAATTCCGTGGTTATTTTTGTTCCAGGAGTAGGCACATTAAGTGGAATTATGTTGAACCCTGTCGATTGAGGACAACTGCTGTATGCCACTTGATACTTGGTTCCGCCAAGAGAAATGTAGTCAAAACGAAGAGCGTTGAAGTAATTGTCTGCATCTTCACGTGCCACGTCAAGATCTACAGTCGCCATCTTCATTGCATAGTGGAAATACTCAAGATAAAGAGCATTCGCGTCGATGCCTTGCATATCCATGTAGACTTGATTTGGGTCAAGTCCCTTGCCTGGATTGTGTCTCCACAGTTTTCCAATGAAGTCAATTCCATGTTTTTCAGTCAGATAATAGTGCCACCAATATGATTGGTATCTGTGCCACTCATGTGTCATCGCATAATTGTGAGTGTTTTTGAACAGGTTCCAACTCTGCTCCCACATCAAGTCTGGATATGATTGGTTGGCTTGCCATTGTGCGGTTTGTTCCCAGAATGTGGAGCCTGTTCCGATAGCGGTGCGGAATCCAGCGTACCCTTTTAGATCCGCGTAAACTTGATATTGGAAAGAGTGACCGACTTCATGTGCCACCGAATGTCCGACTGGTTTACTAGTGCTTGGGCTTAACCATAAAGCACCGATAATATCGTCGTAACCGCCTCCGTAGCATATCCAGTCAGTAGTATGGTTAAGAAGTATCATCATCTTGTATTTTGATACATTTGAGTGGCCTTCATCGCAAAAAGCGAGAGTTCCGATGTTCATTTGATAGAAACCTTCAGCCTTGTTAAGCAGGTCGTCAATATCTACTCTGTAAGTAGACGCGGCGTTTGATGGGTTGGTGTTGCCGTACTTGTTATCCCAATATACGATGAAATTCTCACTCTCTTTTGAACGTGATTTTGACCAAGTGTATTGGTTGTTTGTGTCATTTTCTTTGTATATGAGAGTGTCTGTGCGATTTTGCCATTCACGAGGAATATAAATATTCTTTTCAGCAAACGAACTTATTGAGGTCGTGAATAATGCTAAAAGTGTTAGATAAAGAGTTTTCATGGTGGTAAATATTTATAACTTACGTTGCAAAATTAAGAAACAATCTTTCATTTTGTCAGTTAAAATCAATGATTTAGCATTTATTACATGTAGTTTGGTATTTTTGTCCATTATTTTGTTTTAGAGTACGTGCTGGAATATAGCCAAAAACGGCTATAAATGTCGAATATAGCCAAAAACGGCTATAAATGTCGAATATAGCCAAAAACGGCTATAA
>CACZOA010000092.1 GCA_902782665.1 uncultured Bacteroidales bacterium
TAGGAATCTCCGGACAGGTGGTAGATCAAGATGTGATTGAAATATACTCTGGCCATAACTATTACGAGAGAGCTTTATCAAGCATAGCACCAGGAGTATATATTATAAAAATCCAGGGGGCTCATATACATCACATATCAAAATTCATTGTAGAAAACTAAATACCATAAACATTTTTTATAAAAAGCACCATTCCATGTTCTCATACTCCCCTATAGTTATAGTACATAAGCGTAAGGAATGGTGCTACTTTTTATTTCTATTCCATCCATAATATAGATTCAAAAGATATAGATTTCCCCTCTCATATTATTTAAGTTTTTTTCACATTCAAGAATAATTATATTTCGGAAACCTTTTTAGAGGCAACCATCAATATGTATTTTTGCATTGAAAAATTTATAAAATTATGGGACTAAAGAGACTTTTATCTTTTTCGACATTTCTACTTGCTACAGTATCTTCATCTTATTCACAATGTATTGTCGCAGGGACAGAGTTTGACACAAAAACTGAATTGTGCAATCCTACAATGGAAAGTGACACTAATGAGGTGAATGGATGGTTCAACTCTAATGTTGCGGATATCCTTGCTAAACAATGTGGCAATCGTAACTTTATTGGACATCCTTCTGATATCATACTGAATGGCTTACCTTCCAATAAATTTTCAGTCGTAGGAAACGCATCTTTGACTTGGAATGATTTGTTGAAATTGAAAACGCCTAATAGCAGTGACACAGGTATGGTGGTCGTCACAGCGAATCCTAAACTAATATCTCCATATTTGTCAGAGGGAAATGGCACACCGATGCTTGTCACAATGGGAAATGGTCACGGATATCCATTCTTATCGTATTCTGTGACAGGACTTTCTCCTAATAGCACTGTGACGATGACTGCTGACGTTTATGATTTGCTTGATCTTGATGAGTTGGAAACGGCTCTAAGGGCGATGAATTCGGGTATACAGAAAGCAAAAGATTACATAACAGAAATACCTTTGCCATATGCAAGTTCTTATATAGTCCAGTTGAATGCAGGAACAATAGATTATACACAGGGTAGAATAAACGGAGTCATTGCTAATCAATTCTCTATTATTGCAGCAACTACAAATAATAATGGAATGGCACCTACAGGTATGGGAGCGGCTTCAGTTACTCCTACTAATGGAGGAAAGCAGTTGAAGATTAGTGCTAAGGCTGATAATTCAGGATCTGTTACATTTTATTTTTGGAGAAACGCAGGAGGAAATGCACGTCCTATAGGTTTTGACAATATTGTTATTGAAGGCGAAATCTTGCCTGAGATTAAGGTTAGCGGAGTTCAATGCCCGATGAATCCATCTACATTGCGTCTTAACTCTAAATATCCTGCAGGCACAACTTATTCATGGAAGGTAGCTGAGACTTCTTCGCAGACATCAAACAACCCTACGTTCTTGTTTGTTCCTGGAAATGCAGGCAAATATAATGTGACATGTGAGGTCACTCTTCCTGGTTGTATGTCAGCAAAATCAAAAACATTCACATTTGAAACAGGCAATAATTGTTGTGAAAGTGCCGACGGCATTCCATTGTCTACGGCAACCCTTTATAAAAATGATTTTGGTCAGTTCGTCGGTTCAACCTATGTTTACACTGATGCTAAAGGAAACGATTATTCTGTACCTGTTAAAGACTATTCGTTTTGTACTAGCGAAGCTGCGTCTCAGGTAATTGAAGATCAATTAGATAATTCCATAAAAGTACCATATAATAAAGATTTCTGTAGCGGTGAAGATGGTTATGTTATAACAACAGAAGATCCATATTTTGGCAGTGGTGGTGACCATACCGGTAATAGCAATGGAGGTATGCTTATCATGGATTTGAAAAGTAAGGGATGGAAAAACAAAGCTATTTTCAAAAAAGAAATAGAAAATCTTTGCAAGGGAGTTCGTATATATTTCAGTGCAGCTATCCAAGCTATCAATGATATCCAAGGATCAGGTAATTCTACTTCGGTAGGAACACTAGAGCTTGTTCTAAAATCGGCTTCAGGCAGTGTATTGGCTTCTTCTGGAGATCAGATATTGACAAAACCAGGATGGATTGAAATGTCTGCTGAAGTCATATTGCAAAGATATGAAACGTCGGTATCTCTGGAATTGATTAGTTTGGAGGATGATTATACAGGTGTTGGCCGTGGAGACTTTGCGGTTGATGATATAACACTTCAGGTTTGTGTGCCACCAGCTGTTGAAATCAGGCCTAATTTGTCAGGAGAGGAGTTGTTGAATTTGTGTTCTGATAAAGAGTTTATCCTTAAGGCAGTAACTTCTGAGGCTGTGAAGAATTACTATAAGGATGTCTATTATTTGTTCCAATGGACAAAAGATGATCCTATGGTTGTAGAAGAACCAGAATGGCATGATTTGGGATCTCCTTCTACAGATGATACTTATACTTTTGCAAATCCAGCAAATGAAGAACCATTCTTGACGGGTGCTAATTATCCAGAGACTAAATTTTTCTTCCGTTTGGTTGCTGGAGCTAAAGAGATTTTGATATCACATCGTGACTGGGAAGACATGAACGCACAGACTCCATGTAGAACTGTTTCTATTTCGAATATTCCTATTATAGCAGGTTTGAATTGCCCAGCTTGTGTAATGCCTAACGAAGTGAATGTTGTACTGAGCACAGGAAGATTCAAAGAGAATGCCATATACTTATGTCCAGGCGATAGTGAAAAGCTTGAGGTAGGTGAAATAATCGGAACAGATGCAGACAACAAGCCATATTATAATTATGTCGTAAGTTGGTATAAGAATGATATCAATTCCACTCCTTTGATGAGAAAGGCATGTTCCGACGCGGATCATGGTGCTCATACGTTTACTATTTCCTACGATGACGTTATAGCAGATGGAAAGGATGAAGCTAAATATATCATTTTAATTCACGACAACAGTGATCCATCTTTAAGCAGCACACCTTGTGATCATGCAGATACTATAACAGTTATTGCGAACCATAAGCCAATGCAGATGCTGATGGATCCGGATCCGTTCTGCGAGGGAACACTTGTCCAGGAGCCAGACAAGAAGATATCTGGATACGAGATCAGCTGGTACGAGGACAAAGATGCCACAAAAATGATTTCGGAACCAGAAATTGCATCAGTCACAGCAACAGAATCACCAAAATCATACTACTATGTTTTGGCTGACAATATAACTAGTTGTAAAAGTGATGTCAACGAATATAAAATTGAAGTGGCAAGTACTCCTATTCCATTAATCGGAGGAAGCATTGTCTACCAAAAAAGCGAGGGTGAAAATGGAGGGTTCAAGATGCCAACAGAACAGAATCCTGATGCCATCAAGAACGATTCTGACTGCATCATCGTTTGGTATAAAAAAGACAATGCAGGACAAATGATCCAAATTAATGAAGCAGATGCCACTCCTGTATACAATAGTTCTATGGTTGAGGATGAAATATACACGTACTATATTACACAGGTTAATAAAACAACAGGTTGTGAAAGCAAATTCTTTGTAATATTGATCATTGTGGAAGCAACCCCAACATCTTTAGAGAACATTTCTAATAAAAAAGTTTCTATCGTTCCTAATCCAGCGTCAACAAAGATATCTGTGATCGCTGAGGAAGTTGTAGAAAAGGTTGAGATCCTCAACATGGTTGGGGAAGTTGTGAAGGTAAGCAACAGAAAAGACATTGACACTTCAAGCCTTTCTAATGGCGTTTACTTTGTTCGCACAACTATCAACGATGAGACTACTGTCCATAAACTTGTGATTAACAAATAATATAGAGCAAGACTTGCTCTATATATTGCAGATTTATAGAACATAGTTAGTACTTTAGGATGCCATTGCAGACATATGTTTGCAATGACATCCTTTTTTATGATTTTTGAAATATAGAATTCAACAAACACAAAAGGATCTGTCATCTCATATATTTTAAGTTTTTTTCACATTCAAGAATAATTATATTCCAGAAACCATTTTAGAGGCAATCATTAACATGTATTTTTGCAACGAAAAAATATACATATTTATGAAACTACAAAGACTATTTTTTTCAACATTTCTACTTGCTACCGTATCTTCATCTTATTCACAATGTATTGTTGCTGGAACAGACTTTGATACAAATGCAACCCTTTGTTGCCCGATATTGACTTCTGATGCAGAAGAAGGAGGATGGTATAACGATGGGCTTGATGTGACAGAACTTTGTAATACCGACATGTTTGCTAGCATTGAAGCAACAAAACAAAATGGAGTTGGCGGCATCCTCTTTACCGAGAGCAGTGATGATATGACTAACGTAGATAAAGTATTCACAAATAATAGTTCAACGTTAGGCGATTCGACTCAGTATGGATATTCTACCGTCACAGCACAACCTAAACTCATAAGTTCATTCTTAAAAGCGAATGAGACTTCCAACAATATGTTTGTCAATGTGGGAAGTAAGGATCGTTTCCCTATACTTTCATACAAGATAAATGGATTAAAGCCAGGCTCTGATGTTACTCTTACATTCACTGTACACGACCTATTTGATATCACATATTTTCGCTATTTGAACGATACTGTTTGTACTGGTGCAAATGCGAAAAAGAAAATGTCTGATTTCATTACAGGGTACAATTATGTTTCATCGACCAAATCTATTGGAGGTGGAAATGGTCTTGAATTGGGAGTTACTTCTTCTGCTGATGTTAAAGCAGGAGAGGTCCTGTTTGATCCGTATAATTATAATATGCTTAAGAGAGATGCACTTACAAAAGAAAAGACTACAAAAGTCGCTCATGGCAGCAGTGTTGACATTACATACTCTACAACAGTACCGGAAACTGGCAATTTGACTTTCTATTTCTATAAGACAACCGACTGTATCAAGGTACCTGTTGGTATTGATAACATAAAGGTGACAGGGGAAATAATTCCTACAATTTCAGCAAAAGGCAATCCTTGTCCTGAGCAGCCGATACTTATAACTTCAAAACAAAAATATCCAGAAGGGACTAAGTTCTCATGGAAAGAATCTGTTACAAATCAAACATCATCAGATGCAAGCTTTAAGTTTATTCCAGATGCAGCGGAAACCGATTATAGTGTAACACTTGAAGTCATTTTACCTGGATGTAAAGATTCTAAGTCGGAAGCATTAAATCTTCATTCAGGAACTTGTTGTACAAGTGCCGACGGTGCACCTATGGCAATGGCATACTTATTCTATGATGATTTCGGTAATTTCATATCTGATGATTTATACGAATGGACAGATAGGTTTGGAGAAACTCATACAGAGACGATTCCAGCAGGACAAACCCACACTTCTCAATCCCATAACACTGATATTAAGATACCATATGTAAAAGCATATAATATTGAAAACAGTGGAGCCAAATTGGCTGTACCTATGGCAGGTGGAACAAAGAGTGAATTGTACAACCATGGTGTATATGTTGTGTCGAAGTATGGTGGTTATCCTGGAGGTGTAGCTTACGACAATTCTGGCACTAAGACTGGTGGCATGCTTCAGTTTGACCTTCTTGAAGACGGAACACAGGATGAGTTCTTTGAGGTAGATATTGAGCATATCTGTACAGGTAAGGAGATTTCCTTTGGTGCTGATTTTGCATCAATGTCTGAACATCCTGGATGCATTGAAGTATCTCTAGAATACAATGGAAACGTTTTGGCTTCAAATCATAAGAGCTTTAATGGTGGTTCTGATGGTTGGCAGAGTGTCAACGAAGCTCTTATTATAAACTCCAAAGATGTTGACAATGCATCAGAAGTTACACTTACAATGAAGATAAAGCACAACCCATCTTGTATTCCAGGCGGTTATGTATTAGGTTATGGTCGTGACTATGCGATTGACAATATTTTCATTAGTGTTTGTACACCTCCAGATGTGGCTTTGCAATATTCTATAAACAAAGGGGATCTCCTCGAGCTAAGCACAGGAGATGTTTTTACTCTTTCTGCTGTCACATCTGATGCGGTAACGAAATTCTATTCGTATAACAATGGTCAAGTTGACCCAAGCAAGAAGGTAGGTTATGTATATCAATATACATTCCAGGATCCGACTACTGAAACCGAGATAAATAAAATTGAGTGGAAGACTATTCACAAAGATGAAGTAGTAGAGACAGACTCTTTTAATGTGGATATAGAAAAATATTGGGATGGCATCTTCTCTAAAATGGAAGCAAACGACCGCATCTATTTCCGTGTTGTTGTTGGTGAGTATTCAGATTTGATTGCCGACCAGACGTGGAAGAAACATTCCGCATTATCTTCATGCCGTAAAGTTTCTATCTCTAATATTCCTGTGGTTGCTGGAGTAACAAAGGTCGAGAGCACAACAAAACCTTCAATAACATATACAGGCACACCATGTCCTGAACAGCCTATACGTTTGACTGCAAAACAAAGCTATCCAGAAGGAACAAAGTTCTTGTGGAAAGAATCTGTGACAGGTCAGACTTCTACAGATACAAGCTTTATTTTTATCCCTGACGCTGCAAATACAGATTATAGTGTAACGCTTGAGGTAACAGCTCCAGGTCTGAGTGCAGCCAAATCGGATGTTCTGACTATCCATTCAGAAAACTGTTGTGAAAATGCTGACGGTGTGCCTATGTCAATGACTTACTTATTCTTTGATGATTTCGGTAATTTCACATCTGACAGCACATACGAATGGAAAGATAAATATGGAATGACTCATACAGAGCAGATTCCTGCAGGACACTCACATATTGCACAGAGTGTAAGTATTTCGGATAAAACTCCTTGCGTGAGAGCTTATAATATTGAATCAACAGGTGCGACGTTGCATATGCCATATCTTAAAGATGCTGGAATTGATAAAGATATTTACAACCTTGGAATGTATGCAGTCTCTGCACATGGTGCTTATCCTAGTGGTATAGCTTACGACAATTCTGGCACTAAGACTGGTGGCATGCTTCAGTTTGACCTTCTTGATGACGGATCACAGGATGAGTTCTTCGAGGTTGATATCGACAATATCTGTGTAGGAAAAGCTGTTTCCTTTGGTGTCGATTTCTCATCAATCAGTGAACATCCAGGAGCCATTGAAGTATCATTCGAATATAACGGAAAAGTTTTGGCATCTGAATATAAAAGTGTAAATGGAGGCTCTGATGGTTGGAGATGTATCGATAAAGTGTTTACGCTAAATTCTGAAGATGTTAATGGAGAATCTGAGGTCACACTTACAATGAAGATGAAGCATGATACAGCTCATGTTCCAACAAGTGCCGTAATGGGAGTAGGCCGTGACTATGCGATTGACAATATATTCGTTAAAGTTTGTACTCCTCCAGATGTAAATTTGGAATCTTCAGTAAATACAGGTAAGAATCTTCTTGATCTATGTTCTGGTGATGTGTTGACTCTTTCTTCTGTGACATCTGATGCTGTAAAGAAATTCTATTTGTATAGCAATGGTAGATTTGATTCAAATAAGAAGTTAGGTTATGTATATCAATATACATTCCAGGATCCATCTACAGAAAATGAGATTAACAAAATTGAGTGGAAAACTATTCACAAAGAAGAAGTGGTGGAAACAGACTCTTTTGATGTGGACGTTGAGGAATACTTCACTTCTTTACATAATGACACTGCTAATCGTATCTATTTCCGTGTCGTCACTGGTGAGTATTCAGAATTGATCGCAGACCAATCATGGAAGAAACAATCCGCATCATCTAGTTGCCGAAATGTATCTATCTCTCTTGTTCCCGTTGTAGCAGGTTTGAATTGTGTGATTACATGTAAAGACATCAAGAACACCGTAGACAACACAAACAAAATCGAGTATTACAAAAAGGATGCCAAAAAAGATTCTTTGAAATCACTTGACCAGCAGAACGAAGATGTATTCAAATCAGCATTGGCATCAAGTGTCTACACATTGAAGATTGGTATTGTAGAGGATGCAACAGACGCAACAGCACCAGATCTAAAGAGTGCCAAACTTGGTAAAGCAAGTTCTACAATCCCTGTTCCAACAGTTAAAAATGTAGACAGCAAAGATGATGAATACTTGTGGTATTACACATACCTTGAATCAGCAAATGGTTGTATGAGCGACACTGTTCTTGTCGGTGTAGTCATCAATGGAGAACAGACATCTTTGACAAATACTCTTGCAAAAACAGTCTCTATCACTCCTAATCCAGCGTCAACAAAGATCTCTGTGATCGCTGAGGAAGTTGTAGAAAAGGTTGAGATCCTTAACATGGTTGGAGAAGTTGTGAAGGTAAGCAACAGAAAAGACATTGACACTTCAACTCTTTCTAATGGTGTTTACTTCGTTCGCACAACTATCAACGATGAGACTACTGTTCATAAGCTTGTGATTAATAAATAATACCAAGCAGGACAAAATAATTGAAGGTCGGCACATCAGTGTCGACCTTTTTTATTGGTTTGTAGAGACGTCGAAATGCCGCGTCTATACAATTAAATAAAAAAATGGAGGTGTCTGATTGACACCTCCATTTTATCATTTATAATTCCGAATTCAGCATTCAAAAATTACTCCCACTCAATTGTACCAGGAGGTTTGTGTGTAACGTCGTACCACAATGAGCCCGCTCCTTCTGCTACGAATCTACCCCAAAGTCCTTCAAGAAGCTTCTGGTCGATCTCAGCGAAATTAGCTGTCATAGCCTCTGATGAGTTTACAGGACGCATTACGATACATGGCTTGTTCTGCACTGTAAGCGGAACCAACACAACCGGCATCTGCCATATTGATTCGTATAGATTGTTCTCCTGCAAGAACTCAGTACAGATATTGTCAAACTTACGTAGAACATCGAAGTTCTTCTTTGTAGCATACTGCTCCACCAACTTCGGATTCTCGTCGCTTACACTACCTACCTGCCAGATCACACGGTTGATTACCTTGAAACGGTTAACCAATTCAGTTGAGAATTTCTCACACTGCTTCCAAGTAAGATTCTGTGTAGTAAGCAAGAATGGCTGCGCGTATGTTCTACCGTCACCCTGCACTCCTACACTCTTGATAGGAAGGACCTTTCCTTCTATATTGTTCTCCTTCAAATACTCTGCTAGACCAGGCACATCTGCATTTGTTGCGAACTCACCCTTGCCATCTGTGCAAAGCAAACGAACACCAAGACCTGGACCAGGGAATGGGTGACGCCATACAAGGTTGTGAGGAATACCAAGCTCCTCTCCCAACATACGTACCTCATCCTTATATAGATCTGCCAACGGCTCAAGAAGCAAGCCCTGTGCCATCAAATCCATCACCTCCTTAACACGGTTGTGGTGAGTCTTGATAAGGTCGGCATTCTTTGTACCTCCACTCTCGATTGTATCTGGGTAAATAGTTCCCTGAGCGATCATCCACTCTTTTGGATCAAGATTCAATTTAGCCATCTCCTCGTCTTTCACAACCAAGAATGTAGCACCGATTCTCTTTCTCTTCTCCTCTGGAGCTGTAATACCCTCAAGTTTGCCCAAGAATGTATCTGTAGCGTCTACGACACGAAGATTATGCATGCCTTCAGCCTTCAAGAAATCAATAATCTTTGCCGACTCATCCATACGCATCATACCGTTGTCGATATGAAGTCCCATCACACGGTCTGTACCCAACACACGGTTCAAAAGCACGAATGCTACAGTACTGTCGACACCTCCAGACACAAGCAAGAACACCTTTCTGTCGCCAACCTCTTTCTTGATCTTCTCAGAGATAAGAGGCATATAGCTCTTCATGTTCCATGTGCGTTGGCATCCACAAATATCAATGAAATTGTCGAGAATCTTCATTCCATACTTACTGTGAGTCACCTCAGGATGGAACTGGATTCCATAGATTTTACGATCGTCGAGAGCCACTGCTGCAATAGGGCAATCCTTCGTCGACGCGATGATTTTATAACCCTCAGGCAATTTTTCAACTGCATCGCCATGGCTCATCCACATTGGCGAAGACGCAGGGATATCCTTCAAAAGCGGATGCTGAGGCTCCTTCAAAAGAAGGTCAGCTATTCCATACTCCTTCACCTTACCTGGGCGAACTGTTCCTCCAAGCTGCGAAGCCATCAACTGGTGGCCATAGCAGATTCCTAGTTTAGGAACAGGGATATTCAAAATTTCAGGATTGTAGTCGGGAGCATCCTCTGCGTAGACGCTTGATGGTCCACCACTGTAGATGATACCTGTTGCTCCTGCGAACTCCTCTACTGAGGCTGTAGGAGGCAATATCTCTGTAAACACACCCAAACGGCGCACTCTGTTTGCTATCAGGTGGGCATACTGTCCACCAAAGTCCAGAACTATGATTTTATCCTGCATATAATAGTTTTTTGTTATTTCAATAGTTTTTCGAAAAGGCTCCAGTCGACATTTCTCGCGTCTACTCTATATTTAGCCTTCTCGTAGAATGGGATTCTTTTAGCAAGAGATTCCCTGATATACTCAAGCATCTCCTCGTCGCTCTTATCTTTAAGAAGCGGACGCTCATTCTTAGCTGAGCGTAGATAGTCGAAAAGCACCTCTGCACTCGCCTCAAGGTAAACAGTGTCACCTGCCGCATTCATTATATCCATATTGTCGAAGAAACATGGAGTGCCACCACCGGCAGAAATCACTATATTTTCAAATTCAGAGACCTCTTTTAGCATGTTATGCTCAATCTTACGAAATCCCTCCTCTCCTTTTTCCTTGAAGATCTGAGAGACTGTCTTGAATTGACGCTGCTCGATATATATGTCCAAATCCTTAAAATCCAAGTTATATTTTTCGGCCAACATCTTGCCGTAGGTAGTCTTTCCGCTACCCATATAACCCACCAAGAATATACGCTTCATTATCAATTTATAATTAGACGGTGCAAAATTACATTTTTTTTGGATAATAATGGAGATTTAGATTGCTAATTGGCTTTCTGATGTACTAGTTTTCACCCATTAAAGTTTTCCGCCTCCACGACCATTGTTGACTCACAAAGCATAATCATTTCAAAAATGTATTTCTGTTTATTTATATAAGCAATAAACACAAAATATCATAAAACAAAAAAGGAGTTCATTTCTGAACTCCTCTTGCGGTATGGACGGGACTCGAACCCGCGACCCCATGCGTGACAGGCATGTATTCTAACCAGCTGAACTACCACACCATTTTGTCGTTGTCGCTCTCATTTCCTGATTGCGAGTGCAAAAGTACAACATTTTTCTATACCTGCAAATCTTTTCGCCGTTTTTTTTCAAAAAAATGGAAAATATCCCTTAATATGACAATTCTTACCAGATTTCAGGCATTATATGCTCTACTTTTTTGTTTATATAGAAAAAAGAAGACGTGAGCATTCACGTCTTCTTGCCTAATCACTTAACTACTATAATGTCTCCGCAAACGTTTTTAAGTCTGAGTAAAACTTGTCCGTATAATCTTTTGTTTCCACAGGTGCATCTCCATCTGTGAGTAGATAGACAGTCTGCATTCCTGCTTTATAACCAAACTGTAAATCAGATATCGAATCTCCAACCATTGTCGACTCAGCAAAATCGACTTCAGGAAAATCCTGCTTTGCTTCTTTAGCCATGCCTATCTCTGGTTTACGTCTTCCCGTCTCCCCACATGAGAGATCCACACAATGATAGATTTTATCGATTTGTCCTCCTGCGTCGACAATCTCTTTCATCATCGAGGAATGGACTTCTTCAAGATCTTGCTCCGTAAACAGATTCTTGCCAATACCACGCTGATTCGTGACAATGAAAATTCTATCAAACTTCTTAGCAAAAACCGCCAATGCTTCTTTAACTCCATCAAGGAAGATGAACTCCTCCGGCTTAGTGACGTAGCCTCCAACGACTCTCTTATTGATCGTGCCGTCTCTATCAAGGAAAAGATATTTAGCTTTCGGGAACAAATCACCAAATTCACGCTGTGCCTTATAGTAATCCTCAGGCACACCGATATCTATAAAATATCCTCCAAACGGATAAGCCACTATATTCTTACGGAAAGACGGCATTTCAAGAATTTCTTTTTCGAATGAGAATTTAGATGGCATTCCCTGTGCAAGCAACCAATCCTTCTTCACTATATAAATACCTCCGTTGATGAATCCTTCTCCCGTCAGTTTACCCTTCTCTACAAAGTCAAGCAAATTTCCGTCAGCATCCACCTGCACAGCTCCATACCTCTCCACATTCTCCACTTTGCGTAATGCGATAGTAATATTGTTTCCCTTATCAAAATGAAATTTTTGAAAGACAGAGAAATCAATATCGAAAAGAGTATCTCCATTAAGCACAAGGATATCATTGCTCTTCGCATAAGTCGACGCGAGAGCTATCGCACCTCCTGTAAACAGAGGCGTCGTTTCCTGTGCATAACTGATGTTTATTCCACGGTAACTGTCACCGAAATATTCCTGCACCTTTTCATGCATATAGCCGGTAGACAAGATGACGTGATTGATTCCTATTCCACGAAGACGTTCAAACAGATAAGCCAAAAATGGTCTGCCGTCTACAGGTGCCATAGGTTTCGGAATATTTCCAAGCACATGTTTCAGACGAGTGCCAAAACCACCAGCCAATATAATCGCTTCTGTAATCATATTGTCCAAGTCTTTAGTCCATTTGAAGTGAACTCGTATCTTTTTGCCGCTACACCAAGTTCAGACAAAGCCTTTTCAACAGCAAAACGAGTGCAGTTAGGGCAATAGAAGAACATGAATCCTCCACCACCTGCACCAGAGATTTTGCCTCCCGTCGCTCCGGCTTTTAGTGCTGTATCATATAGTTTATCGATAAACGGATTCGAAATTCCATCAGTCATCTTCTTCTTGTATTCCCAACCGAAATTAAGCAATTCTCCCATTGCATCAATGTCACCTTTAAGAAGATGCTCCTTCATCTGGATAGCCTGCTCTTTCAACTTATGCATGGCGGCAATCGATGTCTGGTTTTTTCCTTTCACATTCTTCACCTGACCTTCTATAATCTTAGCCGACTCTCTGCTTGTCTGTGTATAACAAAGAAGAAGGTTGTGTGCAAGTTCGTTCTGGAACTGGCAACGTACACGGAGTGGGTTAACTATCACCTTATTGTCCGCATAAAATTCCATAAAGTTCACACCACCGAATGTGGCTGCATATTGATCCTGCTTTCCTCCAGCCATCTGCAAATCCTCACGTTCTATTCTATACGCAAGTTGAGCTATATCATACTCTCCAAGAGGAAGTTTCAACCACTCTGCAAAAGCTCCTACTATCGCCACCATAAGTGTTGACGACGTTCCAAGACCCGAACCAGCAGGTGCGTCTACATGCAATGTTATACGGAAAGATAGTGGAGCATGTGTGAAATCAGAAACAATTCTATTATAAGCTCCACGAGCCAAAACGAAAAAACCTTCTGTCATCAATCGTTCTGTCGCGTCACAAACCTCAAATTCGTCACAATCTGGTCCGACAAATTCCACCTTGCCATTATCAAGTGGTTCGATAGTGGCATATGCGTACATATTTATTGTTGCGTTGAGAATGGCTCCTCCATAAAGGTCTGAAAACGGAGAAACATCTGTACCTCCTCCTGCAAGACCTAGTCTCAACGGTGCTTTACTACGGTATATCATGGCCCTAAATTTAAGTTCTTTTCTATCCTATAACGGAAGATACATTCCTTTTATTGTATTTGTAAGTCAAAATTAACGAATAAATTTATTTTTTTTAATGTCGTTTGTAACAAATGTGAGGAATTATATATCATTTATTTTTAGACAAACACAAAATTTCGAACGGACAAACATAATCCTTACCATAAATAAAAAAGGGTGTGGATCAAAAATCCACACCCAAATATCAATTGGAATATCAATCTTCCTTTACCTCCGGCA
>CACZOA010000093.1 GCA_902782665.1 uncultured Bacteroidales bacterium
CACCACGACCCCATAGGATCATTGTAGACATGGCTGACAATAGCATACCATCCATCCTGGACGGCTTGTCCTTGTTTCGCACATTTATGGCCAGGCATTGTTTTGCTTGGATCAGCGAAGTCGGAATATACTGAATCTGGCACGACACCGAAATCCTCCTGCCAAACTAAGTTCCATGATTGAGAAAAAACAGTTGCAGACAATTGAATTGTCGCAATTGTTGTAAGGCAATGTTTTATAAAGTTTTTCATATATATCTTATTAAACCCTATTGTTATTATTATATTTCGCAAACATATGCAAAGTTAACATTTATTTATAATTTTGACAAAAAAGGATCACTCCCAATTCGAAATTGGGAAATTTGGTATATATGAATGGGAAAAATGTTTAGATAAAAAGAGAAAAACTTTATGAATTATTGATTATGAATTCTGCAGATTTCTTCAAGTCGACGCGAATGTCGCCATAACTGTCTTGGTCAATCAACATCGGAATCCTAAGTTTTTTTGCGATCTCAATGGCTGATATTGTGTCGATGCTTCCACTGCCGATAGTGACGTCTGATTCAGAAACTCCTGGTTTTACAAAATCTTTGAAATGAAGTGATTCTACTCTACTCTCATTTCGTTTGAAGAATGCGATTGGATCCTCTCCTCCTGCTGCACACCAACCTAAATCAAGCTGAAACCCTACCTTTCCATCACACAAATCAACCAATGTTTCCAATGCTGTTTTTCCGTTGATCTTCACGGCTGTGTCAGGTTTGTTGTTGTGGATAAGCAGACGAGCTCCGCATGATTTAAGTCTTTCTGTCACACTGAATAATACCAACGCTCTCTCTCTTAACACACTCTCCTCCTGTTTGTTTGGCATACCTATCACAAATTGCTTGATGCCATATTCGTTGGCTAACATGATCATTTCGTCGACAGAATCTTGGATGGAATCAGTCACAACGTGGATAGATTTAACTTCTAATCCGATGTTGTTCATAAATTTGTACAGATGCTGGAATTTCGACATCGTCCAGAATGATGGATTGTTGTGAGTCAATCCGCCCATCAGGACACATGGTTCAACAAAATCAATTTCCAACGCTCTTACAGCAATCAACAGATCTTCTTCTTTCATTGCTTGCTTTGAGCATGGGCCATAGAGATTCAGTCCAATCTTCATTTTCGTTTTTTTTGTAATTTGTGTTTGTTTTATAAAAGCTGTGCAAAATTAGGAGTTCTTCTTCATTTCATCAAAAAAATTAATAAAACAGTTCGTAGAATTATAAATTTTGAATACTGTGTTTATAATAAAAAGTCCCTAAAGTAGGAATTACTTTAAGGACTTTTATTTCAGAAATTTATTTTATCCTATATCAGAATAAAGAATCTATTTCTTTGAACGGACTGGTCGAACGAGACAACCATAATAACGTTTTGTATTATCAATTTTTTCCCCATAAAAAGTATATGCATACTCATCTGGATCACCGAGCGATGAAGACCAATAGAGGTTACCGTAGTTCTTGTAATAATAGCTATCGAAATAGTAACCGCCGGCAGGCATAAAAATGGAATTGCCATTGGGTGCAGTATATTTTGATCCTGTTATTCCATTGATGGTTGTGTCGCTATATATGCAATTTTCGATGAGTTCATTGATCTCTTCTTTTGTCGGAGTATGCCATTCAGTTCCCCAGTTTGCTGTGGCAGCATCATCTTCAGGTTGTAGTGTTGTAAGATTGTCTGTTGATGATATACCCCAACAGCTGAGTCTTCCCAGTTTATACTTTTTAATGGATGACAAAAGCCATGCAAAATCACCACAATTAGAACGATCCACGTCATAAAAAGATTTTGCCCATTTGTAAGTACCCCAGTGAAAGATATCATTTTTCTTTGGTTTAGTCTCACCCCATGCAAAATAGTTGCCATACTCCTCAGGTTTAGTAGCACCCACGTTGTGTGTCGCCCAAAGTGTTCCGCTTGGCAAACCAAGGTCAACATACTCATGAGTAGATGCAGTGTCTTTGTATGTTGTGTCAACAAATGTTATTTCTTTCGACTTTTTGACAAATACAGGACGAATAGGGAAACCATAGTAACGTTCGTAATCAGATATGTTTAATATAGCCGTAAGAGAAGAAAAACCTCCATAATTTTTATAGTTTATGAATTGTGCACGATTCTCACTGTTCTCATCGAGTGATGAAGACCATATTGAGACATAATTAATTGAAAAAGATCCAGTTCCGGAATTGTTGGTGTCCGATCCGTAACGTCCACAGGCTGAAGGAATATAAAGAGAATTGCCGTTGTATGACAACAAGCTTAATCCTCCTCCATAATTTACTTCTCCAATATTGCAGTAGTTGATGAGTTCCTCGATCTCCTCTTTTGTAGGCATACGCCAGTCTGGTCCCCAGTTTACAGTGGCGGCGTCATCCTCAGGCAACAATGTTGTCAGATTGTCTATGGTTCCTGGAAAATATTTGCCTGAATTATACTTTGTCAATGAATCTACTCCATACTTTCCATTAGTTTTTGCCCATTTATATGTGCTGCAATCATATACACTCTTAGGTTCAGTCTCTCCCCATGCAAAATAATAACCGTTATCACTTTTATCTGTTGCTCCCACGTTGCAAGTAGCCCAAAGTGTTCCGCTTGGAAGATCCAAGTCTACATACTCATGTTTGGTAGATGTGTCTTTTACTATAATTGGCGATTCTGTGTTTGTTGATTTCTTAGAACGTATAGGACGAACTGGGTATCCAGTTTCACGCATCCATGCTTGAATATCGGGACCATAAGGTGAAATATATAAATTGTATGAAATAGCTTCGAGTTCTTCATGAATTGTAGACGATAAGATGAAGACAGCGTTGTCACTGGATGATACATTGCGGAAAGACCCAGATTGATATCCAGCAGCAGGAATAAAAATAGAGTTGCCGTTTGATGCTGTGTATCTTGCACCATTTACACCGTTGAGTTCTGTCCAGCTGAATTCGCAGTATTTGATAAGTTCCTCTATATCATTTTTTGTAGGCATACTCCAATCCACTCCCCAATTAGCTGTGGCTGCATCATCTTCTGGTAGCAAAGTTGTCAAATTGTCTATTACTCCAGTAAAATCATTCAAGTCATATGATCCAGAAAAATACTTTATGTAACAGCTCGAATTTTCTGAGGAATTTGGTTTTGCCCATTTGTATGTGCTCCAGTCATAGACATCCTTTGGTTTTGTCTCACCCCATGCAAAATAGTCTCCATATTCTTCTGGTTTTGTTGCACCGACATTGAATGTGGCCCATAAAGTTCCACTCGGAAGTCCTAAATCGACATATTCGTAAGCTATTGATGTTGTATCGTTAACAGTGGCTGTAGTATCTGTTGGCAATTTCTTTTCGCAGCGGACAGAGCGGACAGGGAAACCTAATCGTCGGTTACCAGCGTTCATGCCTACTCCTTCAGAACGGAAATATACGTTGAGAGCACAGAATTCGTAGTCATTTAAAAGAGAAGAAGACCAATAGAAACCACGGCTATTCGTATCGTAGATAGTGGAACTTTCATAGTAGCCTCCGACAGGAAGGAACATCGAATTGCCGTTTGATGCGGTAAATTTTGCTCCATACACTCCATTGTATTCTGTCCAATTATATTGGCAGTTGTCTAGAAGCTCCTGGAATTCTTCATTTGTTGGCATACGCCATTCAGAACCCCATTTGGCACTCGCAACGTCATCCTGTGAAAGTAATGTTTGCAGATTGTCGATTTTTCCATTATACCTGTGGCCTGAATTATATTTCGTCAAGAAATCCAAACCTCCGTTGTTCGAAATACACCATTTGTAGGTGCTCCAATTAAAGAAATCTTTTGTTTCAGTCTCTCCCCAAGAGTAGTATTCACCAATTTCTTCTGGTTTAGTTGCTCCAATGTTATATGTTGCCCATAATGTTCCGCTTGGAAGCCCCAGATCTACATACTCGTGAGTCGTGGATGAAGCCGATCCACCAACTTCTTTCTCAAGGAAGTCAACTTGGTTGACTTTATCTACAGCAATTTCTGATTCTGTGCCATCGGTCTGCAGCACACGCATATACGTTATAGAGTATGCTGCCAAGCCAAGTGCTGACACTCCTAACGTAGTAAGTAAAACTTTTTTCATAAATTTTTGTAGTATATTTTGTTATGTTTTCGCATATGGTGGTATGTCTTAAATGACAATATGAAAAAATATTCTGAGTCCATTTTTGTTGTAAAGAAATATTATTGATTTAAGACGCTTCCCTCAAAAACAACATTTTACCAATTCTAAACCCAAACAAATGAGGAAAGAAATTATAGCTAATTCATTAAAAGTGAACCAAAAGTAAAAAAAATACAATGAAAATTTATTGGATAACTTTATTATCGCCAATTTTTAACATTTGTTAACTAAAATTGGGATTTTAAGCTTTTTTTGAGTTGATTTCCTTTTTACAAAGTCCTGATTATATTACAGTCAACATTATAAACTCTCTTTATCCATAGATCTGCAAACATTACACGCAAAAATGGCTATATTTGTATTCGATTTCATCCAACAGGAATATAAAAGCATTTATTTAGAGTCCACAAACTAATGAGCAAACGACTGATTGTCATACTCGGACCGACGGCTATCGGAAAAACGGAACTCAGCATTCAAGTTGCTGAACGTCTTCACACTGATATTATCTCATGTGATTCCCGTCAGTTCTATAAAGATATCCCTATCGTCACTGCTGCTCCATCCGCTGAAGAGTTGAGCAGAGCAAAACATCATTTTATAGGGATGCTCGCTCTTGATGACTATTATAGCTGCGGACGTTTTGAGATAGAGGCATTGGCGAAACTCGAGGAACTGTTTCTCACTCATGATGATGTAGTAATGGTAGGTGGATCGATGCTCTATATTGATGCTCTTTGTAATGG